>DAOTUX010000371.1:0-5800 GCA_034436475.1 Chloroflexota bacterium | reverse complement strand
GACCTGGCGTGCCGGTCTGGGCGTGCCACGTCTGGAGGGTGAGCCACCAAGCCAGGTCGACATCCCGAGCGGGTGCCGATTCCATCCCCGCTGCCCTATCGCAATCGACCGCTGCGCGGTGGACGACCCTGTGCTGCGCCCGTTCCCGCCGGATGTGCTGGTCGCGTGCCACCTCGCCGAGCAGGCGGGGCCGGCCATCGGCTGATCCTCACCGAGCCGTGGGCTGACGGTCCTGGCGACGTACGGGCGGGCCGCACATCGGCTGATCCTCACCGAGCCGGGGGCTGACCGTCCGGGCGACGTACGGGCGGGCCGCCCATCGGCTGATCCTCACCGAGCCGTGGGCTGACGGTCCGGGCGACGTACGGGCGGGCCGCCCATCGGCTGATCCTCACCGAGCCGTGGGCTGACGGTCCTGGCGACGTACGGGCGGGCCGCCCATGCGCACGACGTGCGCATTACGACGGGCGGAGATGGCAGGGATGGGCTGCAACTGGCCCCCACCGGTCGTCCTGTTCACCCTGTGCGTCAACCGACCGACGGGGCTGGTCGATGGAGGCCCGTGGTCGGTCGACCTGCGCACCGGGGGTGTCAGCCAGCGGGCGGCGGGGGCAGGCTGCCCATTCCGCCGGGCACAACGCTCACCCGGTGCGCACGCGGCCGAGCTGTCCACGGCCGAGCGCCACCTGCGGCGCACGCGGCCGAGCGCCCCACGGCCTACGGCACACGCCACCACGGCCTGCCAGACCAACAGGGCGGCCGCCGTTGCCGGCGACCGCCCGTGGCCGACCGTGTCATGAGCCGCCCGGCCGCCGCCGGGCGCTGTGCCTGGAGCTAGAGGCCTTTGACGGCCGCCGTGAGGCCCTCGAGACCGGCCTTCGCGTCCGCGAAGAACATGCCCGTCTTGGGGTCGATGTACAGCTCGTTGTCGATGCCCGCGTAACCCCGACCCATGGACCGCTTGATGACGATGATGTTCTTCGCCTTGTCCACGTCCAGGATGGGCATGCCCGAGACCGGGTTGCCTGATCGTCGAGCGGCTGGGTTGGTGACGTCGTTGGCGCCCACCACCAAGGCCACATCCGCCCGCTCGAACTCGGGGTTGACCTCCTCCATCTCCTTGAGCTGCGGGTAGGGCACGTTGGCCTCCGCCAGCAGCACGTTCATGTGCCCGGGCATGCGGCCCGCCACCGGGTGGATGGCATAGGAGACGTCCACGCCGCGATCCTCCAGCACCTCCGCAAGCTCCCGCACCGCGTGCTGCGCCTGGGCGACCGCCAACCCATAGCCCGGCACCACGATGACCTTCTGGGCGTACGCGAGCATGATGGCCGCGTCGTCCACGTTGATCTCGCGCACCGAGCCGCCGGCACCACCCGTGGCGGCACCCTGCGTCCCCTCGCCACCGCCAAAGCCGCCGACCATGATGTTCATGATCGACCGGTTCATGGCATCGGCCATGAGCTTGGTGAGGATGGCGCCCGAGGCGCCCACCAAGGCGCCCGCGATGATGAGCACCGGGTTGTTGATGACGAAGCCCGACATCGCGGCGGCCGTGCCCGTGAACGAGTTCAGGAGGCTGATGACCACCGGCATGTCCGCGCCGCCGATGGGCAGCACGAGCGTGACACCGAAGATGAGCGCGGCACCGAAGATGACGATGAGGATGGTGTTCGCGATGGCGCTGTCCAGCCCGAACACGTTCGCGGCGCCCAGCACCAGGATGAGCGTCCCGATCCCCGCGACCGCCGCAACGCCCAGCGTGAGCGGGCGCGTCCAGGTCTTGATGATGGGCTGGCCCGACATGATGCCCTGGAGCTTGGCGGCCGCCACGATCGAGCCCGAGAACGTGATGCAGCCGATGACTGCGCCCAGCACCACGAACACGGACGTGGAGATGCTGTACTCGGGCGTGTTGACGACGTGGAAGAAGTCCTCCACCGCCACCAGGGCCGCCGCGCCGCCGCCCACCGCGTTGAACAGCGACACCAGCTGCGGCATCGCGGTCATCTTGACGCTGCGCGCGAGATACAGGCCGATGCCACCACCGATGGCGAAGCCCACGATGATGATGGCCCACGCCTCGATGGACAGGCCGCCCGGTCGCAGGGCGAGCCACACGAGGGTCGCACCCACGGCGATGGCCATACCCAGCGCGGACAGCTTGTTGCCGTTGCGGGCCGTGGCCGGGCTGTTCATCTGATGCAGACCGATGACGAACAGCGAGGCCCCGATGAGCCAGGCGAAGAAGACGATGGTGTAGAGCGCGCTACCGGGCATCGGTCAGGCTCCCTTGCCGGAGCCCTCACCGGCCTTGGGGGCGGCGGGCTTCTTCTTGAACATCTCGAGCATCCGGTCGGTGACCATGTAGCCACCGACCACGTTCGCGGCACCGAACACCATGGCCACGAACGCGAGCAGGTAGCTCAGCCAGGTGTGAGAGTTGGCCGCGATGATCATGGCGCCCACCAGCACGATGCCGTGGATGGAGTTGGCGCCGGACATCAATGGCGTGTGCAGGGTCGTGGGGACCTTGCTGATGACCTCGATGCCGACGAGGATCGCCAGCACGAAGATGGCGATGGAGTCGAGCAGCTCGGTGCTCACGCCTTGCCTCCGTCGGTGAGGGGGGTCTCGGGTTCCTCGGCGGTCGCTGCCGTCTCGGCGGTCTCCGTTGCCTCGGTCGCTGTCGCCTCGACGGGCTCGGTCGCGATGGGGTCCTCGGCCTCGGCCTGGGCCTGCTCCTCCTCGAGGACCTTCTCGATGATCTCGGCCTCCGGCTCCGGCTCGATGACGGGCTCCGCGGCGGGCGCCGCGTCGTCGGCGGGATCGGGCGCTGGCTCAGGCTCCGTGGCGGGCTTCTCAACCTCGATGCCCAGGAGCTTGGCCGTGGCCTCCTGGACCACCTTGCCACCCTGGGTGATGACCACCGCGCCGGTGATCTCGTCGGCCAGGTCGATGTTCAGCGTGCCGTCCTTGACCATGTGGAGCAGGAGCGCCGAGATGTTCCGCGCGTAGAACGCGCTCGCGCCGGCCGGCATGGTCGCCGGCAGGTTGGTGGGCGCGATGATGGTCACGCCGTTGTCCGTGACGATGGTCTCACCTGGCTGGGACAGCTCAACGTTGCCACCCAGGTCGCTCGCGGCCATGTCCACGATGACCGAACCCGGCTTCATGAGCTTGACCGCGTCCGCGGTCACCAGGACCGGTGGCCGGCGACCCGGGACCTGGGCGGTGGTGATGACCACGTCCATGCCCCCGATGTAGCCGTTGAGCTCCTGCTGCTGCGCGGCTCGCTCCTCGGCTGTCAGCTCCCGGGCGTAGCCGCCCGTGCCCGCGGCGTCCGCCACGGACTTGAGCTCCAGGAATTGGGCGCCCAGCGACAGGGCCTGCTCCTTGGTCTCGGAGCGCACGTCGTAGGCCTTGACCTGGGCGCCCAGCCGCTTCGCCGTGGCGATGGCCTGGAGGCCGGCCACACCGATGCCCAGGATGAGCACGTTGGCGGGCTTGGCGGTGCCCGCGGCCGTCGTCAGCAGCGGGAAGTAGCGACCGTATGCCTCGGCCGCGATGATGACCGCCTTGTAGCCACCGACGTTGGCCTGGGAGCTGAGCGCGTCCATGGTCTGGGCGCGCGACAGCGTCCGCGGCAGGGCGTCGAGACTGACCGCGGTGATGCCCTTGTCGGCGAGCGCCTGTGCGGTCTGCGGATCGATGAGCGGCTGGAGCAGGCCGATGACGGTCTGGCCGGACTTGAGCTTCTTCACCTCGGCCGCGGACGGCTTCTGGACGCGGAGGACCACGTCAGCGTCGTCCACCTGGCTGGTGGGGATGACCCTGGCCCCCGCATCGACGTACGCGGAGTCCGGGATGGCGGACCCCTCGCCCGCTCCCGACTCGACGAGCACCTCGAGTCCTGCGTTGACCAGCTTGCCGATGACTTCGGGCACGAGCGCGACGCGCCGCTCGTTGGGCGCAGTCTCCTTCGCGATGGCGACCTTCATCCAGGAACCCCGAATGTGGAGGGTGGGCACGCAGCGGCCAGCAGCGGGCGCCGCGCCCTGAAGGATACCCCGCCGGAGCGGGTCGCGATGGACCAGACACGGGATGGCGCTAGTCCGCCGGGACGATGGGCACACCGACAACGCAGCGGGGATGGCCGTGGGCCTCAAGACTGGAGCTGGCGACCGTTCCGGTCACCCATGTGGACCAGGCCAAGGCGTCCACAGTCGAGCAGGCTTGTTCCAACGCCGGCCATGACCAAACCGGCCGTGAACGCCCGCGGCCCGAGCAGCTGACGCCCGGGTCGGCGAGCTCCATCGCTACCGGCATGGGCTTCACGAGCACGACTCCCGACACCATCGACTGCCGGCTGATCGAGGCAGGCGACATCGAACATGCACCCCGTGCGTTGACGGCGCGTGGTTGCCAGCCACACGTCGTGAACCTCGCGACGGGCCCCTCCGTGGCCTTCCGAGACCCGGACGGCGCAGGTAGGGCGGTGCGGGAGCTTCCGCCACGCGCCCGAGTCTCGGTCCCGCGTTCATGGGAGCGAGGTGTCGTGAGACCTAGTATTGTCCGACAGTCTCACAACTCACCATGATGCTCCAGCGAGGTCACCCATGAACGCCGCCGACGTCCTGGCCCAAATCCTGCGTCAAGAAGGTGTCGAGCAGGTGTTCTACTTCCCAGGAAGCCCCATGACCGAGGCTCTCGCCCGGGCGGGTGTGCGCCTGGTCCTCCCACGGCAAGAACGCGTAGCCGGCGACATGGCGGATGGCGTCTCCCGTTCAACCAACGGGCGCAAGATTGGCACGTGGGCGGTCCAGTCCCTAGCGGGAGCAGAGAACGCGTACGCCGGACTGGTGCACTCATGGACAGATTCGACACCAACCCTGTTCCTGCCGGGTCATCCCGGCATGGCGCGCGCGGGTGAGCCACCCACGTTTGAGGCACTCGACCACTTCCGGGACGTGACGTGCTACGCGAGCCGAATCGTGTCACCCGAGCTCGTTGCGGAGCGAGCCCGCCACGCGTTCTCGATGCTCAGATCGGGTCGTCCACGTCCCGCGATGCTGGAGCTCCCGGAGGACATCCTTGCCATGCCGAGTGCGCTCGTGGACTACCAGCCGGCCCGCGGGACACGACCCGGTCCCGACTTGGGCGCAGTTCGGGAGGCTGCCGAGCGGCTGCTGCGGGCAAGCTGGCCAGCCATCTGGTCTGGCCAGGGGGTGTTGTACGCGGAGGCGAGCGCCGAGTTGGTCGAGGTCGCGGAGCTCCTGGGGGCGCCGGTCATGACCACGCTCCAAGGCAAGAGCGGCATGCCCGAGGACCATCCGCTGGCTGCGGGCACGGGGGGTTACGCTCAGACCCCCATGGTCGAGCACATCCTGCGCGAGTCGGACGTGCTCCTCGTCGTCGGCTCCAGCCTCAGCCGCACCGACTTCACGCCAGAGGTCCCGGACGGGAAGGTCATCATCCACGCCACCATCGATCCGCTCGACCTCAACAAGACCCAGTGGACCGAGGTCCCCGTCCATAGCGATGCACGGCTGTTCCTGGCCGCGCTTGCTGACGAGTTGCGCGGCCGAGTGGGGCCAGCGCAGCAGACGCGCGCCCGGACGATAGCCGCCACGCTCGCTGACATCCGCGCGCGATGGCTGGCCGATTTCGAGCCGATGTTCGGCGACGACAGCGCACCCATCAACGGTTATCGGATGTTCCGCGAACTGTGGTCGTTACTCGACCCCGCGAACACCGTGGTCACGCACGAGTCGGGGTCGTCACGGGACATCCAGTCGGT
>DAOTUX010000370.1:0-2419 GCA_034436475.1 Chloroflexota bacterium | reverse complement strand
GTATCGCGTTCGTCCTCGCGGCGCTCCTCGCGCGTGCCATCGGTGGACGTGTGGGTGCGCTCATCGAGTTCCTGTACTTCATCCCGGTGCTCGTGCCCATGGTCCCGGTGACCTTGGGCTGGCGCGAGATCTTCAACTACGAGAACGGCATCCTCAACGCGACCCTGGGGATCTTCGGCATCCCCAAGCAGCCGTGGCTGAGCGATCCCCAGATGGCGCTCGTCGCGGTCATCATCCTGTCGGTCTGGAAGCTCGTCGGCTACAACATGATCATCCTGCTCGTGGGCATGCGTGCCGTGCCACGCGAGTACCACGAGGCGGCCGCGGTCGACGGCGCGGGAGGCTGGCACCAGTTCCGCCATATCACGGTGCCCCTGCTCGCCCCGGTCACGCTGTTCGTGATCGTCATCACCACCATCTCGGCCTACAACGTGTTCACCCAGGTGTACGTGCTGGCCTCCGACGTCCAGGGACAACCGGGACGTCTGGTGCGGGTGCTGGTCTATGACATCTTCGAGAACGGGTTCCGCTTCTTCAAGATGGGCTATGCGTCCGCCGAGGCGGTGTACCTGTTCCTGGTGATCCTCGCGCTCACCGTCATCCAGTTCCGGTTCCTGCGGGGGGCACGCACATGAGGGTCCGACGGGCGACGCTGCGTACCGACATCTCACGCTGGGTGCTCATCGTGCTGCTGCTCGCGGGCGGGGTCGCGATGATCTTCCCGCTGTTCTGGCTGCTGAGCACCTCGCTCCGACCCGCGCCCGAGCTGCTGTTCGTGCCGCCCCGGCTGTTGCCGGAGCAGTGGACGCTCGAGAACTACGAGAAGATGTTCGCGTCGGCCCCGATGTTCCTGTACCTCTGGAACAGCCTCGTGTTCGCGATCATCTCGACCGTGTTCATCCTGGTCACCTCGAGCGTCGCGGGCTATGTCTTCGCCAAGTTCCGCTTCCCGGGCAACAACCTGCTGTTCATGCTGGTCCTGGCCACCGCCATCGTGCCCTTCGAGGTGTACATGGTGCCGTTGTTCACCCAGATGAACGCGTTGCGTCTGGTGAACCAGCCCATGGGCATGTTCCTGCCGTACCTGGTGATGAGCTATGGCATCTTCTTCATGCGTCAGAACACGCTCACGAGCGTCCCCGACGAGTTGCTCGACGCCGCGCGCATCGATGGCATGGGTGAGATCGGCATCATGCTCCGGATGGTGCCCCGGCTGCTGGCACCGGCCATGTCGGCGCTCGCCATCCTCGCCTTCATCCAGGCGTGGACGGCGTTCATCTGGCCCCTGCTCATCCTCAACAACCCGGACCTGTGCCCGATGGAGCTGGGCCTCTCCCAGTTCGCCAACAACTTCTCGGTCAACTTCGGGGTGACCAGCGCGGGCGCGGTGTTCGCGATGCTGCCCACGCTCGCGGCGTTCCTCATCCTGCGCCGGCGCATCGTCGAGGGCATCACCCTCACCGGGCTCAAGGGCTGAGCGGGTGGGCACCGAGCTCCAGGGCCGCGACGTCTCGACCGGCCAGCCGGTCCGGGTCGTCGTGGCCGATGGGCGCGTCGCAGCGGTCGAGCGCCCTCTCGAGCATCCGGGCGACGCGCCCCCCGACACGTGGGTCGCACCGGGCTGGCTGGACATCCAGGTCAACGGCTTCGGAGGGCACGACCCCAACGACCCCGACGCCGGCCCCGCGGCGACCGCGGGCACCGTGCGGGCGCTCTGGCGGCATGGCGTCACGGGGACGCTCATCACCATCTGCACCCAGTCCGAGGCGCACATCCGGACGATGGTGGGGGCGGTCGCGGACGCGTGCGACGCGGACCCGCTCGTCGCGGCCTCCGTGCCGGGCATCCACGTCGAGGGTCCCCACATCGCGACCGAGGACGGCCCACGGGGGGCGCATCCGCTGCGTCATGTCCGACCACCCGACATCGCCGAGTTCGGGCGCTGGCAGGAGGCCGCCCGCGGGCGCATCACCATGGTCACCCTGTCCCCGGAGTACCCGGGCGCGGTCGGGTACATCCGCGCGCTGGTCGCCCAAGGGGTGGTGGTCTCGGTCGGCCACACCGCGGCGGACGGCGACGCGATCCGGGCCGCGGTGGACGCGGGTGCCACCTGTTCGACACACCTGGGCAACGGTGCGCACGCGCAGATCCGGCGACACCCCAACTACATCTGGGACCAGCTCGCCGAGGACCGCCTGGCCGCCGGCTTCATCTTCGACGGCCATCACCTGCCGCCGGCCGTGATGCAGAGCGTGGTGCGCGCCAAGGGCGTGGAACGGACCATCCTGGTCAGCGATGCCGTGTCGGTCGCCGGCCAGGAGCCCGGTCGCTACCGGCTGTTCGGTGACATCGAGGTCGAGCTGCGTCCCGGCGGTCGCCTGGAGCTCGCCGGGACACCGCTCCTCGCGGGGGCCGTGAG
>DAOTUX010000369.1:0-33547 GCA_034436475.1 Chloroflexota bacterium | reverse complement strand
TGGGCTCCAGCCATCACGACCTCCTCGTTCGTGCCAGTCGGCTGTACTTCGAGTTGGGCGAGACGCAGGATCGGGTCGCCGAGCTCCTCGGGGTCCACCGCAGCCAGGTCAGCCGCCTGCTCAAGGAGGCTCGCGCGACCGGCGTCGTCGAGATCACCGTCCACGACGGTCGGGTCGACGATCACCTGGTGGTCGGTGAGCTCCAGCGGCGCTTCGGCGTGCGTGATGCCCACCTGGTGGGACGCGTCGGCGGCGCGGACGACATGACCCGCCGTCTGGTCGGGCTGGAGGCCGCGCGTCTCCTGCGCGGCCTGGTCCGGGCGGACATGGTGGTGGGGATCGGAGGCGGCGCGACGACCGGCGCTATGGTCGACGCGCTCGCTGCGGCGCCCGTATCGGTGCCACTCACCGTGGTCCCGCTCATGGGCGGGCTTGGGTCGTACCCGGGCCCCATGGACCACGCCCGGCGTCTCGCCGACGTGCTGGGCGGGCGGGCCATCGAGCTCCCGGCGCCGGGCATGGTCGCGGATACGGCCGTGCGTGATGCGCTCCTGGGCCACGCGGCCGTGCGTGAGGTGACCGACCGCTGGGACCGCTTGGACGTCGCGGTCGTCGGCGTGGGCTCCCTCCAGACCTCGCCAGCGTGGTACGGACCGGACATCCCTCCGCTGCTGGAGCAGGCGGGTGCGACCGGTGAGGTGCTCGCATGGCCGTTCGACAGCGCGGGGCGGTCCGCACTGCCGGAGCTCGCGGCGCGCATGGTCGCGCTCCACCCGGATCGGCTGTCCCGGGTCCCGCTGTCGCTCTGGCTCGCCTGTGGCGATGACAAGGTGGTGCCCCTCCTCGGTGCGCTCCGAGGCGGCTGGGTCGGGACGCTCGTGAGTGACATCGACACCGTGAGGGCTGTGCTCGAGCGAGCGGACGCGGAGCCGCAGCCGGATCGGTCCACCAACGAGGAATGGAAGGCAGGGATCGAGAGATGACGATGACAGGCAGCCGGGCGGCGTACTTCACGGGCCCGGGTGCGGTGGAGCTCCGGTCGGACGAACGTCCTCGACCCGGTCCCACCCAGGTGCTGGTGCGCGTGCGCGTGTGCGGCATCTGCACCATGGAGCAGCGCCTCTACAACGGCGTGATGGACATGTACCCCGTGTCACCCGGCCACGAGCCCGCCGGGGAGATCGTCGAGGTGGGCGAGGACGTCGTCTCGGTGAAGCCCGGGGACCACGTGATCATCTCGTTCCTGCCGCGCTGCATGCAGTGCCACTTCTGCCGTCTGGGCGAGACGGACAAGTGCACCACCCGACCGAAGTCGTTCAACACGAAGCCCTGGAAGTTCGGCGGACTCTCGGAGTTCGCGCTGGCCGAGGGGTACCAGGTCTTCCCCATCGATCCCCAGGTCCGCTGGGACCACGCGGCCTTCGGGGAGCCGCTGGCGTGCGTCCTCCACAACATCAAGAAGGCGAACCTGCGGTTCGGCGAGGACGTCCTCGTCATTGGGGGCGGCACGATGGGCCAGATCCACGTGCTGCTGGCCCGTCTCCGTGGCTGCCGGGTCATCCTCTCGGAGCCGGACGCGGAGAAGCTCGCGATGGGCACGGGTCACGGCGCGCACCTCGGCGTGGACCCCACGCGCGAGGATCTCGTCGCGGTGGCCAGGGACCTGACCGCCGGACGCGGCGTCGACGCGGTGTTCGTCACCGTGGGCGGGCCCGCCGGACAGGACGGGCTCAAGGCGATGCGCAAGGGCGGTCGGACACTGTTCTACTCGTCCTACTACCCCAAGGTCGAGTGGCCCATCTCGCCCGACTGGATTCACCACGACCAGGTCACGCTGACCGGTGGCGTCAACCAGACGTTCGAGGACTGGGTGGACGCGGCGGCCCTGCTGTCGAAGGGGCTCGTCGACCTGGACCACCTGGTGTCAGGTCGGTTCCCCCTCGAGCGGATCGACGAGGCGATGCGTCTCGCCACCAACGGGCGGACGTTCCGGGTCATGGTCGAGATGGACGGCTGATCGGGCAGGCGATCGGCGACGGGCAGCTGACACAGGGGGGGCAACAGCATGGCCATCCGAGTGGGTGTCGTGGGTCTCGGCCTGATGGGCGACGTGATGATCGTGGGCTTCCGGCGGAGCGGAGCGTACGAGGTGGTCGCGTGCTGCGACATCGACCCGGTCCGGGTGCGCGACGTCGCCGCGAAGCATGGTGTCCCGAGCACCTACCTCGATGCGCAGGCGTTGCTGGAAGAGGCGGAGCTCGACCTGTTGGCCATCGCGACGCCCCCGTCGAGCCACCGCTGGCTCACCGTGGAGGGCTTCCGCCGGGGCTGGCACGTGCTGTGCGAGAAGCCGACCGCGATGAACGCCGCCGAGGCGCAGGAGATGCTGGACGCGCAGCGGGCGAGTGGCCGCATCGGCGTCATCGACCACGAGTTGCGGTTCAACCCCGTCCGGGCTCGGCTCCAGCGGTCGATCGCGGAGGGGTACATCGGCGTCCCCCGCCACGTCCTCCAGTGGTCCGTCAATCCCGGGATGTGGGAGATGTCCACCTGGACCTGGTGGTCCACCGCGGAAGCGGGTGGCGGCATCCTGGGCGAGGTGGGCTCCCACCAGGTCGATCAGCTCCGCTGGTACCTGGGTGACATAGCCGCGGTCAGTGGCCGGACGCACACCTTCGTCACGCAACGCGCCGACAAGGCTGGTGTGGTCAAGCCGGTGACCTCGGACGACTACACCGCCTTTCGGCTCCGCTTCGCGAGCGGCGCGCTCGCGGACGTGGTGCTGAGCGCCGCCGGAGGCCATGATTCGGGTCGCCGCATCGAGGTGCATGGCGACGCTGGCTCCCTGGTGCTCGATGCCGACGAGCGGCTCTGGGGCCACCGGGTCGGCATGCCGGAGGCCGAGGAGCTGTCCGCCCCGGAGACCATGGAATCGCTCATCGGCTGGCCCGGTGACTTCTACTCGCCCGCGTTCCTGCGTCTCGCCGATGCCCTGGCCGAGGGCATCCGGACGGGCCGCCATCCGTCCCCGGCCCCGGACCTGTCGGACGGTCTGGCCATCCAGCGGGTCCTTGACGCGGTCCGTGCCAGCGCCGGCATGGAGGTCTCGGTCGCGTGAGCGACGGTGCGCGGTCCTCGACATGGCGCGACCCGCGCATCCTGGCGCTGGTGGTCGTCCAGGTCGTGGTCGGCTCGGGCTTCGCCCTGCTCATCCCGACGCTGCCGCGGTACGTGGGGTCGCTCGGCGGGCAGGCGTCGGACCTCGCGCTGTTCAATGCGGCCTACGCCGTGGCGATCCTGGTGTCGGCACCGCTCTGGGGCGCCTGGTCCGACCGGGTCGGCCGCCGCAAGGTGCTGATCGCGGGGGCCCTGGGTCTCGGTGTCACCTACCTTGCGCTGCCGATGGCGCCGGGCCTGCAGGCGGCCTTCGCGCTGCGCTTCCTGGGCGGCGTGTTCGCCGCGGGCATGATCCCCGCCTCGTTCGCATACGTCGCGGACGTGACCACACGGGAGTCGCGGGGCCGGGCCATGGGCGCGGTGTCCGCGGGCATGGGCATGGCCTTCGTCATCAGCCCGGTCGTCGGTGGGTTGCTCGCGGAGGTCGGCGTCGCGGTGCCGTTCGTGCTCGCCGCCGTCGCGTCGGGCGTGTCGGCGCTCCTGGTCGTGGGCTTCCTGCCGTCCGTGGCGCCGCCCACCGCGACGCACGTACCCGAGGGACGCCCGTCGTCCCGCATCGAGACCCTGCGCCCGCTCGTGCCCGTGCTCCTGGTCACCCTGCTCATCAGCCTCGCCGAATCCGTCCGGCCCACGGCGCTCGCGCTGTATGCCACCGATGACCTGGGCATGGCTGCATCCGAGCTGGGCCTCGTGTTCTCCGCGATGGGCCTGGCGTTCGTGCTGAGCCAGTGGTGGCTCGTCGGGCCGCTCATCGGAAGGGTGGGTGAGCGGATGGCGATCATGGTCGGGCAGCCGCTCACGATCGCTGGGATGCTGATGATGCTCGTCGTGTCCGACCTGCCCGGTGTGACCATCGCGAACGCCCTCCAGGGGATGGGGATGGCCTTCGGGTTCACCGCCATCCCTGTCTACATCAGCCGGGCCACGACCACCGGGCAGGGCGCCGCGATGGGGTACCGCACCTCCACCCAGAGCCTCGCCCAGGTGGTCGGGCCGCTCGCCGCGGGCGCCGCGTACGCCATCGCGCCCGCCATCCCGTTCGCCGTCTCCGCGCTGCTCATCGCGGGCGCCATGGTCATCACGGCCGTGGGACTCCGGGAGGCGTCCGTCCCGTCGGATCCCGGACACAGCGCGCCGATGAGGGCTCCGACCGAGGCTGCGACCGACCCGGCGGAGACGGGTGCGGCACGTCGTCGCGACCGAGTGGCCTGCCTGGCAGGGCCCGAGTGATGACCGACGCGCTGCTCGCGATCGATCTGGGCACGACCGCGGTCAAGGCCGGTCTGATCACGCCCGAGGGACGGCTCCTGGGCATCGGCCGCGCGGCGCACGTCATCGACCACCCGCGGCCCGGCTGGGCCGAGCAGTCGCCCGACGCATGGTGGGTGGGCGTGCGCCGGGCCGTCGAGGAGGCTCGTGCTGCCGCCGAGGCGGCGGGCGCGTTCCGGATCGCGGCGGTGTCCGTGGTGAGCCAGGGCCCCACCACCGTGGTGACCGATGCCCGCGGCATCCCCCTGCGACCGGCCATCACCTGGATGGACCTGCGCGCCACCGACGAGCTGCGGGAGCTGGAGACGGAGCTGGGCGTGACGTCCTGGAGCCTGGGTACCCTGCCGCACGAGCGCTGGATCGACCGCCACGAACCGGCCGTCGCAGCAGCCGCGCGGTGGTACCTGACACCCAGCGACTGGCTCGCGCTTCGACTCACCGGTCACGTGCTCGCCTCCCTGCCGCCCGGCTCCGGGGACCGAGCGGGCGACCTCGCGGCGCGTGTCGGTGGCGACCCGACCAAGCATCCGCCACGGACTTCCTGGGGCACCCCGGTGGGCGACGTGCTGCCCGAGTCCGCCCAGGACCTGGGGATGGATGCGGGCGCGATCGTCGTCGCGGGCGGCAACGACGCCCTGGCGAGCTTCTACGGAGCGGGCATGCGGAAGCCGGGTGACGCGATCGACACGGGAGGGACCTCTGGCGGCTTCGCCGTCTACTGGGATGCCGAGACCCACGTCGACGGCGCGTACGGTGCCCCAGCCGCGCTCCCGGGCCTGTGGCTGTACGGCGGGGCCATGAGCGCGACGGGCAAGTCGCTCGAGTGGCTGGCTGGCGTCCTGGGCCAAGGCCAGATGGACATCGAGGGGCTGCTCACCGAGGCGGAGGCCACCCCGCCCGGTGCCTCTGGGCTCGTGTTCCTGCCCTATCTTGCCGGTGAGCGCTCGCCACACTGGGACCCTGAGGCACGCGGCGTGCTCGCCGGGCTCACGCTGGCCCACGGCCGCGGTCACCTCGTTCGGGCCGTGCTGGAGGGTGCTGCGTTCGCGCTGCGTGACGTGGCCGCGCCGATCCTGTCCGCGGGCATCCACGTGGAGGCCATGTGCGTCTCCGGTGGCACTGCCCTGAGCGGACTGTGGAATCGGATCAAGGCGGATGTCACGGGGTTCGTCGTGACGGTGCCGGAGGTGCACGAGACGGCGCTG
Source organism: Chloroflexota bacterium (assembly GCA_034436475.1). Lineage (GTDB taxonomy): Bacteria > Chloroflexota > Limnocylindria > Limnocylindrales > CSP1-4 > JAFMJV01. The sequence goes on along the minus strand of DAOTUX010000369.1, from coordinate 27,896 downwards.
ATGGGCGCCGCGATCCTCGCCGCGACTGGATCGGGCATGCACCGGGACGTGGTCACGGCGATGGCGTCCATGTGCCGCTTCTCGCGGGCCATCGAGCCGGACGTCGCGCTCCGCGACCGGTACGCGGAGATGTACGAGGTCTACCGGGGCCTGTACCCGGCGACCGCACCGCTCATCCACCGGCTCGGCCGGTCGGGGGCCTGAGCGGTGCCACGCGGGCGCAGCAGTGAGGAGGGAGCCATGGTGGGGAAACGGCGCCGGATGCGGCGCATCTTCGGTGCCGACGGGCGGACGCTCATCGTCGCCATGGACCACGCTGCGCCGATGGGCCCGGTCCCAGGCCTCGTGGATCCCGCCAGCGTGATCCGCACCGTGGTCGGTGCGGGCGCCGACGCGATCCTCACCACGTACGGCACCGCGACCCGGTTCGTGGATGACTGCGACGGGCACGGGCTGGTGCTCCGGCTCATCGATGGCCAGGAGCTGGGCGTGGAGGAGGCGCTCCGGGCAGGCGCCGACGCCGTGATGAGCATGCACTTCGTGGGCGCTGGACAGGCGGAGACCGAGCGGCACTCCGGCCGCCTGAGCATCGAGTGCGCTGCCTGGGGGATGCCCCTCGCGACGGAGGTGCTGGCGCAGGTCGAAGACGCGGACGCGGCGGAGAGGGCGTGGCTCATCGCGAAGGGATGCCGTGCCTCGATGGAGCTGGGCGCCGACTTCGTGAAGACCGTGTACACCGGCGACCAGGAGGGCTTCGCACGGGTCGTCGCCGGCACCCACCTGCCGATCGTCGTCCTGGGCGGCCAGCGGATGGGCACCGATGAGCAGGTCCTCATCTCCGTCCGTGAGGCGCTCGATGCTGGGGCCTCCGGTGTCGCCATCGGTCGGAACATCTGGCAGCACGAGCGCCCCGAGCGGATGGTTGCGGCGCTCGGGCACCTCATCCATGGGAACGCCTCGGTGAGTCAGGCACGCACCGAGCTCGTGTCGGTCAGCAGTTGACCGCCGTCCGGCGGTCATCCGGAGTGGAGGAACGGATCATGGTCGGTCGATCACGTCGCATCCTCGCCCTGGGGGCGACGGTCGCATTGCTGTCAGGGGTGTTCCCATCGATCGGGGTGGCGCAGGAGGCCGGCCCGACGGGCGAGCTTCGGGTCGCCCTCTCGGCGGAGTCCGAGTCGATGGATCCCTACCTCGTCTATCAGGCGGCGGGCATGTCCATCATGAACGCCCTGTTCGACACGCTGGTGTCCATCGATCGGAGCGGAGCGATCGGCAACGGCGGACTTGCCTCCGGCTGGGAGGTTGTCAGCGAGACGCAGCTCCGGTTCACGCTGCGTGACGGCATCATGTTCCACAACGGAGCCCCGCTGACGGCGGAGGACGTGAAGTTCTCCATCGACCGTGTCCGCAGCGAGGCGCTGGGATCGGGGTACGCGGGCGGGTTCGCGAGCGTCGCCTCGGTGGACGTGGTGGATCCGCTGACGGTCGACATCATGCTCACGCAGCCGGACGCAGGACTGCTGGCTCAGCTGGGCCAGCTGCAGATCGTCTCCAAGGCCTACCACGACGAGGTCGGCGACGCGGGCTTCGCCTCGAACCCGGTGGGGACGGGCCCGTTCGCGTTCGTCGAGTGGGTCAAGGACGACCACGCTACCCTCGCGGCCAACGCTGACTACTGGGACGGCTCGTGGAAGGGCGGTCCGGAGGTCGCCACGGTGTCGTTCCGGCCGATCCCCGACGCGGGCACCCGCATCGCCGAGTTGACCACCGGCGGCGTCGACCTGATCCAGGACCTGCCCACCGACAAGGCCAGCGGCCTGGAGGGCTCGGGCGCATCCCCCGTCTACATGGACGACGGTCACCACTTCGAGATGTGGGTCAACACCGGTGGTACCGGCGAGGGTGCCATCGGCGAGGTCGCGAAGGCGCCCACGCCCGAGCAGGCCATCGCGCTCGAGGCGCTCGCCAAGCCGGAGGTCCGGACCGCGCTCAATATGGCCGTCGACCGCGCCCTCATCATCGAGACGCTGCTCGAGGGTTACGGGTCGCCCATGACCAACGTGTTCGTGCAGGGTGACTTCGGGTTCGACCCGACGATCCCGGAATACGGCTACGACCCCGCGGCCGCGCGCGCGATGCTTGCGGAGGCTGGCTACCCCGACGGGTTCACCGTGGACCTCGACTACTGCACGTGCGACCGGCTCGACCCGGTGGAGGCGGTGGTCGCGCAGCTGGGCGATGTCGGCGTCACGGTGAACATCAAGCCCTTCGAGGTCTCCCAGTTCAATGACGACTGGATCAAGGGCCGCAGCAGCCCGCTGCGCGCCTCCCGACTCGGCTTCGTGACCAACCCCGGGATGTACCTCGACTTCTGGGTCAAGACCGGGGGACTGGTCAGCATGTATAGCAACCCGGCCATCGATGCCCTCATCGCCCAGCAGGCGGTGACGATGGATCACCCGGCCCGCTCCGCCATCCTCAAGGAGATCGGTGGCCTCTCGCATGAGGATCCGCCGGCGATCTTCCTGTGGAGTTCCGGGTACCTCAACGGCCTCCGGGATGGCACCGTGTGGGAGCCGCACGTGCTGGGTTACCTGCCGGTGTTCGGCACGACCGTCGGGTCCTGACGCCCCTGTGGACCGGGCTGGCCTGTGCCGTCGGCGCGGGCCAGCCACCCTGCATCCCTTTGGACGATGCTCCCCTTCCTCGCGAGACGACTCGCCTACAACGCCTTCGTGCTGATCGGGGTCGCCTTCCTCGTGTTCGCGCTCGTGCACCTGGCCAGCGACCCCGCCCGCGCGCTGCTGCCCGTCAACACCCCGGAGGACGTGGTGGCCGCCTTCCGGCAGGAGCGCGGCATGGACCAGCCGATCCCCGTCCAGTTCCTGCGGTTCCTGGCTGGGGCGGTGGCGGGTGACTTCGGGGAATCGCTGCGCTTCCGACAGCCGGCCTTGGGCATCGTCCTGGAGCGCCTGCCCCCGACGCTCCTGCTGACGGGCCTCGGTCTGGTGGTCTCCCTGTCCATCGCGGTGCCGCTGGGCATCGCGGCGGCGCTCCGCCAGGGCACGTGGGTCGATCATGTGGCCCGGTTCCTGGCGCTGCTGGGCCAGGCCATCCCGAGCTTCATCCTGGCGCCGGCGCTCATCCTGCTGTTCGCCGTCGGTCTACGCTGGCTTCCCGTGTCCGGGACCGGGGGCCCGGAGCATCTGGTGCTCCCCGCGGTGGTCATCGGGGCCGCCTCGGCCGCGAGCCTCCTGCGTGTGCTCCGTTCGAGCCTGCTCGAGGTCTACCGGCGGGATCATATCCGCACGGCGGCCGCGAAGGGTCTCGCGCCGGGTGCGGTGCTTCGACGGCACGCGATGCGCAACGCCGCCATCCCGGTCGTCACCTTCCTCGCCTTCGATGTCGCGGCGATCATGTCCGGCGTGGTCATCGTGGAGGTGGTGTTCGCCTACCCGGGGATGGGAAGGCTCGCCTACCAGGCGATCACCAACCGCGACATCCCGGTCATCCAGGCCTTCGTGTTCGTCGCGGGCCTGACGATCGTGACGGTGAACATGCTCCTGGACGTGGTCTACACGTGGCTCGATCCGCGGATCCGGGTGAGCTGACATGGAGGCTGTCTCGTGACTGACCCACGCGGGGCGCTCGAATCCGACCTCGAGCGACCCTCCCTCGTCGGTGCCGAGGCGGCCGTCGAGCCGGTCCTCGCCGAGCATCCCGACGAGCCCGCCTACCGGAGGCGCGGGCGTCTCGTCCGGGACCTTCCGGTCGTGTTCGGCCTGGGCGTGATCGGACTCATCGTGTTGATGGCGCTGACAGCACCGATGCTGGCTCCCCACAGCCCGGTGGAACAGGACCTGCGCTCGCGCCTGCTGCCGCCCGTCTTCCTGGGGGGCAGCGCGGAGCACCTGCTGGGGACGGACAAGGTCGGCCGCGACATCCTGTCCCGGGTGATGCACGGCTCGCAGGTGACCCTCGTGATCGGGGTGCTGGGCGTGGTCGTGGGCGGCATGGTGGGCGTCACGGCAGGGCTCCTGGCGGGGTTCCTGGGCGGACGCGTGGACCTTGTGTTCGGGCGCCTCGCGGACATCCAGCAGGCGGTGCCGTTCGTGATCCTGGTCCTGGCCATCGTCTCGGTGCTGGGCACGTCGCTCACCAACCTGATCCTCGTCCTGGGGCTTGGCTCGTGGCTGTTCTACTTCCGCGTGGTCCGGGGCGAGGTGCTGGTGGTCCGCGATCAGCCGTTCGTGGAGGCCAGCCGGGTCATCGGAGCGGGCCGGTGGCGCATCATCCGCCGTCGCGTCCTGCCCAACGTCACCCCCTCGATCATCGTGGTGGTGACCCTGTTCGTGCCCCAGGTGATCATCTTCACCGCGGGCCTCAGCTTCCTGGGCCTCGGAGTGCCGCCCACCACGCCCGAGTGGGGGAGCATGATCGCCGACGGGACCCAGTACCTGCGCGAGGCGCCCTGGCTGTCGCTCGGCCCGGCGGCGTTCCTTGTCATCACCGTGCTGTCGGTGAACCTGGTCGGCGACTGGCTCCGTGACGTGCTCGATCCCGTGCAGCGGAGACGCGCCTGACATGACCGTGCTCGAGGTCCAGGACCTCCGGGTCGTCATCGACACCGCGGACGGACGAGTGCGCGCGGTGCGTGGCCTCGACCTGACAGTGGCGGCCGGCGAGGCCGTGGGGCTGGTCGGCGAGTCCGGCTGCGGGAAGAGCGTCAGCGCCCTGGCCATCATGGGGCTGCTGCCCCGCTCCGCGAAGGTGGCGGGCGGTCGGGTGCTGTTGTCGGGCTCGGACCTGCTGGCCTTCGGAGAGGAGCGGATGCGGGACATCCGTGGTGATCGCGTCGCGATGGTGTTCCAGGACCCGCTGACCAGCCTCAACCCCACGATGAACGTAGGCAGGCAGCTGTGCGAGCCGCTGGAGCGGCACCGTGGCGCAACTCGGGCCGCGGCCCGCGCCCGTGCCGTGGAGCTGCTTGGGCTGGTCGGCATCCCCGACGGCGCTCGACGCCTGGACGACTATCCCCACCAGTTCTCGGGCGGCATGCGCCAACGCCTGATGCTCGCGATGGCCCTCATGTGCCAACCGGAGCTGCTCATCGCCGACGAGCCCACGACGGCACTCGATGTGACGATCCAGGCGCAGATCCTGGAGTTGCTCGATTCCCTGCGCACCGAGTTCGGCATGGCGCTGCTGATCATCACGCACGACCTGGGGGTTGTCGCGGGCATCACCGATCGCGTGGTCGTGATGTACGCCGGTCGCGCCATCGAGGAGGCCCCCACCGAGGAGCTGCTCGAATCGCCGCGCCATCCCTACACCCGGGGACTCCTGGCATCGGTCGCTCGGCTCGACCGACCCCGCGGCCTGCCCCTGCAACCTATCGACGGCATGCCGCCGGACCTTGGGGGGCGGATCGTGGGCTGCGCGTTCCGGCCGCGGTGCCCCAGGGCGGTGGAGCGATGCGAGGGGCAGCCGCCGTTCGTGGACGTGAGACCGGGGCACCGGGGCGCGTGCTGGGCGCTCGCGGCGGAGGCGGGAGCGGCCGCCTCGTCCCCTGGGCTGTCGGCCGACGCGGCGCGGACGGGACCGACCCTGGACCCTCGAACGGACGCCCCATGGAGCCGCTGACACCCACGCCGACCCCGGCTGCCGGGGAGCCACCCTTGCTGGAGGTGCGGGGTCTCCGCGTGTGGTTCCCGGTCCTGGGCGGCATCCTGCGACGCCGCCAGGGATGGGTCCACGCCGTGGATGGCCTGGACCTGGAGCTGGGTCGCGGGAGGACGATCGGCCTCGTGGGCGAGTCCGGATGTGGCAAGAGCACCACGGGACGGGCCATCGTCCGACTCATCGAGCCGACCGCGGGCAGTGTTCGGCTCGGGGGTCGGGACCTCGTGCCGCTTCGTGGCCGGGAGCTGCAGCGCGAGCGCCGGCGCATCCAGATGGTGTTCCAGGATCCCTACTCGAGCCTCGACCCCCGGGAGCGGGTGGGCCGTTCGGTCGCCGAACCGCTCGAGGTGCACCGCCTGCTCCGCGGCGGGGCGATCCGCGATCGGGTCGCCGAGTTGCTCCAGATGGTGGGTCTCAACCCGGACATGGGTGGCCGGTACCCGCACGAGTTCTCGGGCGGCCAGCGCCAGCGCATCGGCATCGCCCGGGCCCTGGCGGCCGCACCCGAGGTCATCGTCTGTGACGAGCCCATCAGCGCGCTCGACGTGTCCATCCAGGCCCAGGTCATCAACCTGCTCGAGCGTCTCCAGCGCGACCTGCAGCTCGCGTACGTGTTCATCGCCCACGACTTGGCGGTGGTGCGTCACATCGCGGATGTGGTCGCGGTGATGTATCTGGGCCGGATCGTGGACGTGGCACCCTGCGAGGACCTCTACACGGCACCCGGCCATCCGTACACAGCGGCCCTGCTGTCGGCGGTCCCGGTGCCTGACGCGCGACTGGAGCGCCGTCGACGTCGCATCATCCTGGCGGGTGACGTGCCCAGCCCGGAGCGCCCGCCCGCCGGCTGCCGGTTCCACACGCGCTGCTGGCTGCGCGAGGAGGCCGGCCGGCCGCCCATCTGCGCCGCGGAGGACCCGCCCTTGGCGCCTGTGCCCTGGGGCGCACCCGGCCATCGTTCCGCCTGCCACCTCGCGGCACAGCTGCCGATCGCCCTCGCTGCCCGACGCGAGCAGCCCATCTCGACCGGCCCGTCGCCGTGACGAAACGGGCCAGCACCGCGTCACGCCCCGGCCCTCGGGGCCCCCCAGTTGCCCCTCGATCAAGCACCGCGTACCAGACCCAGAAGGAGCAGTTCGATGAAGCGACGCATGCACCGAGTCCTGGCGGAGGATGGCCGCATCCTCATCGTGGCCATGGATCACACCCTGTTCATGACCGAACCCGTGGACGCCCTCGTGCGGTACGGGGAGACCTGCGCGACCGTGCGTTCGGCGGGTGCCGACGCCTTCCTCGCGCCCATCGGCTCACTGGTCGCCCATGGCGACTCGATGGCCGGGGCGGCGGCGATCGCCAGCGTCGACACCACGATGCCGTACCTCGAGCGGGCGGTGGATCAGGCGATGCTGGCCGGAGCGGACGCCATCAAGTGCATGGTCTACCCCTTCTCGGACGACGACTCGGTCACGCGCGCCCAGCGGCTCGCCGCCGACGCCGCGCGCGTGGGCCTGCCGATGCTGGCCGAGCCCATCCCGGGCGGCTTCTCCCGGGCCGACATGCGCAGCGCCGAGATCATCGCAGCCGGGGCGCGCATCTGCGCCGAGCTCGGCGCGGACTTCGTCAAGACCTTCTACACGGGCGACCCGGAGTCGATGCGCAGGGTGGTCGCGTACGCCGGCGTGCCGGTGGTCATCCTGGGCGGTGCCCAGAAGGGCACGCTGCGTGCGCTGTTCCAGGAGGTGTATGACGCGGTGGTCGTGGCGGGCTGCGCGGGTGCCGCGATCGGCAACAACATCTGGCGCGCCGAGGATCCCGCGGCCGTGACCCGCGGTCTGATGGCGGTCATCCACGGTGGGGCATCGGTCGACGATGCGGTTGCCATCGCGCAGGAGCCCATCGCGGCCTGACCGCCGGGGTGGCGGACCCGCGGCAGATCGTCCGCAGCCACGGCGGGTCACGCCTCCTTCGGGGCTGGGACCGATACCCCGACCGGCGGTCGATCGACGGTCGACGAGCTCCTGCGGGTCAGCCCGCGACGCCGGCGCCGTCTCGGCGCCGGCGGTGGGGTCCCTTGCAGGGCGCCACGGTGCAGTCCGACTCATGACCGCGTTGTCGCGGCCATCGGCCGGGAGCGTGCGTCGATCCGGGTCCCGCTGGTCGTGCCCCCGGAGGTCGACCACCTGGTGGCGGCTCGACACGGCGCCGATCGCGCGGCTTCGGTCCTGACGCGGATGGCGCACGGAGAGTGGCCGGTCGTCGGCCTCGAGCCACCCGACCTCACGCGGGCCAGACGAGTCTTGATCCCGGCGAAGGGCTGGGGGCAGGGGAGCGCAGTGCTCAGACGACCTGGCGCAGCAGCCCCGTGTCCACGTCGTACATGAAGCCGCCGACGAGCACCGTGGCGGGGATGAGCGGATGCGAGCGCACCCGGACGACGTCCTCGTGCAGCGCGACCGCCTGGTCCGCGACGACCCGGAAGCTCATCCATGACGCGTCGGCGCCGGCGCTCCTGCCGACCCGCTCCCGGAGCCCCGCCTCCGTGTTGGAGGCCGCCGCGCATCGCGTGTGTGGGACGATGAGCACACGCTCCACCCCCAGGAGGTTGGTGGCCAGCACCAGCCCGGCCAGCACCTCGTCGGTGACCCGCCCGCCCAGATCGCGCAGGATCTTGGCGTCACCCGCGACGAGGCCCAGCATGCCCAGCGGGTCGATGCGCGAATCCATGCACGTGACGATGGCAACGCCTCGGTGCGCCACCCCGTCGAAGCCACCGAGGGCGAAGCGCGCCGCGAACGCGGCGTTCGCGGCCAGCAGATCGTCGAAATTCGTCGGCGGCGCACCCGGCGCGACATCCCCTCCACTCACCAGGCAAGGATAGCCGCGGCCAGAGGCTGGTCGACCTGGCGCACGGCACCCGCTCGCGGTCATGCCAACGACGGCCCGGCCTCACCGCCGTCCGGCACCGGCGAGGACTGCGCGGCAGGCCAGGCCTGCACGAGCAGGGCGTGCAGTCGCTCGATCGTCGCGGCCATCTCGTCGATGACCTGGTCCTGCGCGGCGAGATGCGCCTGCACCTGCTGGGTCTCGTGGAACGCCGCGTCGGCGTCGGAATAGGTCATCTCCGACCGCCGATCCGCGGCCCTGCCCAGGATGTTCTGGCCCACCATGATCACCGACAGCATCACGAGCTGGATGAACGTCTGGCTCAGCCATCCGACCAGGGTGAGGACACCGCCACCCAGCGCCTCCGGGAGCACCAGTAGGGCGAGGAACGCGAAGGCATAAGCGCACCACATGGTGCCCACGATGGCCGTGAGCGTGAGCCCGATCCGGTTGTTGAGCCCGATGCGCTCGTCGGTGGCCTTGGGTGGGCTCGTGCGTCGGCGCTCGAGGATCCTGGGATGCGGGTGGTGCTGGAACCGGACGGACATCTCGACCTCGTGCTGTGCGAGCCGATCTGGCGCCCTCAGCGTATCCCGCGCCGACCACTCGACGAGTGGCTGGGCCCGCGCGCCGTTCCGACCGGTCGATCCCGATCGCTCGATGCACCGGAGGACAGGGGCAAGACCCCGGCCGTGGGGATCTCGGTTGAGATCGTCAGGCACGCGTGGGAATCGGGTCGAACGGCGGCCCAGGCTCGTGTCGAACGGCCCTTGGCCCCAGCTTCCGAGTCGGCCACCGTGCCGATGACAGGAGGCACGAGATGTCCAGGGTCCAGGTCGTGTATGCGAGCCGTCACGGCGCCACCGCAGGGATCGCCCAACGGATCGCTGACGTGCTGCGCTCGGAGGGAGCCGACGTCGTGCTCGCCGACGCCGCGACGCGGCCCGCCGTCGATGGCTTCGATGCCCACGTGATCGGCAGTGGCGTGTACATGGGCAGCTGGGTCAGGGAGGGCATCGAGTTCCTGGAGCGACACCAGGACGCCCTCGCCAGCAGGCCTGTGTGGCTGTTCTCCAGCGGGCCGTTGCCTGGTTCCAGCAAGGAGGCTGAGTCGTCGGACCCATTGGCCGAGGCCCTGGGGCCCGAGACCGGACCCGGGAGCGGTGGCCACAAGCGGATCGCCGCGATCTCGGCCCTGATCGGGCCGCGCGACCACCGAGTGTTCCACGGCGCGTTCGACCCGAACGACCCGCCGGCGTCGTTCGCGGAGCGCATGGTCCGGTTGATGCCCGGGTCGGGGCGGATCCTCCCGCCGGGCGACTTCCGTGACTGGGTGGCGATCGAGGCGTGGGCTCGTGAGATCGCGCACGCGGTGCCTACGCCGCTCCCGGCGTAGGCCGTCGCCGACTCGCTCCCCGCGGTCATGGCACACGGAGGCCCGGCGATGGGTCACACACGCGCGCAGGTCCGTCGGCTCGGCGTCCTCGCCGCATCGACGATGGCCGTCATCTACATCCTGATCGGGCTGCGCGTCCTGGACATCGGTGGCAGCGCGTCGGGCGAGGCCGTCGACCTCGCCATGTTCGGCTTCTCGGCAGGCCTGGCGTACCTCGTCCTCGCGCTGCTGCTCCAGCGCACCGACCGTCGGTGGGTCTGGCTCCTCGCCGTGGTCGCGCAGGTGTGGGTCTATGTCGTCTACGTCTCAGTGTCCGGGACGCGCGAGCCGGCCTTCGAGACCTGGGGGATCATCCTCCGGCTGATCCAGGTGCCGCTCCTGGGGGCGCTCATCTACCTGGCCTGGAAGGCGCCCGCCACACGGTCTGCGGGACGAGCACGCTGACGCCGAGCCCGAAGGGTCGGTACCCTCTGGCAATGCTCGCACTGAGTCAGCCGGGCGCCGAGCCTGGGTCCCCATCGAGCCCGCTCATCCGTTAGCTCGGCGCGGCGGTGCTCGCGCTCGCGACGACCGTCGTGGGCACGGGCCACGTGGTCGCGCAGACACCTGGACCCTGCACCGACCCGGCACCGGGTCTGGCCGGCCGACTGCCCGCGGTGCTGGAACTTCCGAGAGGCCGGGTACGAGGACGTGGTGGAGTGGGACCTGGTCGCCATCGACGGCTGACGAGCCCGCGGCAGCGACGTGTCGGATCGCCCGCACTGGCGCACCTGGCGGCACGTCCGCAGGGACCCGACTACAGTGGCGATCAGATGACGTCAACCGCGGTCGGTCCGTGGAGCAGTTCCCGACCGGCCACCTCCCCGGAGCGATCGATGAACGAGCAACTCGCCACGCTGCCCGTGGCCCACGCCCACACCCACACCGGCTGCACCTGCGGGGAGGTCGATGGTCACGACGCCCCGGTCCTGGACGCCCGGGCGATCCCGCACGCCATCCGTCACGCCGCGATCCTGGGGGCCCTCGACTCGCTGCCCAGCGGTGCCGCCCTCGTGCTCGTGGCCCCGCATGACCCGCAGCCGCTGCTCGCGCAGGCGCGAGCGCGCTACCCGGAGGGTCTTGGTGTGGAGTACCTCCAGCAGGGCCCGGACGCTTGGCACATCCGACTCCAGCGACGTTGACCGCCCCGGGCCCGGCAGGGCACGGCCGCCCCGGGCTGGAGCGCCTCGGACCGCTCGAGCGCCGCAGGTCGGGGCGCCCGTTGGCCGCCGCGGGCGCCAACCGTGATCGAGTGTCGCGCGGCGTCACCGCCCCTGACTTGAGCGCCGCGATCGTGCACCATCGATGGACGCTCTGTGGCCCCCTGCGCTCCCACGAGGGTCGAAACGCCCCAGGTGGGCCCACGAACGTGACGAGCGTCCAGCGAGATCGGACTTGTGTCGTCGTGAGGGATGACATGCGCCGTCTGCTGCTGTCCCCGACGCTCCGGGTTCGACCGTGGGGCCGGGTGCGTCCACTGATGTTGGACGGCTGATCGGTTCCGTCGAAGGGCCGGCTGCGCAGCCCCGGGGACCCATCCGCCAGGCCGGCACCGGGTCAGCGTCGATGACGCGCCGCGCACAGCCGCCGTCGGGACGGTAGCTCCGCTCGATCTCGTGGCCTCAGAATACCGAGCTTGGCCCGCGCGCAATGGGCGAGCCGGCGAGGAGGGGCACGAATGAGCAAGGATGAGGGCGGCACGCCCGATGGCAAGGGCTCAGGTAGCTCCCGCAGCATCGGGGACGTCGTGGGCGGCTTCGTGGCTGGCCTGTACAGCGTCCCGGAGGGCATCGGCTACGCGTCGCTTGCCGGCCTGAACCCGATGCTCGGCATCTACGCCGGCATGGTGCCGGTCGCCGTGGCAGCGGCGGCCACCGGCTCGGTGCTGATGATGAGCACCCTCACGTCGGCGATCGCGCTCACCACCGGCGGGATCCTCGATGGCTCGGGGTACACGGGCGCGCAGATCCCCCAGGCCGTGTTCACCCTCACGCTGCTCGCAGGCCTGATCATGGCCGTCCTCGGGGCACTCAAGCTGGGCTCGATCGTGAACTACGTCTCCAACGCGGTCATGACCGGCTTCGTGATGGGTGTCGCGATCCTCATCATGGTCGGCAAGTTCGATGACATCTTCGGCTACGACCCATCGGGGTTCTCGAACAAGGTGGTCAAGGCCTTCGACATACTCACTCACCCCGGCCAGTGGGACGTCCCGACGACCATGGTCGGCCTGGCCACGATCGCGGCCGCGTTCGGGCTCAAGGCCGTCAAGCCACTCGAGCGCTACGCGCTCGTCATCGTGGTCATCGCGGGGACCGCCGTGGTCTGGCTCCTGGGTGTGCACACGCTGCTCATCTCGGATGAGGCGACCATCCCGACCGGCCTGGCCGCGCTGCCCATCCCGCAGGGCCTCGACGACCTGCCCGACCCGGCCATGATCCCTGCGCTCCTCGCCGGCTCCTTCTCGATCGCGATTGTGGCGCTGGCGCAGGGGGCGGGCATCCGCCCCGCGTTCCCCAACCCCGACGGCTCCCGGTCGAGCTCCTCGGGTGACTTCCTGGGTCAGGGCCTCGGCAACGTCGCAGGCGCGCTCTTCCAATCCACGCCCACCGGCGGCTCGCTGTCGCGAACGGCAGTGAGCGCGGACGGCGGCGCCCGGACGCGGGTGGCGGGCTACGTCGCCGCCGCCACCGTCGTGGTGCTCGTGGTGTTCCTGGGCCCGGTCGTGGGGGCCATCCCGGAGGCGGTCATCGGCGGCCTGCTGTTCGTCATCGGCGTCGAGTTGGTCATGGGTCGGGTACCCGACGCGCGTCTCGCGCTGCGGACGGGGCGGACCTCCATGACCCTGTTCCTGGTGACGCTCGTCCTGACCCTCACAGTGCCGCTCCAGTGGGCGATCCTCGCGGGCGCCGTCCTGTCGCTCGTCGCCTTCGTCGTGGCGAGCGCGTCACGCGTCGACGTCCACGTGGCCCGGCGCGACGAGCGTGGCTGGATGCTCGACGATGACATCCCCTCCACGCTGCCCTCCGACGAGCCGTTGGTGCTGGCCTACACGGGCCCCGACTTCTTCGCGGACGTGGCGAGCCTCATAGATCGGTTCCCCGAGCCCGACCCCGCCCACCCGGGGGTCCTCGTCCTGGATCTCGGCGCGCTCCAGCGGTTCTCGAGCACCACCCTGAAGCACATCGCCAAGGCGCACACGAGGCAGGCGTCGGCGGGTGGCCATCTCGTCCTGACGGGCGTCGGTGATGACGCCCGCGCGGTGCTCGCCAGGACCGGGGTCCTGGCCATCATCGGCGAGCACAACGTGCTCCCCGGGGATCGCCACCTCGGCGCGAGCTACGAGACGGGCCTGGCACGCGGGCGCGCGCTGCTCGCGGCGGCCCGCGGTGCCGCGGAGCTGCCCGCCGGATCGGCGTGACCAGCCCTGAGCCACGCCACCCACGGGCTGCGCGCGGGACCGCCCGCGTCCCACCTCCGGGTCGAGCCCACGGGGGTCCTTCCCCAGGCATGTGCGCACCAGTGGCCACATGCCTCTCGGGTCAGGTGCCGAGGAGCCGTCCCACGTCGGGCGGGCCGATCACGTCGCGGCCAGCGGGATCGGTGCCCACGTGGAGCGCCGCGGCGGCGTTGGCGTAGCGCACCGCTGGCTCCGGGTCCGCGCCACCGGCGAGGCGAGCCGCAAGGGCGCCCACGAACACGTCACCCGCCCCGTGGGACTCGTGGCGCCCCACCGGATGCGCGGGCAGGGCCAGTGACCCGCCACCCATGGTGGCGGCCGCGACCCCTGACCCGCCCGCGGTGACGATCACCCCGGGTGCCACCCCCAACAGCAGCCGGGCCGCGCGGCCCGCGGCGGCGAGGTCGTCCACCACACCCGCGCCCAGCATCTCGGCCTCGACCGCGTTGACCACGAGCAGGTCGACCAGTCCCTTCATGCCACCGAGCGCCCGCGCCGGGGCGGCGTTGAGGACCACGGTGACTCCGGCCTGCCGCGCCAGGCGAGCGGCCGTCACGTTCGCCGTGTCCGCGATCTCGTGCTGGAGGACGAGCACCCGCGCATCGCGGATGGCGTCCGCGCTCGCCGCGACCGCATCGGCGCCCAGCGCGCGGTTCGCCCCGGACACCACGACCGCGGCATAGTCGCCGTCCGACTGCTGGATCGCGACGCTCATGCCGGACCCCTGTCGCGCGCCCCGCACGTGGTCCAGCCCCACGCCCGCCGCCGCCAGCCGCTCGCGCAGCCGCGCCCCGAGGTCGTCGTCGCCCAAGCAGCCGACCATCAAGGTGGTGGCGCCGTGACGTGCTGCGGCCATCGCCTGGTTGCCCCCCTTGCCACCCGGCTTCCACCACCACGCGTCCCCGATGAGCGTCTCGCCGATGCGCGGCACATAGGGTGCCCGCACCAGGATGTCGAAGTGCAGGCTGCCCACCACGCAGACGCGCGGGTCGCTCACCCCTCCGGGCCACTCACCCGTCCCGGCCCAGGATCGCGCGCTGCACCAGGCGCTGCGCCGCCACGGCGTCGTGCTGCTCCAGCGCGACTGCCAGCTCCGACTCCGCGATCCGGTCGAGCGCGTCCCACAGCAGCTCCATGGTCGCCACGCTCGCGGTCGCCTCCGCGACCGGGTCGAGGTGCGCGACGTCGGGGAAGGTGTCGAAGTAGATGACCCCGTGAAACGATTGGAGTCGCAGTTGGCGCAGCAGCTCGATGGTGCGGACTGTGTTGACCGACCCCGGCATCAGACCGTCGTCACGTCTGCCATAGCCATCGTTGATGTGGAGGCCCAGGAGCCGCGACCGTCGGCCGACCATGGCGGCGGCCATGGCGGGTGAGACGTCCGCCTCCAGCGAGTGCCCGAAGTCGATGGTGACGCCCAGGTTCGGGGCGCCCGCCTCTGCGATCGCCAGCAGCGTGGCGCACACGTTGGGCAGGACCATCACCGAGCGCGGGTCGTTGGGCTTGTACTCGATCGAGACCGGGACATCGGGCGCGTGCTCCGCGACCGCGCGCAATCCCTCCACCTCATGGTCGAACATCCGCGCATAGTCCACGTGGAACGGATGGTCGAAGCCGTCCTGACCGGGCCAGATGGTGAGCATCGTGCCGCCCGCCTCGAGCGTGGCGTCGATGCCCCGCCGTGTGAGGTCGATCGCCTGCTGCCGGACCGCCGCGTCGGGGTTGGTGAACGCGCCGCGCCTGAACTTCGGGATGTCGTTGTAGCGCATGGCGAGGCCGTTGAGCCGCAGACCTCGGTCAGCGATGCGCGTCCTGAGGGCGGCGAGGTCGATGCCCTGGGTCTGCTGCGGGAAGTTGACGTCCACCGCGGACAGGCCCGGCACGGTCGCCGCACGGTCGATGAGCTCGAGGGTGGTGAGCCGGTCCCCCCCACCGGCCCCTGAGGAGCCCGGAAGCGTGGCGAACGAGTTCAGCCGCGCGGCGTAGGGATGACGCGTCCTCATGGCGGTGGTGCCTCCATCCGGCGCCCGAGTGTGTCGGGGGATGCGCATCGTACGTCCCTCACGCGCCCATGGGGATGTGCCGGGTGTCCTCGCCACCCGCGCGGTGGTCGGCCGCCTCGGTCTTGATGCCGCCCGGACGGGCGGTCACTCGACGGTGAGGGTGGTATGCATGCCCGCCTCATAGTGGGCAGGCAGGTTGCAGATGAGCGCATAGCGCCCGGCCGGGAGGCTCACGGTGAGCCGCGCCCCGGTGGAGGGCACGATGTCCTCCACCTCGTCGACGAGGGTCAGCCCTTTGCTCGCGGTGTCGGCCACCCCGCCCGTGACGGGGAGCGAGCCGGGGTCGACCCCATCGGGCACCGTGAACACCTCCACCTCGTGGACGACGGCCCCTTCGTTGGTGATGGCCATCAGGACCTCCCCCGCAGGGACGCGCGGTGTCGCGAGGTCGATCGACCATTCGGCGAGCCGCACGGCGAGCTCCTTGGCATCGGTCTGCGTCCCACCCCCGCACGCGCTCAGCGCCAGGGCGCCGCAGGTCAGGAAGGCGACGCCTCGCCCCAGGGCCACTCGGGTGATGGTAGGTCCGGACATCGGGCGCACGCCCTCCTCCTCACGATGTCGCGCCGCGGATATCCGACGCCCATGGTCGGCTTTCGTGCGGGCAATGGTACCGGGTCCCCGGACAGGCGGCATCGGCAGACGGGCCGGCATCCATGAGGGTATGGCAGCGCTGCGCCCTCGGGCCGCACATACTGACTGCCATGCCAGCCCATGACCCCCTGCTCCCCGAGCGATGCGAGACGCTCCGTTCGCTCCATGTGCCCGGCACGCCGATTGTGATGCCCAACGCCTGGGATGTCGGGAGCGCGCGCGCCATGGCTGCGGCCGGCTTCCCGGCGAATGCGACCACCAGCGGCGGGGTCGCGGGCTCGCTGGGCTTCGAGGACCACGAGCGCGCACCGCGTGTGGAGATGCTCCGCGCGGCGGCCCGCATCGTAGGGTCGGTCGCTGTGCCGGTGACCGTCGACGCCGAGGCCGGCTATGGCCTGTCCCCCTCGCGCCTCGTGCACGCCCTGGAGTCGATGGGTGCCGCGGGCGTGAACCTCGAGGACACCGATCACACCCGAGGCTCGCTGCGGGACCCGCGGGAGCAGGCGCGATGGCTGGGCAGCGTCCGCCGGGCGGCAGAGCGCAGGGGCTTCCCCCTGGTCATCAACGCCCGTGTCGACGTGTTCCTCGGCGCGGCGGCGCCGACCGAGGCGATGCTCCGCGAGGCGGTCGCCCGTGCCGGGCGCTACCTGGAGGCGGGTGCCGACTGCGTCTACCCGATCCTCCTGCGGGACATGTCGCTCATCGCGGAGTTCGTGGGGGAGCTGGGGGCCTGCGTGAACGTGATGGCGATCCCACCCCTCGAGGTCGATGCGCTGGCGTCCGTGGGCGTCGCACGTGTGACGTTCGGCACCCGGCTGTACCGGGAGACGATGGAGTCCCTGGGCCACCGGCTCGCATCGCTGGCCGATCGCGATCGCGCCTGAGGGTCCATGCCGGGCCCGATGGCCCGACGGCCTCCGCGGACCCGGGCCATGGCCGATGCGGGCTACGACGGGGACGCGTGGCGCCCCAAGGGGTCACTGTCGCTCGATGCCGGTGGCGGGCGGCGCAGGCGGAGGCGGCGCGAGGGACTGATGAGTTGCGTGGCCATCAGCGTCAGGACGGACCCCGTCACCACGAACGCGATCGCGACACGAGGCCAGAGGGCATCGCGCGGGAGGTTCGGTGCGTCCTCTGGCAGGCCCATGACCAGGTTGGTGTACGCGCAGAGGCCGGCGTCAGGGATGGCGGTACACAAGATGTCCGCATCCGCGACGATCGGATTGAGCCACAGCAGCACCTCGGGCGCGTGGCGGTCCCGGACGGCCCCTTCCGGCTCACCTCGTGCACTCGCGGCCCATAGCCACGTGTGGAGCGCGAACATCCCGATGGTGAGGACGAGCACCACGATGTAGGACGCGACGGTCGCGATCTGCGTCCGCCCGATGAGCGACGACAGGAAGAGGCCCAGGGCGCCCATCCCGAAGGCGATCGCCAGGACCATGACATATGCCCGAGCCACGTCCTCGGGGGCGATCCCGCCGAACGCGAACACGATGCCCATGAGGGGCATGGACGCGACGATGAGGAGCAGCACGTAGGCCAGCGACCCGACGAGCTTGGCGGTGAGCATGCCCAGGGTGCTGATGGGGGTCGTGACGAGCAGCTCCAGGGTCTGCCTCTCGCGCTCCGAGGAGATCGCCCCGCTGGTCAGCGCCGGTGCCACCATCAGGGTCAGCACGGTCAGGACCCCCAGGAGACCGCCGAACAACGCCTGCCCGATGCGGACCGAGGCAGGCCCGGAGATGACGTCCGCAGGCAGCGCGTCGATGGGCAGCGGGCCGAGCCGCCAGCGCGCCTCGACGATTGCTCCCTCGTACAGCAGGTGGTACAGGCCGAGGGAGATCAGGCCCAGGAGGCCCACGAACACGGTCGCCACCACGAACGCGCGACGACCGCGCATCCGCCCACGGAGCTCGCGGTCAAGGACGGCCCGCAGGGTCGTCCACACGACGCGCGCCCGACCCCTTCGCCGTCGCAGTGCCGCCGGCGTGGCGGGCATCCCCCGGCTCGTCATGTCGCAGGCCCGACTGTAGGGTCGGCTGATGCTCCCCCGTCCCCGGTGACCTGGAGGAACAGCTCCTCGAGGTCACTGACCACCGGCGTGAAGGCGGACACGCGATGACCGGCCGCGAGCGTCCGGAACAGGAGGTCGGAGGATGCGACCTCGTCGCCCCGCAGACCCAGTTCCAGTCGCCCGTCGGCGAGGGCCTCCACCGTGACGACCTCGGGCTGGTCGTCCAGGAACGTCGCGGCGGCGCCGACCGCGTCCGCGTCGCCCACGACCCGCATCCGAGCCACGATTCCCCTCCGGAACCGCGCCTCGATGGCCTCGATCGAGCCGGCGACCAGGACGCGCCCCCGGTCGACGATCGCCACGCTCGTGCACAGCTCCTCGAGCTCGGGGAGGATGTGGCTGCTGACCACGATGGTCTTGCCCATGGTGCGCAGCTCTCGGAGGAGCTCGCGGAGCTCGGCCCGAGCGCGCGGGTCCAGACCGGACGCGGGCTCGTCCAGCAGCAGCACCAACGGGTCGTGCACAAGGGCGTGCGCCAGGCACAGCCGCTGCTGCATGCCGCGGCTGAGCGACTGGACATAGGCATCGCGCTTCTCGCCGAGCCCCACGAGGTCCAGCAGGTCCGCGACGGTCCGACGACGAGCGGGCGCGGACAGGCCGTAGCAGTGGGCATAGAAGTCGAGGTACTCCCAGGTCCGCATGTCGTCGTAGACGCCGAAGGTGTCGGGCATGTAGCCGATGACGTGACGGACCGCGTCGGGCTGTCGGACGAGGTCGAGGTCGCAGATGCGCGCCTCGCCGGCAGTCGGGACCAGCGATGTGGCGAGCATCCGCAGCGTGGTGGTCTTGCCCGCGCCGTTCGGCCCCACGAGGCCGAAGATCTCGCCCTCCTCGATCTCGAGGTCGACACCCGCCACGGCCTCGAACGACCCATATCGCTTGGCCAGCCCGCTCGTGGCGATCGCGGCGGTCATGGGGCGACACCCTCCACCCTGAGACCCAGCCCGAACATCGGAGGGTCGCTCCCTCGACTCACGAACCGGGCGCGCAGGGAGCCGGAGGCGTCCACGAACCGCGGGGCGTCCTGGATGCGGTAGGAGCGCCCGGGCCGCAGTTCCTCGAACTCCACCCACCTGCCGGTCGCGCGATCGCGGAGTTGGACCCGGATGGCCCCCCAGCCTGTGCCCCCGCGCGCATCGACCGGACCCGTGCCCATCGGGTCCTCCTGGTCGGGCTGTTGGGACTCGGCCAGGGGGGCAAGGACGTCGGTCGCAGACTCGGTGGGTGGCTGCCCCCGCTCGTCGATCCTGAGGGCGAGACCCGTCACGCGCATCTGGGCCTCCAGCCCGACCGGATGGTAGTCCACGACCATGGTGCCCATGGCCAGATAGAAGCCCTCCGGTGCTTCCTCGCTGCCGGCGGCGCTGACGTCCAGGACCGTGGGGCGGATGAGGCCGCCCGTGATGCTGACCGGACCGCTGACCGCGACCCGAACCGGTAGCAGGTACGCGGTATCCCCCACCTGGTCCGCCGCTGTCCCGACATCGACGGCCAGGGTCGCTCCCGTTCGCCATGCGAGGACCATGGGACCAAGGTCGACCAAGGGGGCAGTCACTGTGCCGTCATCCCACCACCACTCGTCGGCCAGGGCCCGGATGATCGCGACTCGCGAAGCCAGCCCGCGAGCGCTCCCGGCGGTCGCATCACCGGCCACGCCCGCAAGCTCCGCGATGGCCGAGGGCATCGTCCTGCCCGGGCGACCCACCGCGACGTCCACATCCCGTGTCTCGCCGACCCCAAGAGCACCCAGTACCTGCATCGCCCCGCCGCTGACGAACACCGAGTGCTCAAGGGTCTCGCCGGACATGTTGGTCAGGGTGCCCCGGACGTGGCCGTCGACGAGCCGGAGGGATGCCTCGATGCGCGGGGTCCGCACGGCGACCCTGGCCCGAAGGCCACGCAGGGCGCCGTATCCCACCCCGAACCCACGGACCCGGGCCGGGTCTCCTTGGAGCACGTCGAGCGGGAGAGGCTTCTGCCCCTGCCACTCGGGGGTCGGCTGCGAGACCAGTGCCGCACCCCGCAGACGCACATCGAATGTGGCGCGATTCGGCGTGAAGATGCCCACGAAGACATCCGCGACGCCGCGATCGGAGCCGGCGGCCCCTTGGACGATGCTCAGCTCGTTGACGACCACACGGGTCCCGCGGAATGCGAGGCCAAGTACCAGGGCTCCTCCCGTGAACAGGATGGCGAGCGCGGGGATGGTGACCCAGGCCCACTCGCGTCGGTCGAGCCGACGTAGCACCAGGTAGTTCACCGGGCCAAGGAGCGCGAGATAGCCCAGCAGCCAGAGGAGCAGGTGCTCCATGCGTGGGGTGGTGACCGACGGCAGGTAGGACAGCGCGTCGAGGAGCATGTCCTGGTTCCGAACCACCGGGCCTGGCCGCTCGAACGGAATGGCCGCTGCCCAGATCCGCTCCCAGAGGGCCGAGCTGACGGGCGTGCTGGTCAGCCAGGGCGCGGAGGGGTCGATGCCCAGGAGCGTGACGCTCCCCTGCCCGTACCTCGCTCGTGCCGCGATGGCCAGTCCCCCGCTCTCCGCGAGCAGCGTGCCGCGATCCAGACGCCCTGCGAACGCGGGCAACGGGGTGGCGTCCGCGGGAAGGTCCCCAAGGAGTGCCTCGAGGTCCACGAGTGGCACGTCGATGGTCCTCTCGGGACGGAACGGCACTAACTCGTCCGGGAGGGCCTCGATGACGCCCGCGCCCGATGGGCCGCCGACGATGGTGAGATGGCCACCCAGGGCGACCCAGGCGGCGAGCGCCTCGAGCCGAGCGGCATCGAGCCGGTCGGCGGGGACGTCCTGCCAGACCAGGTGGTCAACCGCGCTCCATGCCTCGACCCGAGGTGGCAGATCCTCCACCCCGATGGCGAACACCTCGGCGTTCTGGGCAGGGTCGAAGGAGGCCCGGATGTCACCCACGAGTCGATCTGGTCGCTCCGCGACCAGATACACACCTGGGCCGTCCGTCCGCGCCGCACGCCCGACTGCCTTGACCGAGGCGACCACCGTCCCGTCACTGACGAGGCTCACGGTCGCGCGCAGGCCAAAGGGCCCCGAGCGACCGTAGATCACATGATCCTGACGGGCGCCCGTCGGGAGCTCCACCTCCAACCCGTAGGAGGACGCGGCCTGGTCGGACGTCGAGATGCGGAGCTCCCCTCGGACCGCTGGTCCCTCGTTCTCGACATGGACCCGGACCGCGGCCCACTCACCCGGCCCGACGTTGCCTGCGAGGAGGGGCTGGGCATCGATGGTCACGGCCGCTGGGCCCTCGGTCGCCCTGCCCACTGGCACGAGACCGACCGATGCGAGGCAGACGAGCGACCCGAGCACGAGGACCCGCAGCAGCCGGGTCAGGCCGGGCTGTCGGAGCGCCAAGTGGCGGCCCCCGGACGCCGGCCCAGTCTCGTGCACGACCACTCCCTCGAGGTGGGGGTCTGGCCAATCGACGCATCATACGCCGCCCCATCGGGCCGTCACCGCCGATGGGCCTTCGGCAGGCGCCCTCAGTCACGTGACCGGACCCCTTGGACGCCCGGAGCGACCGACGTCTCCGAGGGCCCGATCTGGGTGACCACGCTCCACGGAGCCGATGACCTCGTCGCGGTTGGGTCCGCTCCCACCGGGTATATACTGCAGGGGAGTATCACAGGAGCCTCCATGGAACCCACCCAGCAGATCCAGATCGTGTCATTCCCGGTCGAGGGCATGACCTGTGCCTCGTGCGTGAACCGCATCACCCGGTTCCTGGGCAAGGTCGAGGGCGTGAGCGATGCGAACGTGAACCTCGCCGCCGAGTCGGCCACGGTCTCGTTCGACGCCACGCGTGTCTCCCTGCGCGATCTCGCCGCGGCGGTGGATGCCGCGGGCTATGTCGCGCGGATCGATGAGCGGACCGGGGCGGAGGCCTCGGACGTCACCGAGCTGGCGGGGCGCCGAGCCGATCGCGACGAGGCCGCCTCCCGCGAGCTGCGGGCGCTGCGCGGGCGTCTGCTGGTGGCGACGCTCCTGACCATCCCGCTGCTCGGCGGCCTGGCGCGCATGACCGTGGCGCCGTGGCTCCCGGCACTGCTGTCCGAGCCGCTCGTCCAGCTCGCCCTGGCGACGCCGGTCCAGTTCTGGGCAGGCTGGCCGTTCTATCGCGGCGCCGCCAAGGCGCTCCGGCATCGGTCGGCGGACATGAACACGCTCATCGCGGTGGGCACCTCCGCGGCCTACTTCTACTCGGTGGCTGCCATCGTCTTCCCCGGCTTCTTCGAGGCTGCGGGTCTGGCGACCCACGGCACGATGCCGCTCTACTTCGACACCTCAAGCGCCATCATCACCCTGATCCTGCTGGGCCGATACCTCGAGGCGCGAGCTCGGAGCCACACGTCCGACGCCATCCGGCATCTCATGGGCCTCGCGCCCAGGACGGCCCGGGTGGTCCGGGACGATGCCGAGGTCGACGTGGCCATCGGCGACCTGGTGGTCGGGGATGTCGTGCGTGCCCGGCCGGGCGAGCGGATCGCGGTCGATGGCGTGGTCCTGTCCGGACGCTCCGGGGTGGACGAGGGCATGATCACCGGCGAATCGATGCCCGTGGGCAAGGGCCCCGGGGACGAGGTCATCGGCGCCACCCTCAACACGACCGGGACGCTCACGTACCGCGCGACGCGCGTGGGCGCCGACACGGTGCTCGCGCAGATCGTGCGCCTGGTGTCCGAGGCGCAGGGCTCCCGGGCGCCCATCCAGCGACTGGCGGACGTGGTGACCGGCTACTTCGTGCCAGCGGTCCTGGGTCTCGCCGCGCTCACGTTCGTGGTGTGGCTCGCCCTCGGGCCCGCACCGGCGTTCAACCTCGCGCTGCTCAACACGGTGGCGGTGCTCATCATCGCCTGCCCCTGCGCGCTCGGTCTCGCCACGCCCACCTCGATCATGGTCGGCACGGGCAAGGGTGCCGAGAACGGGATCCTGTTCCGGAACGCCGAGGCGCTGGAGCGCCTGGGTGCCGTGGGGGTGGTCGTCCTGGACAAGACGGGCACCATCACCGAGGGGCGGCCGCGCGTCACCGACGTCCATCTCGTGAGCGAGAGCCTCGACGAGGCGGCCCTGCTGCGGACCGTGGCTGCCGCGGAGCTCGGCTCGGAGCATCCGCTCGCCGCGGCCATCGTGCGTCACGCGACCGACGAGCTGCGCCTCGCGCTGCCCGTGGCGGCGGAGTTCGAGGCGGAGGCCGGGAGCGGCATCCGCGCGGTGGTGGATGGTCAGCGGGTGCTGGTCGGACGCGCCAGTCTCCTCGAGCACCAGGGGGTGGACGTCGGCCCCCTGCGCGATGCCACGGACCGCATCGCCACCGCTGCGCGGACACCGGTCCTGGTGGCCATCGACGGTCGGGCGGTGGCCGTGCTCGGCATCGCCGACCGGGTGAGGCCCGGGTCGGCGGCCGCCGTGGGCGCCCTGCGGCGGATGGGCGTCGAGGTCGTGATGATCACGGGCGACGCGCGCAGGACCGCGGACGCCATCGCACGCGAGGTGGGCATCGAGCGCGCCCTCGCGGAGGTCCGCCCCGATGCGAAGGCGCGCGAGGTCCGGGCGCTGGGCGCTGACGGGCGGGTCGTGGCGATGGTCGGTGACGGCATCAACGACGCACCCGCGCTCGCCTCGGCGGACGTGGGCGTCGCGATGGGCACGGGCACGGACGTGGCCATGGAGTCCGCGAGCGTGACCCTGATGCGGGGAGACCTGCGCGCGCTGGTGACCGCCATCCGCCTCTCTCGCGCCACGATGCGCAACATCCGCGAGAACCTGTTCTGGGCGTTCGCCTACAACGTGGTCCTCATCCCCATCGCCATGGGGGTCCTGTACCCGGTCAACGGTCTGCTGCTGGACCCCATCCTGGCAGCCGCGGCGATGGCGCTGTCATCGGTCACGGTGGTGACCAACGCGCTGCGGCTGCGCCGCTTCCGGCCCGATCCGGTGGAGCCGATGGCGGACGCCGGCGAGCCCCGTCGGGTGGGCGTCGCTCCCTGAGCACCGCCTATGCCGTATGAGGGACCAAGGCGCCGCGGGGGCCGCGACCCGCGACAGGCTCGCCTCGTGGCAGGAGGAGGCCCAGCAGCGCGGCGAACACCAGACCGCTCCCGACCGGCCCGTATCCCGCCAAGAGCACGATCGACAGGCCGACGGCCAGCGTCGGTGCGCGGCGATGGAGGGCTGGCAGGCCCGCCACGGCGAGCCCGACGGCGATTGCGATCGCGATGGGCGGGACGAGGCCCGCGAGGCCGATGCTCCAGATCGCGAGGGCACCCCAGGTGGCTGGTGACCCCACGCCCATCGCGAGGACGACGAGGGCCGCGCCGCAACCGAGGACGAGGGGGCGACGCAGCGGGGCGCGCGTCCTGATGGCGCCGATGACGCCGGCGAGGCCCACCAAGGCGGCCCCCGCCACGTACGCGACCTGCCCCAGGGCGCCCAGTGCGAGCCCGGAGGGGGCCTCGCCGAGCACCCCGACGTCCGCGATCCTGCCCAGGGAGGCCAGGACGATGGCCCCGATGAGCGAGACGATCCCGACGCGCAGGAGCGGGTCCGCGGGCGCCGACCTGAGGACCCGGGACCCGGCCGCGACCGCGACCGCCATGACGATGGCCTCGAGGACGACCACGATCGACGGCGTGGGTGGGAGCACCACGAGCCCGAGGCCACCCACCGCGACCACCGTCACGGCCAGCGCCAGGACCCGCTCGGGCCGGCCGCCGTCGTGGCCCGCCCGAAGCAGCAGCGCGCCGAGGAGGAGCGCGCCCATGATGGGCACCAGCGCGTCGGTCGCCGCGCCGACGCGCCCCAGGACCGCAGCCACGCTGGCCAACGGCTCCCCTTTGGGCACGAAGATCGCCAAGCGCACCACCAGGCGCGTCAGGACCAGGTCCAGGGCCACCGCGAGGAGCAGCCAGCGCGCGAACCGATCGACCGCTCCGGCCCCGGTCACCGCGAGCGGGGGGCCGACCCGCCCGAGCGTCGCCGGGCCGCCCGCTCGGTCACGCGCCTCGGTCGCCACCCGCGGCTTCCTGTGGCCCACCGAGGCCGATGGCCGGCTGGCGGGCTCCGACCCACATCACCAGCCCCGACAGCGCCAGCACGATCAGGAGCATCGCGAGGAAGGGCCAGGCATCGAGCAGCGAGACGGGTGGCTGGGGCAGGGTCAGGGCGAGCCAGGAGGACACCGCCTTCTGGCCGTTGCGGTCACCGTTGCTGCCGTCCCAGACGGCGAAGGCCACGACGGCAGCCGGGGCTCCCGGCTGCAGGACCGCGTCGTTGGGGTCGCCGTCCGACAGCTGACGTGACATCACCACCCGCCAGGTGCCGTCACGGTGCTCCGAGGCGCCATGGACGTTCTGCCCGGCCGGGGTCTGAGGTGTCAGGGTCCCGAAGCCGATGGCGTTGAGGTCCTCGACCGAGCTCGGATGGGACGCCGCGGAGCGTGGATTGCCGGCGGTCGTCCCGGTCAGGAACCCGTCCGGACCGGGTCCGTCGACGGTGTCGGACGCGGGGAAGTGCACGTCGTCGGGCATCCCCGGGTGGACGTCGGTCACGTCGCGACGACCGGCGAGGTCGGCCGCCCAGTCGGCCTTCCAGTGCCAGATGTTGAGGCTGCCGGCCTGCTGGCCCATGCAGATGGACGTCCCGATGCCCAGCGCGAGCTGGACGGCCGCGGCATCCGCGAACGCATCCACCGCGAGCACCGAGTCATCGAGCGTCGTGTCCGCCCACTCCAGGAGCACGGCGATCTGGTCGCGGTTCACGAGCGACCGGACGCGCACCGACGGGACGGCCGGCTGGAGGGACCTGGGCGGGACGACTGCCTGGCCGCTCAATGCGACATCCACCGCGCGCGCCCTGTCCCAGGCCGGGTCGAACGGCGCATCCACCGGCAGGGCACCGTCCACCTGGGTCGCGAACAGGGTCGGGCCCTGGGCGCTGGTGATGGGCACCCCGGCCAGCGACAGGAGGGACGCGAGGCCCACGGCACCCAACCCGAGGAGCCTCGTGGGGGTCACGCGCGGTCGTCTCATGCGGCACCTCCCAGGGCGGTCGAGAAGCGATATCGGTCCGTGCATCGGCCGCACGTGCCGAGGTCGGCGCGCCAGTCCGGGTAGTCGGCGGCGATGAGGGATGCGACCCTCGGCGAGGGGACGGCCACGTCGTCGCTCGGGAAGCGGCACAGCGGGCAGCGGTCGGGGCGCGGGCTCCGGCTCCCTGCCGGGGCGACTGCGGTGACCAGGTCGGCCGGTCGGGACGCCCACGCCAGGAGCTCTGGGAAGGTCGGTCGCGGCCCGTCCCACAGGAGGCCCAGGACGGCCTCCAGCGCATCGGCGTCGACTCCCGGGAGGTCCGCGGTGAGGATCGCCCGGTGACGCTGCCGGGCGGCGTGATCGAGCAGGCCATCCGCAGCCAGGCGTGAGTCGACCGTGACGTCCCACAGCCTGTGGAGCCGGGCGTGGGTCGCACCTGCCAGTTGACCACCAGCGGTCGCCTCCCAGCCTGCCCGGTACCCGAAGGTCGGGTCGAGGGTGTCCGCTGCGTGCCCCAGGACGTGGCGCGCCCAGGCGAGCAGCCCGTCGGGCTCGTCGAAGCGACCGTCTGCCACGCGCATGCCGAGGTGCGCGCCCCCCGGCTCCCATGTGACGCCCTCATCGGAGCCGCCCCGCGCGTCGCCCAACAGGACGAGCCTGACACGCTGTGCCACGCTGGGCCGCTCGGCGATCGCCTGGCGGAGCGGGTCGGCCAGACCGAGACGCTCGAACTCGTCGACGGCGAGGCGGGCGAACGCGGCGTCGCGCGCGAGCGGGTCCGCGACACGATAGGCGGGCTCCAGCCGACGCTGGTAGCCGAGCGCGTCATCGGCCAGGCGCCCATCCGGTGGCGAGAACAGGCGTCGGACGACAGCCTCGGCGAACGCCGGGTCCACACGGAACACCGGACCCACCGCGGTCACGGGCGCCACGGCGGTCATGGCTCGCTCCCAGGTGGGGCGAGATCGCCCGCGCCGACGTCGACACCGCACTCGAACCGGAAGCCATCCGGCTCCTCGTCGACCGGGACCAGGTCATCAGGGTCGAGCAGGACCGGGAGGGCGCCCAGCTCGAGGGCGTGCTCTGTGAGCAGGGTCGCCGTGATGGCGGCGGCGGCCGCGTAGCCGCTGCCAGGCGCCCGTCGGGAGATGCGTGCCGCGAGGGCGCCCACCCAACGACCCGCGTGGTCCTGGAGGAACGACCTCGCCGCGGCGCGGCACACCTCGACGTGGGTCTCGTCGCCGGCTGCCGCGGCCACCGCCTCCTTGAGCGACAGCAGCGCGAGGAACTCGAGCTCGCAGGCGAGATGGTCGGGGCGCTCGCCGCCTGCGCGCGGCCGGACCCCGAACGCCTCATAGAACCCTCGGATGTCACCCAGCTCCTGGCTCTGCCCGAAGACATGCCGTCGGCCGAACTCCGTCTCGTATGGTGGGCAGCCGTGCGCGACGACGTGACCAAAGATCGTGCGGTGCTCGGTCGCTCGCGCCGGTCGTCGTGCGATGTGTCGGACCTCGGTCCATGCCCCGGGTGCGACCCCGGAGCCGAGGCGCGTCGCCGCGGACCGCAGGACGCCGATGCCCGCGGTCGGCCCCGCGCCCGGGTCGTCGGGGTCACGGAACAGCGCCGCGAGCACGCGATAGG
>DAOTUX010000368.1:0-1677 GCA_034436475.1 Chloroflexota bacterium | reverse complement strand
ACGGCCATTACCCACGGACATACGCTGACTTCGCGGGGTTCCTCAACGCCTACCTGGCTACCAACCAGTTCGTGCGTACACCCGACGACCTGGAACTGGTGGCGGCTGACTTCGTGCGCGCGCAGGCCTCGCAGGGTGTCCGCTACTCCGAGGCCATGTTCACGGCCATGATCTGCGTGCGCAACGGCATGCAGCCGGGGGACATGTGGGCCGCGCTTCGGCGGGGCCTGACCGCCGCTGGGTCAGCGACTCGGGTGGCGCTGGTCATCGATGCCATCCGCGACCTCGGGCCCGGGGAGGCGGACGCCACGATCCGCCTCGTGGAGGACGCCGACGCGCCAATCGTAGGCCTCGCCCTGACGGGGGTGGAGGACACCGTGTCCATCGAGCAGTTCCTGCCGTATCGCCAGGCGGCGCGGCGCCTTGGCCTGGGCTTCGAGATCCATGCCGGCGAGATGGGCCCACCCGCGAGCATCCGAGCCTCGCTGGACATCCTGGAGGCGGACCGGATCGATCATGGTGTGGCTGCCATCCGCGACCCGGACCTGATGGCGCGGCTGGTCCGCGAACGCGTGGCACTCCTCGTCAGCCCCACCTCGAATGTCAGCATCGGGCTGTTCCCATCGCTGCGTGATCATCCGGTCGCGGCCTTCTGGCGCGCCGGCATCAACATGACCATCTCCAGCGACGACCCACCGTTCTTCGGCGTCACGCTCATCGATGAGCTGCGCAACGTGGTCGAGACGGTGGGCCTCGGCAGCGAGGACCTTGCAGAACTCCAGCGTCGGGCAGCCCGCGCGTCCTTCGCCGACGCCGCGACCCGGGCGAGCCTGGTCTCCGAGATCGACGCGTGGGCGTCCACGGGCGTGCGGGCCGCAGGGTGACAGCCGGTCAGGTCTCCGACGTCACCGCGACCCGGCACGGAGCCAAGCTGCCCACGCCTCCCACTGAGCCGGCCCATCGTCGTCCCGATGGATCCGGTGGCCGATGCCTGACGCCCCGTCGCGCCGCGATGCGATAGGAGACGGTGGAGCCCGTCGTCGGTGCGCACCCCGATGATGGACCGCGACACGACGACGACCAACCAAGCGGCCAATCCGATGCCAGCCGGCTCGATGCGCACCCTCCCCCCTGTCCGACACGAGGTCGCCCAGTCCCAGCGCGGCGCGCAGACCGGCGATCGCGACGGGCCACGCCGTTCCGACCGAGCCCCCGGGCTACCGCGGGCTGGTCTGTGCTCCGCAGCCCACACCCGTGCAGAACCTCGAGCGCGAGCTGCGAGCCCGCCTCGCCAGCAACACCAAGAGCCGCCCGACGAGAGCCGGCCGCGAGGTCGGGTGGCTGTTCAGCCCTGGCCAGCCCGGTCCGACGGTCTGACCCGGTGCGAGACGGTGGAGGCAGCCGCGTGCCTCACCTGGATTGGCGGAGCTGGTCCACGGGGATGCAAGGACAGCTGGGATGCCTCGTGACCAATGGCACTGGTGCGCCCGGTCACCGAGTGCTACGCCAGCGTCAGGGTCAAAGGAGGCGCGCCATGGTCAGATCGGACGAGCGACGGAAGGCATGGGCAGTGGATCGGCGTGCATTGGCACTCTGGCCCGGCATCGACCCACGGGCCCTCCGGCGTTGCCACCACGATCCCAAGCGGATCGCGCGCCTGGTCGCGCGGAGGACCTT
>DAOTUX010000367.1:0-3863 GCA_034436475.1 Chloroflexota bacterium | reverse complement strand
CGCCACCCGCCCACGGAACCACCGCCCACTGGCCCGGTCGTCGGCCGGGCTCACTCGGCCTCGTACGGCCCACCGACTCCGCGACCCTCGCAGGGGTCGCGGCGAGGTACCAGCGTCGCTGCGGGTCGGTCGGACCCGAACCGACCGCCACGACGAGCCCGCGCTCGCGGAGCTGCGCGAGGCGCTGCTGGATGGTCCGCGGCGTGCGCGACATGGCCTTGGCCAGCTCGGCGGTCGAGCAACCATCCGCGCCCCCCAACTGGTCGAGGAGGCGGCGCTCGAACGGGTCGATGGGCACGGATGCCGACGATGTCGTCCGGATGGTCACACGGAACCGGAGCCCGATCTCCGCGAACTCCGGGGCAGGCAGGCCGGCCGCCGTGCAGGCGACGGTCATGCGGCGAACCGGCCCGCCTGGATCCAGGCGTCGGGCACGCGCATGAGCCGGTCGCGACCGAACAGGATGACGCCGCCCAGCGTGGGCACGCGGAGGTGATCGCGTTCCAGTCGAGGCCGCCGTCCGGAGCGCGAGGCACCGGATCGGCTGTTCTGCCCGGTCCAGTCATTCAGCCGGGCGTCGGTACCGCATGTTGGGTCCACGACGTATCCGTGTGGTACCCACAAGCCTCCCTGCCTTCACCATCTCACGACGGACTCGGCCGGCAGTGCCGTTAGTCATCCCAAGACGATCGACCAGGTCAGCGCGGGAGATGGTGGGCATCACGTCGAGCAGTGCATCGACCTCAGCCATGCGGTCGTCCAGCGAGGTGCGTGGTCGGTAGCGGATGCGGTGGACCAGCATGGAGCGCGCAGGAGCGGTCAGCCGGTAGGAGCGGCTTCCATCCAGCAGACGTTCGACGACCTGGGCTTCCAGCATCAGGTCGAGGGTCCTCGCCGCGTCCCCAAGGGTCGACTGCGAGGCCTCCGCCAGTTGCACCGGTCGGAGGACGGCTTGACGGGTCAGCAGGTCGATAGCGATCGCAGCCCGGACGTCTTCGCCGAGCGACTTCTGACGTCGAGCGGAGAGATCGAACAGGGTTCGCACTCGCAGGTCCGGCGCGCCGCCAGCGAGGCGGACCACCACCTCTCCGCCGTCGTCGGTGATCTCGGGCGTTGGATGCCCGTCGCGGAGCATCGTGTGGTACATGCTGTCGATGCCGACGCCCTCACCCTCGGCGAGTCCGAGACCGCGAATCGCGCCGGTGAGCGTCCGGTTGCGCGGTGTGGACTGCACTGCGAGCAGTCGCCTGACCGAGACACCCGCAGGCAGTCCGCCCGGCGATCTGACCTTGAACACGTCCGTCGGGTCTCCAAGCGCGAGCGCGAGGATCGTGGCGCGGTCGAGGCGATAGTCGCGATGCATCATCGCGTTGACGATAGACTCGCGGATCGCGAGCTCCGGCAGATAGCGCAGCAACTGGTTCTCGCCAGCCACGACTCGTGCCCGCGCCGGGAAGACCTCGTCCAAGAGGACGAGCATCACTCGGTCGTACGCCGTCATCAAGGGTGCCGGCAGCGTGAGACGCCTGCGCGAGGCCGCACCTTCGGCGAGCGTGACCAGGAGGTCGATCTGCGTCCCAGTGGGCTCGATCGGACACAAGAGCAGCGCACCGGCTCGATTGAGCTCCGGGTCCGCTGCATCATCGACGAGCAGCCGCAAGCGTGCTGCAAGATCCGCGGCACCGATCGCCGCCGCTCCCTGTCTCCGGGTGTAGTGGGCGATCGCCGACGCCATCGCATCCGGGTGGGCCTGAGACAACCGCCAGCCGGAGGGCTCCGCACTCCAGTCGTATCCGCGTCGCGCCTCGAGGAATTCGCGGGCACGGTCCCCGGTCAGCTCGACGCAGTCGGTTCCCATGCGCGTGCGGAGGCGACCGCCGACGGATATCTCCTGGAGCGCGTCGGGCACGTTGATGATCAGGAGCCGAGCGCCCGATTGGATCTCGACCTCAATCTCGACGGTCAGGCTGGGCTGCGTGAGAGCGTAGATCCGTTGGCGCAGCCAGTTCTGGTCGGACTCTGCCCCGACAAGACCGGGGGCTCCCGGGGTCCGGTCGTCCACGCCGACCACGAGGCAGCCCCCCTTCGTGGTATTGGCGAAGCACGCGGCCTCACGGGCGAGCGCCATCGCGGCCGGTTCATGTTGCGACCCAATGGACACGAGCGCCCCAGACCGGCGGCGCCGTCCCTCCTCCAGCTTGAAGTCCACCAGCTCCGTCTCGGCATCGGCCGGCAGCGCCCCAGCGACCACCTGGCTGATGGCGTCGAGCGCGGCTTGTCGACGAAAGGCAGATGTGACCACCGATCGCACCTAGATAGACCAGTACGTTGGACCAACGTAATGATACTATTCGCGACCTCCGGACGAGTCAATCCCAAATCAGGGCCGTCGCTGATGCATCCCCTCCAGGGCATCGCGCGCCTCACCTTCGCCTCGCGGCGCATTCGCACGCACTCGTCGGCGTTCGCCAGCACCAGGCCCTCGGCGTCCTCCACGGGCATCAGGACGGCCGCTGGGCGCCCACGCCTGGTGACGACGAACGCGGTCCCGCGCTCGACCTCCTCGATGACGCTGGACGCTGTTGGTCGACCGATCACCTAGCCACCAGCGCGGTCCGTAGGCACGATCGCGAGCACGGGATGCGTCCCGTTGCCCACGACTCGCAGACCGAGCGCCGCTACGGCCAGTCGAGCGCGTCGCTCAGCTCGACGCTGGAAATCCCCAGGATCGCGCTCCCGTCAGCGGGCGCGAACGCGTCCGCGCGGCGGCCGTACCACTCCACGCTGCGTGGCCGGGGGTCGACGATGAGGAGCTCCTCGACGCCCAGACGCAAGTAGTGCCCGAGCTTGCGGCGGCTCTCGTCGCCCGGCGACACGACCTCCACCACGATCGCCGCTCGGTCATGCCAGGTGACGCCAGCGCCGCCCCGGAAGCATGCGATGTCCGGGACCCGGAAGTCCTGCGATCCGCCGATGTTGCTGGGCCCGCGCACCAGCAGGCCGGCCTCGTCCGCCAAGGGCCCCAGGACCCGGATGAGCTGGGCCTGGAGGTCCGCGTGTGCGTCGGTGGGTGCCGCTGCCACGTGGTACTCGCCCTCCCAGACCTCGTCGTAGAGGTCCTGACCCAGGGCGTGGCGCTGTGCGATCAGGTCCTCGACTGCCGGCGGCGTCTCCACGAACAGTGTTCGCATGCGGGCATCGTAGCGCGCGGGACTTACGCGGGACTTACGGGATCCTCTCAAATCCACGCTCACCGAGGCATCGGAGGCGATCCGGACGTTCGGCATGTCAACGACGGTCGAAAGTTGACCCCCTTCCGACGGGGCAGAATCCGGCGAGGGTCGCAACACCCGAGCATCAAGGGGGTTGCGATGGGTCGTCGGGGACCGGAGCCGGACCATGCCAAGCGTGAGGCGTTCGCCAGGCTGATCTCGGAGGGGGTGCCCTCGCAGCGGGCGTCCCGCATGGTCGGCATCGACCCGCGCACGGGCAAACGGTGGCGGAACGGCCGCAGGATCGTGTCCGGCGGTCGTGTGCTGGACTTGCCACCCGTGATCACCACCACCGCCACCTCCGTCAAGCGGTACTCGCCGCGCTACCTGTCCGAGGACGAGCGCCTCCACCTGGCCGACCTGCGCCGTGAGCGGCGCACGATGCGCGAGATCGCGGTCCTCATGGGCCGCTCGCCGTCCACCATCAGCCGCGAGCTCGCCCGGGGCGCCGATGCGTCCGGACGCTACGGGCCGTTCGAGGCGCACCGCCGTGCGCTCGGGCGCCGGCGCCTCCATCGACCCAGCCGCCTGTCCCGCGATGCGGGGCTGCGGGACTGGGTCACGGCTCGGCTCCTGGCCCGCTGGAGCCCC
>DAOTUX010000366.1:0-2635 GCA_034436475.1 Chloroflexota bacterium | reverse complement strand
ATCAACCCCGGTCATGGGGGCAGCGACCCGGGGGCCTCCTCGCGGGGGCTCGACGAGTCGGACGTCAACCTCGACATCGCCCTGCGTGTCGCACGGATGCTCGAGGGCGCCGGGGTCGGGGTCATCATGACCCGCGACCGGGACCGCGACGTCAATCGGCCACTCGTCGACGTCGACCAGGACGGCGACATCGACCATCATGACGAGCTCGTCGCCCGCCTTGACATCGCGAACCTCGCTCGCGCGGACCTGACGCTCAACATCCACAACAACGCCACCTCGTGTCACTGCGCGTCGGGCACCCAGACGCTCGTGGACCCGCGTCGGCCGTGGGGCGCACGGAGCGTGGCGCTCGGCAGGGCCGTGCAGGGTGCGATCGTGAGGCGCCTGCGGGCGTTCGAGGGGCGGGCGTGGCGCGTCCGCGACCGTGGCCTAGGCCGAGGCGCGTATGTCTCGCTCTCCGGTGCCCGCGTCGCGGGCCCGCGGCCCGGGCTCATGCCCGCGGTCCTGGGGGAGTCACTGTTCATCGATCAGCCAGGCGATCGCGGACGCCTCGCGTCGGCGACGGTGCGCACCGCCATCGCGGCCGGCTACTACGAGGGTGTGATGCGCTGGCTCGACCGCCGCGGCCTCGCGGCCAGGTACACGGACGTTGCGGTGCCCGCCTCGGTCGAGGTCGGCGCCGCTGCCGAGGTGCGTGTGCGCATCCGCGCGACCGGGCGACGGGCGCTCGCGGGCTGGCGGCTCGAGGCGCGGCTCGTCCGCGCGGTCCCCGTGCTCGATGGGTCAGGCGCCATCGGTCGGCTCGTGGGGTCCGTCCCCCTCGCTCGCCTCGAGGCCGGGCGGTCGGAGGTCGTCAGCCTGCCCATCATGGCCCCGGACGAGGCGCGGGACTGGCTGCTGACGCTCGACCTCGTGCGTGGCTCGACTCGCCTGAGCCGGCTCGGCGTGGTCCGCCCACAGGTGCCGTTCTCGACCCTGGGGCCCTGAGGCGCCGGTCCGCGCCGGGCGCGACCCCCCGCGCCGGGCGCGACCCCCCGCGCCGGGGACCGCACCACCCACGAGGCGGGGTCGTGGCAGTCCACAGGGCGGCGCCCCACCGGTTGGTACTGCCCGGACGGTCGGGGGTGGGACTGTCGGCTGGTGTCGATCGCACCGTACCGCACGTCATCATCCGCCCCGGACCCGGACCGTACCGTTCGCCGGGCCTTCCAGCGACCCATCCCAGGAGGCGGTTCGTGCCCCTCAGCTTCCGGCGCTCCCTCGTCGTCACTGTCCTGCTCCTGCTCAGTGCGTTCGGGCTCGGAGGAGGGGCCCCGGCAGGGGCGGCGACACCGGACGCGGGCACCGAGACTCTCCCGGCCATCAGCCTGGGTCAGTCGCATGCCTGCGCGCTGCGCACCAACGGCACCGCATGGTGCTGGGGCAGCACGGGTGACGAGTCACTGCCGCCCGACGAGACATTCCGGGTCATCAGTGCGAGTGGCAACCTCCACAGCTGCGGCGTCATCACCGACGGCACGGTGCGCTGCTGGGGCGACGACAGCGACGACCAGTCGAGCCCGACCACCGACCGGTTCCGCGATGTCTCGGCGGGCTCGCGCCACACGTGCGGCGTGCGCACCGACGGCACGCTTGCCTGCTGGGGCGATGACGACGATGGCCAGGCGACCCCTCCCGACGGCCTGTTCCGACTCGTGAGCGCGGGCGACAGTCACTCCTGCGCCCTCGCGGTCGATGGCAGCGTCGCCTGTTGGGGCGGTGACCGGAGCGGCCAGACCGAGGTTCCGCCAGGGCAGTACATCGCGGTGAGCGCCGGGTTCGGCCACTCCTGCGCCATCCGCACCGACGGCACCGCGGTCTGCTGGGGCAGTGACGACAGTGACCAACTGGACACCCCCACCGACCGACTGGTGAGCGTGAGCGCGGGCTACAACCACAGCTGTGGCCTGACGCCCGACGGCCAGGCCGTGTGCTGGGGCCATGACGCCTACGGCGAGTCGACCGTGCCGCGCGAGACCTTCCTGGCCGTGGCCGCCGACTACCTCTCCAGCTACGGGCTCCGGCCCGACTCGACGATCATGTGCTGGGGCTACGAGACGTGGGAGGGTCCGCTCGCGGAGCCGCCCGGACCCGTGGGCCGCTGGGCCGTCGCCTCGGGTGCCAGTCACAGCTGCGCGGTGTCCAACGACAGTCGCCTCTACTGCTGGGGCGGGAACGACGTGGGCCAGGCGACTCCACCGGCCGGCTCCTGGCGCCAGGTGAGCCTGGGGGATGCGGCGAGCTGCGCGCTGGGTGTCACGGGCGATGTCGCCTGCTGGGGCACGACGATCGAGGGGTCGCCCCCCTCGAGCCCCCTGCGGCAGCTCGCGGCCAGCGACGCGTTCGCGTGTGGCATCGCCGGGGACGGCAGTCTGGCGTGCTGGGGGAACGGTGACGCGGCGCGAACGACGCCGCCCGCGGGCGCGTTCCGCTCGGTGGCGGTGGGAGACGCGTTCGGATGCGCCATCGCCGCGGACGGCTCGCTCGCCTGCTGGGGCGCCAACGACGCCGGTCAGGCGACGCCCCCGGCGGGCACGTTCCTCGCTCTCGCGGCAGCCGGCCGGACAGCGTGCGCCATCGCCGCGGACGGCTC
>DAOTUX010000365.1:0-2172 GCA_034436475.1 Chloroflexota bacterium | reverse complement strand
GAGCCGTCCTGCGTCATCGAAGCGGCCCGATCGCCCAGCGGCGACCGGACAGCAGTAGTAGCGCCACTCCTGGCCCCGCGACAAGCGCGCGTCACCGCGCATGCGGGCCCCACACGTGCAGAACACGAGACCACGCAGGAGGTACAGGCGCTTGCTTGTCCGGGGCCGGCGGCCCTTCTGGCGTCTGCGAGCCTCGACCGCCGCCACGGCGTCCCGGTACGTCCCGTCGTCGACGATCGGCTCGTGGCGACCGGGCCGGACGTCCAGCCCGCGCCCCTTGGTGACGTTGCCGCGGTAGACCTCCCGCCGGCGCCATATGTCCTTGATGCTGTTGCTGGTCCATGGCCTGGCAGTTCTGTGGCGTACGCCCTCGCGGTTGAACAGCTGGGCGACCTCGGAGAATGGCCGCTGGGCGATCTCCCGGAACGTCCGCACCACGACCGCGGCCTCCTCCGGGACTGGGACCAGCGTCCGTGGGTGGATCACGTTCCCCGACTCATCGCGGGCGGTCATGTATCCGAACGGATCGCCGCCGCAGTGTCCGCCGTCCTCGAACGTGCGGGCCATCATCGCCTTCATCCGTTCGCTGTCGAGGTCCCGCTGGAACTGGGCGGCCGAGACGAGCATGTGGAACATGAACCGCCCCACGGCCGAGTCCATGCGCGTGTTGGGCAGGTTGCCCGCGAGGATGACGATCTGTTGCCGGTCGAGCTCATGGAGCAGGTTCGCCATCAGTCGGACGTTGCGGGCCAATCGGGATAGGTCGTAGACGGCGATGAACGAGATGCCACCCTCTCGGATCCGCTGGATGAGCCGCTGATACCCATCCCGGTCATCCGTCGCCCCGGAGTTGTGGCCGCCGCTGTCACGGATGACCTCGACACTGGCGCCAGCGGGGATGAGGCTTCGCGCGACGGCTTCCTGGGTCTCGTCGGAGACATCCGCCGCGGTCGCGACCTTGTACGACCGGCGCACGTAGACGATGCCGCGGCTCATGCGTCGCACCCTGGTGCGAGGGATGCCGCTCCACGGCCAGAGAGCCCATGGGACCCAGGCGATGGTTCGCCGCGTTCACGGGGAGCGCACGGAAGGTATCTCCGTGCCCCGCTGGAGCTCCGGAGGTACCCGAGGACCATCCCGAGGTCCCGAAGCCCGGGACGGGCAAAGGGGCTCAAAGCGGCCGGGCCCGGCTGGTCACCGGCCGTACGTGGCGCCAGGATCCGC
This sequence comes from Chloroflexota bacterium, assembly GCA_034436475.1. Taxonomy (GTDB): domain Bacteria; phylum Chloroflexota; class Limnocylindria; order Limnocylindrales; family CSP1-4; genus JAFMJV01. Next base: position 948 of record DAOTUX010000365.1, on the reverse strand, counting down.
CATGCAGCCGACCAACGACGAGATGGCACGCGCACTACTCCTGAAGCGGCCGGACCGCCCGACCACCCCGGAGCACAACAGCGCGCGCGCTTGTCGGGAAGATCCCCCCGGCCCGCCACGGTGTCAGAGCGCAACGCCGCCGCGGACCGTTCCGGGAGGGGAGTAACGCAGCACGGCGCAGCATCCGAAAAACGCGTGCGTGCGCGCACGAGGAAACGCGACGCCGGACCGCGGAGCGTGTGCTCGCAGGGCGCTCACGCCTTGGGTCTCGCGATGCCGCGGGCTTGGAGCTGCGCGAGCTCGTCCGGGGCGAGGCGTCCGAGGATCGACTCGATCGACTCCGGTCGTTCCTGGTCGCTCGCTGGTCCGACGGACTCGACGATAGGAGCGACGTCAGGAGCGACGGTACCGCGGGGTGGGCGGGGATCATGCGTACGCGCCGCGGGGGCTGACGGGGACGCGGTGGAGGGGATCACCGGTACGCGTGCTTTCGAATGCCGGACCCGCGTACTTCCGATCCCCCGGAAGGTGGGTCGCCGCACACCCTCGAGACGCCACATCCCCTTGCCGGGGCTCTTCACGATGCGGAGGTCGTAGCGGCCGTCGATGCTCGTGAGCCGCCCGATCGACCGGCGCAGCCGCTTGATCACATCGCCCCGGTCGACCCAATGGAGGCCGACCAGGTCGGCGATCGGCGGGAGATCGCCCGGCATCTCGGCCTCGCCGGGAGGCGGCCCGAACACCCGATATCGTCGTATGCGGGTCTCGGCCTCCAGCATCGCCCACAGCCGGCCGGCGTACGGGTCCCGCGCGATGAGCCGGGCGAACAGGTGCGGGTCCAGGAACGTGCCCTGCCGGCGGAGGAGGGGCGGAGCGACGCCAGGTGAGAGCCTGACTAGTAGGCTGTCGGGGGCACCGGGCGATGGCAGTCGAAGATCGTCGAGAAGT
>DAOTUX010000364.1:0-4462 GCA_034436475.1 Chloroflexota bacterium | reverse complement strand
GCTCGTTGCCGTCGATGGCCGCGCGGAACTGCCTGGCCAGGACGATCTTGCCGCCCTCGTAGGCCGCCGTGTGGGAGGCCCGGACCCCACCGGGGTAGGACTCGCCCTCGGCCATGGCCGCCGCGGCGTCTCCGTCGAACCGGTACAGGTTGAGCGCGAAGAGGTACATCTGCCAGTCCTTGACCGCGAGCAGCAGCTCGACGTCGTTCTTGGTGGCGTCGATGACGGCCCGCAGGCCGATGGCCGGGCCATTGGTGTGGAACGGCGAGCCGAGCCATTGGAAGTCGATCAGGCCGCCGTTGGTCGTCCTGGTCTGGAGGTCCCACGGCACCGGGTCGGCCAGCAGCATCGTCAGCAGGGCGGACATGCGGGTCGGGATGGCGGCCTGGCTGATGAGGGACAGGTCCAGCGCCGTGCCGTATGCGGCACCGGGCGCGCTGAAGTGGTGGACCGCGACGCGGACCTGGCCGCCCTCGCCGGCCGCCGCCGGCACCAGGTCGGTGGTGGTCCCCTCGTCGGCGATGTCGAAGCCGACCAGGCGGGTGTCCGCCGGGGCGCTCGCGGCGGTGGTGATGGTCAGCGTGGCCGGCACGGCCAGGCCGAGCCCCGACGGCTGGAGGTAGACCGCGCCGGCCAGGCCCCCCGACAGGCCCAGCTCGTCGACCGCGCTGACCGGGGTCATGGTGATCGGAGTCGGCTCGGTGAGCGCGAGCTCGGGGATCTCGAGGCGATAGGCGGTGCCGTCACGGGCCGTCGCCTCGATGGTCCCGCCGGCCGGCCCGACCCAGGACGCCCTGGCCGCCGGGGGCTCGACGTGTACCCGGGCGGGCACGCCCGAGAGGTCGATCGGCGGCGCGGCCGGGGTGGCGAAGGGCGTGGACCGCAGGTGATCGAGGGGTGTCGCCGCCGGGCCGGCCGATGGGGCGGACGCAGCCGACGGACTGGGAGGTGCGGCGGGCGACACCGACCCCGGCCCGGGCGCCGTCACGGGCGCCGTGGCCGACGGCGCGCTCCCCCCGCAGGCGCCGAGGGCCAGCAGGCCCACGAGGCCGGCGAGCGCCATGGGCCGGGTGACACCGCCGCGTGGGTCGTGCATCGTGCGCCCTCCCGTGGATGCCGTGCCTCGGGTCGCGGAGGCCCGGCAGGTCGGCCCCGGGCAGGCCGGTCGGCCTGCCGGGATTGTAGGTGCCGCCGCGCCCGCCATGACCGGCGTTCGCGGCGGGACGATGGGCAGGGTCGTGCGTCAGAGCCTGGAGGCGTCGTTCACGAACGTGCGCCAGACGGTTCGTTCGGCGAGCCTGGCCTCCTCGGGCAGCGTCGGCCGATATCGGCGCGCCGTCGCTTCAGCCGTCGGGACGGGCCCGGCGGGACCGCCATCGAGCCCCGTCGAGGCGAGGGTCGCGATCCCCCGCGCGGTCGACTCGGCGCTGGTCGCGACCTTCGAGCGCCGCGCGACGCACCCATGGCCGCCGTCTCTGCTGCGCCTCGAGGCCGAAGACCTCACGCAGCCACTCGATGAGGCTCCCAGCCGCGGACACGCCGCCCTGGAGCACGTACTGCGTCGACCCATCGGCCATCGTCCATGCGACCGAGGTCTCCAGGCCCGCCCTGGGCTCGAGGGGCCAGCGCTCCCGCTCCACGATGACCCGCGTTTCTTGCCGAGGCCAGCACCCGCGATGACCACCGGTGGGCCAACGCCCCACTCGACGATGCGTCGCTGGGCGTCGGTCAGGTCGGCCCGGGACAGCAACTCAATCGCCATGGGCCAGCGTGCTGGAGGATGGCCGGGGCCCCACCCGTTTCGATATCCATCGAAGGTACCCGACCAGCGCAGGGGTCATCGCTCCTCGGCGGGGGAAGTGAACTCCTCGGTTCGAGCGTATAGTGGTCTCTCAAGTGGTCACTTGGGGGGCGTTGGCATGGCTGAGATCGGGATCAAGGCGCTGAAGGCGACCGCGTCCACGGTCATCGAGGAGGTCGAGCACGGCGCCGCCTTCGTCGTCACCAAGCGTGGCCGCCCCGCCGCTGTGCTCATGCCGGTGGAGGATGCGGAGGACATCGTCCTGGCGAACGCGGACGAGTACCTGCACATGCGCCGCGAGGCCCGGGCCGCATACGCGCGCGGCGAGGCGATCGCGCTCGAGGACCTGCCCTGACCCCGTATCGGATCCGGCTCGCGCCTGCGGCGGCCAAGGCATACGAGCAGCTGCCCCCAGTCGTGCGTGACCGTGTCCGTTCCGCGCTGCTGCGGCTGGCGGCCGACGTCGCGACCAAGGGGCGGATCGGCGGCGAGGGCGTCAAGTCGACCCAGGGCGCCGACGACATGTTCCATCGGCTCCGGGTCGGTGACCACCGCGTGATGCACGACGTCATCGAGGCTGACCGCGCGGTGCTGGTCCTCGGCATGGTCCACCGAAGGGACCTCGAGCGGTGGCTTCGGAACCGCTGACGACGCCTACGAGGCGGTAGTCGAACGTGGCTCCGCGCCGACCATCCGTTCGGCGAGTGCCACCTGTGTGGCACGCCGGCAGCCCCGGGGTGCGTCGCGTCAACGCCCTCACGTCTCTGCCGTGGGTGCGTACGCCTGCTCGGATGATGTTCGACTACTCGGGGGCCCTGAAGCGCCTATCTCGTGCTCAGCGGGGACCTTCTGGGCGCCTCGGAGGGGCCGGAGCTGCGGAAGTCGGGTGAGAAGATATGACGGTATGCGAGCCGGGCGAGCCCCCGAGCAGCTCCCACGATGGGGCCGAAGATCCCGCATCCCGGGTCCGGATCGCCCTTGCCGCGGGGCGCCTGTCACGCGGACGCTGCGCACGAGCGAACCGGGGTCGCGACGGACGGGCTCGATGAGCGGCAGTCGCGGCTGCGACGGCCGACGAGGCTGACGCGCGACCCCCGATCGGTCAGGGAGGCCGGCGATGCTGGAGCGACTCGCGATCCTGGGGGTCATCCTGGCGATCGGGCTCGGGGCAATCGGGCTCGTGGTCCTGGTCGGCATGCGCGCCAAGTCGCCGCTGGTGCTCCGACCCCTCGTCCTGCTCCAGCGCGCCGTCATCAACCCGCGCCAGATGCGCTCCGCGGGCAGCCCTGGCGCATACGCGTCCGTGATCCGGCATCGCGGCCGGATCTCGGGCCGGGCGTACGAGACGCCCGTCGACGCGGTGCCCACCGACGATGGGTTCGTCATCGCCCTCGTGTACGGGTCGCGCACGAGCTGGCTCCGGAACGTGCTCGCGAGCGGGTCCGCCACCATCGTCCACGAGGGCCAGGCCTACGAGGTCGACCGACCGGAGGTCGTCCCGATGCGCTCGGTCGAGGCCAGGTTCGCGGCCGGCGACCGGCGGGGCTTCCGTTGGCTCGCCGTCGACGAGGCCCTCCGGGTGCGCCGGATCGAGCCGGCCGCCTAGGTCGCAGAGGTCGGCCCGCTGTCGCAGGGCGGGCCGCAGGAGGCGCTCCATGAAGGCGATCGTCCGTCACAGGTACGGCACCCCCGAGGTGCTCGGGCTCCGGGATGTCCCCGTGCCTGACGTGCGAGGCGACAGGGTCCTGGTGCGCGTCCTCGCGGCGGCCATCAACCCGGGCGACTGGGACGTGATGCGCGGGGTGCCGTACGTGCTCCGCCTCGCGACCGGGCTCCGCCGGCCGCGGAACGCGGTCCTTGGCCTCGCCATCGCCGGGCTGGTCGAGGCGGTCGGCAGCGACGTGTCCTCGTACGTGCCCGGTGACGAGGTCCATGCAGGCATCGGCAGGGGCGGCTTCGCCGAGTACGCCTCCGTGCCCGAGGGCGCGCTGGCACGCAAACCGGCACGCCTGACGTTCGACCAGGCGGCCGCCGTCCCGGTCTCGGGGGTGACCGCCTTGCAGGCGCTCCGCGACGTCGGTCGCGTCCAGCCGGGCCAGCGCGTGCTGATCAATGGTGCGTCCGGCGGTGTCGGCACGTTCGCGGTGCAGATCGCCAAGGTGCTCGGAGCGGAGGTGACCGGCGTGTGCGGCACGCAGAACGTGGACCTGGTCCGTTCCCTCGGGGCCGACCGGGTGATCGACTACACGCAGGAGGACTTCGCGAGCGGCGGGCGGCGGTACGACCTGATCCTGGACAACGTCGGGAACCGGACCCTGTCGGAGCTCAGGCGTGCGCTCACGCCCAGAGGCACCCTCATCCCCAACAGCAACAAGGGCGACGGTCGCTGGGTGGGTGGCTACCTCCGTCGTGCGGGCCAGGCGCTCGCGACGTCACCGTTCGTGTCCCAGCGGCTCCGCCCGTTCGCGGCCACCGACAGGCGGGACGACCTCGTCGCCCTGGGCGAGCTGATCGAGGCCGGCAGGGTCAGCCCGGTGATCGACCGGGTGTATCCCCTCAGCGAGGCCGTCGCCGCCATGCGCCACTACGGAGAGGGCCACGCCCGAGGCAAGGTCGTCATCACGATGCAGGCCGAGGCCGCGGCACGGGCCGGTTGACATG
>DAOTUX010000363.1:0-7519 GCA_034436475.1 Chloroflexota bacterium | reverse complement strand
GCCACGCGCGCGTCAACCCTCCTTCGGGCCGACCCATCCTGGCAGCTGCTCGCGCAGCGTCGCGAGCGGCAGCGACCCATGGCCGATGACCTGGTCGTGGAAGGCCCGGCGATCGAAGCGAGGGCCATCGCGCCGCTCGAGCAGCGCGCGCAGGGCGAGGATCTCGCGCTGCCCGGTCATGTATGCAAGGGCCTGCCCGGGCCACGTGATGTACCGATCGGTCTCCGTCTCAGCCTCCACCTGGGACAGGCCTGCCGCGGAGCGGAGCAGGTCGATGCTCTGCTGGCGGGTCCAACGAAAGGCGTGCATGCCCGTGTCCACCACGAGGCGCACCGCCCGCCAAGCCTCCGAATCGAAGCGCCCGAAGCGCTCCCGGTCGTCGGCATACAGCCCCATCTCGTCCGCGAGTCCCTCCGCATACAGCCCCCAGCCCTCGGCGTAGGCCATGCCCGCGAGGCGCGAGCCCAGGCGCCGGAAGCGGTTGAGTCCCGGCAGCTCGGCCTCAAGCGCGATCTGGAAATGGTGTCCCGGCGTCGCCTCGTGGAACGTGGTCGCGGCCAGGCGATGGAGCGGTCGGTCCTGTGGCTGGTACGTGTTGATGTAGTAGCGCCCGGGACGCGAGCCATCCTCGCTCGGCGCGAAGTAGAACGCGGGCGGCGCGTCCTTCTCCTGATGCGGCTCGACCGGGCGCACCTCGCAGCCGGCGCGCGGCAGAAGCCCGAACCACGCGGGTGCCGCGTCGAACGCGCTGGCGACCCACGCCTCCGCCATGCGCACGATGACGGCGGGGTCATGGGTGATGTTGCCTGGGTCCGTCTCCAGGAAGGCGCGGTAGGCCGCCGAGTCGGCATATCCCAGCCTGCGTGCGATGGCATCGCGCTCATCGGTCAACTCGTCGATGCGGGCGAGACCGTGGTCGTGGAGCCCCTGGGCCGTCTCCGGCAAGGTCGTCGATGCGAGAATCGCGAACCGATACACCTCCTCGCCGTCGGGCAGCCAGCACAGCCCGTCCCCTGCACGCGCGTGGGGCAGGTACGCCTCCAAGTCGGTGACAAAGGATGCGAGCGCGGGTCGGACCCAGCGCTCGACGGCGGAGACGAGTCGGTCACGGTCCACCGCCGGCAACTCCGGATGGGCGACCACGAGTGGGGATTCCTGGGCCGGTGTCCCCGCGAGGGCGCGCGCCTGGGCGATGGTCCGCTCCACCGGCATGCGCGCCGCGGTGCGCCCGGACCGGATCCCCGCGGCGAGGTTCTCCGCGTGGGCCGCGAGCAACCCGGGATACCCTTCCAGTCGAGCCATCAGACGCCCGAGCCGCTCCGGGGTGTCGACACGCTGGAAGCGGGCGAGCTCGGTGACCAGCGTCTGGGGACCGCTCATCTGGTCCAGGCCGTCCATCTGCCACAACCGCAGGCGATGGGCCTCGCGGCGCGTCTCGGAGATCACCCGAAGGATGCCCAGGGTGATGCGGTCCTCGGTGGGCAGCCCCGGGGAATCAAGCGCCTTGATGCCTCGGTCGAGGTCGTCGCATGCGGCGAGGTCACGCGCCCGACCGGCCTCGGTGGGGTCATCCCAACGGTCGTCCCATCGCTCGTCACCGAGGACCGTGGCCCACAGGGGGTTCCGCTCGAGGAAGCCATCGAAGAAGCCTTCCGCGAGGTCGTCGACGGCGCTGGGTGCGTTGATGGTGGTCATCGTTCCTCCGGTGCCGCCCCGAACAGCGGCAACTGCCCACCCAGCGACTCGACCGGTGGGTCCAGGCCCAGGAGCGGCCCGAGGTCGTCCAGAGTGGGCGTCTCGGCCGCCATCAGGGTGCGCAGATGCTCTGCCTTCAGGATGTGCCAGTTGTCCTCGGCCAGCCGCTCCCGCAGGACCGGCGATCGAGCGAGCTTGAGCCGGATGAGCTCCGTCCGGGCCGCTGGGACGACCAGGAACCGCACCACCGTATCACCCGACGGGATGGCCGTGCCGCGGCGCAGCACGGGGTCGCCGAGCATCGCGGTCCACTCGACCTCGAACAGGAAGGTCGCCTTGCCGCGCAGGTACCAGATGCAGTCGGTCTGCTCCAGCGCCTCGACGGGCCCCGGCGTGACGAGCGGCAGGTATGCGCGTCGCTCCGTCTCCGACAGGAGCTCGCCCGCGGGCCGACCACGGTACATCCGTCGTTGCTCGTGCGGGGAGATCCAGACACGCAGGCCCAGGCGATGGCCCAGCTCCACGGCACCCGCCACGAGCTCGCCATGCTCGCGGTATCGATCCCGGAGCGTGCCATCCGCCTGGAGCAGCCCGGCCGTATCGGGGATGGTGACCCGATAACTGTCCAGGCACGCGCGGATGAGCTCGTCATCGGGGGTGTCATGGCCACGGAACATGGAGGTGATGCGATCGTTGAACGACTCGGCCGCGATGCCCCCACTCGTGGAGAGCAGCGAGTACACGGCCCATTCCACGCGATCGGAGAGGGGCGTCCGTGCCCCGGCGATGTCACGCGGGTCACGCAACCACCAGCGACCGGGCTCCACCTCGGCGAGGTGGGGGTGGTCCGTCCGATGGAGCTCCGTGGTGATGGCGTCGAGCACGGTGCGGATGGGGTCGGTCACGTGTGGGCGACCGGGTGACCCAACGCTCCCGACGACCCGGGGCGAGGCCTCCGCGCTGCGCGATGACACCATGCCCGGAGGATGTGTCGCGCCAGACTCTGGCGCATTGGTCGTCTCGCCCTCCACGGTCGATGGGTCGACCGGGGCCCTCCCCGACGCGAGGGCTCCGGGACTCCCCTGGTCGGGGGCCAAGGCGCTCGCCTGGTTGATGCCGGGCGACACGTGCCCTGCCTGGTCGATGTCGGGCGACACGGGCCCGACACCCTCCGGGTCGGCTTCGCGCGCCCCTGAGACGGGTATGAGCCCCGGCTCGTCGATGGCTGCGTTGGGCGCTACGTCAGGGCCATCGGGTGCCACTCCAAAGACAGGTGGTGCCGCCCAGGCCCACTGTGACTCCGGGACCGCCTCTGGCTCCGCCAACAGGTCGGTGGGGATCCAGTAGCCGGTGGTGGCGGACCCTGCGCTCGGGGACAGCACCACCGGGCCTTCCCAGCCGCGGACCGGACGCCCCGGATCACGCCAGGACCGTGTCACCGGGCGCGTGGTGGTCGATGTGTCAGCGTCAGGGTCATGGGGGCTCGGGGCGGCGGCGCCATCCGATCGGGCGGCGTCAGGACCCTCGTCTGCCCCATCCGCCTGCAGACCCGCGGCACGGCGCTCCGCGGCCGCCCAGTCCGCCGTCAGGCGCTGGAGGTGCCCTGACCGGTCGAGCCCTAGCAGCACCTCGCCCAGCAGTCGCTCATATCGGGCCGGTTCCCCTCGCGCCTGGAGGATCGACACCGCATGGGAGGTGATCGCGTGACGGAGCATCTCGTCCGGCTGCTCCGGGGTCGATGTGCCGAGCGCCGACAGGGCCATCCCCGGGAGCGTCGTCCTCGGCAGGTCGCGCTCCACCGGGGGTGGGCCACCAGGCAGCGTCAGCTCGATGGCGCCGGTGATGTCCTGGCCGCTCTCGCGGAACGTCACGTCCCGCAGGCGGTAGCCCGCCGCGACGGCACCCACCACGCTGGCGACCATCGCACCCGCGGGCTGCCGGTCCAGGAGCAGCACCCCCGTGCCATCAGGACCAAGCTGCGGTCGAAGGGCGGCGAGGGACCGATAGAGCTCCGATGCGTCGCGAGCCCACTCGCTGCGCCCCTCAGAGCGGCTCGGTGCCTCGAAGACCGCGTCGAGGGGCAGCGTGAGCGCGGCATCCAGACCCAGCGCGAGCGAGGTCGCGAGGTAGGCGAACGCGAGGTTCTCCGGCGACCAGTGGACAGGCGGCTGGGTCAAGACGAGGCGGACGCGCCCGCCCCTGTCCTCCTCGGGGACCAACTGATCCTCGAGGGGCAGCAGGATCCCCTGCCGCACCACGACGTTGGCCGCGGCCTCACGGAGCGCCTTCAGGTCGGGGCCGAAGCGCGCCTTGAACGTGCCATACCGGCTCACCTCGAGGCGCTGCACGAAGCCCCGGATGATCCGGTAGCCATCCTCGAGCAGGAGCCACGGATTCCGCTCCCGCCACTGGCGGTCACCGACCGGTCGCAGCTTGCCACCGACGATCCGGGGCTGCGCGACCCGGCCCGGGAAGCTGTTGAGCTTGCTCGCGGGCAGCAGCATGCCCACGAGCAGGAGGCGCAGCGCAGCCTCGATGCCCGGTGCCCGCAGATCGCCCTCGATCCGCTCGATCACGCCGACGATGGCGTCGAGCTGACGGGCCGTGAACAGGCCGAGGAGCTGGTCCGGGAGCTCGTGCTCGGGGCGTGGCACAGGGAAGCGCTCGATGACCCGGTCGCGGACGGGCCACGGGTCAAGCCGCCGCGCGGTGATGACGTCCTCCGCGTCCACTGGCACCGTCCGCCCATCACCGGCGCGGGTCTCGCGGCATCGACTGCACCGATACGACCGTCGTGACGGCGCATCCGCGTCGCCATCCCACACGAACTCCTCGACCACGACGGGCCCGCCACAGTGAGCGCAGCGTGAGGCGAACGCGCGCTCGATGGACTCCCGCAGGGTCAGGCCACCGCGCTGCTGGTCGGCGAACGCCGTGAAGGCGGCGTCGAGATGACGCAGGTCGGGCGGTCGGAGCACGAGCTCCGCGACCAGTCGTGTCAGCGCGGTGGATTCGAGGTCATAGCCCCGGCGCAGGTCCTCCGCGGCCGCGCGCGTGATCCAGCCGCCGCGCCCATGCAACTCGACCACGATGTCCGAGCTGGACGAGCGAGCACCGATCCAGCGCCGCACCTGGTCCTCGGGCGGTGCCGGCGCGAAACGGTCGAGCACTGGCAACGACGACTCGCGCGTACCCCTGGGTGGCGCCAACCGGGGCTCGGCCATCAGGTCTCCATCCGGGAGCGAGCCCGCGTCACTGGCACACGCCCCATGCCCACCACTCGGTCCCCTTCCGTGCCGCGGCTGTGCTGGCGAGCGTCACACGGGGGCGACGTCGACGCGGGCGACAGACATGCGCCCGACGGACATGCTCCCGACGGACATGCTCCCGACGGACATGCGCCCGACGGACATGCTCCCGACGGACATGCTCCCGACGGGCCGGGGCGTGGCTCGCGCGGCCTAGTCCTCCTCGTCCTCGTCCGACTCCTCGGCCTCGAATGCCTCATCCTCGGTCACGTCGGACGGGAGCACCGAGCCGATGTCCTCGATCTCGTCGTCCTCCTCGTCCAGCTCCAGGTCCTCCTCGAGGTCCATCTCCTCGCGCACCAGGGTGCCCTTGGTATATGGACGAAGGTCCGAGACCTTGGCCGCAGTGGGGAACGAGACCTTGCCGTAGTTGTTGGGGTCCTGGTACGTCTCTCGGATGATGATCCGGACGTCCTTGTCCCCCAGACTCGTCACACCTGCGGCGTACAGGTTCCCTTCCGCGATGAGCTTGAGCAGACGAGCCGCGACGCGCGGCTCCACGACGCCGATCTCGACGCCGTTGGAGGTCGCCTTGAGGCGCGGGCCGGCCGGCGTGAGCTCCACCGCGTCACCGGGGTTCACCTGGGCGAGCTCACGAGAGGAGGCGAGGTCCGTCAGGTGCGCGAACCCCGTCTTGCCGGTCTCCTCCACGAAGATGCCCACGGGCGCCTTGCTGCCGGGCTTCGCGGGCACGGTCTTCTTGCCGGCCTCGGCGAGCAGGGTGCGCAACCGGTTGATGTTGCGCTCGGCGATGCGATTGGTGGGATCGAGCGCGAGCGCCGCCTGGTAGTGCTCGCGCGCGTTGGCCAACTCCCCCAGCTCCCAGTACGCCTTGGCGAGCCGGTTCTCGGCCTCGCTGTCGGGTCCCAGCTCAAGGAGGCGCTCGTTGGTGCGCGCGGCCTCCTCCCAGTCCGCCGCGGTCGCCGCGGTGATGGCCTGCTCCGCCAGTTGTCGCTTGAGCCGAGTGGTGTTGAGGGCGTTCGACGGAGCGGAGCCGTCCGTCAGGCTGTTGAAGCTCATGGACTCCTCTGGTCCGGCCGTGCCGGCAGGATGGGCGCTGGATGCGGCGGCGGCCGCGCCGGGCGCGCGAACGCCCCCGACCGAATCTGGGTGGACGTCGGATGGTATCACGCCGCGGGCCCGGCGCCCTCGGCGGCTCGGCGCCGTTCCGTCATCCGCTGAAGCCGTCCTCCTCAGCAGCAGAGGTTCATCCCAGCTGAACACCATGGGCCCGATCGTCGCGCGGGGCCGCATTCGCGGTGCTCGCGGCGGCATCGGGCGGTGGCCGACGACGCCTGCCCGCCGTGCGGGCTCCCGGCGGTTCAGCGGAGGTGGACGATCGTGGGGGCCCGGCGCCGCGGGGGCTCGGTGGGCCGGCCCGCGACCATGCGATCGACGCGGTGCCGCCCACCCGGGATGAACGATCGCGGGGCAACCGTCCAGAGGCGGCCCGGCCCGCGACCGGACCGCAGACCCTCGCCGAGCCTGTCGACCGGGCCCGGGCGCGCCAGGCTCAGCGCGCCAGGAGCTCGTCGAGCTTCTCGTAGCCCTCGCGGATGCCGACATCCATGCCGCTCCCCATCATCGCGTCGCGAGCCTCGAAGGAATCCACGAGCGACGTCGCGGTGAGCCTCGTCCGACCGCCGCCGAGGTCCTCGAGGTCGAGCCGCTCGAGGGCGACGCCATCGGGCATGCCCTCCCACGTGAAGGTCTGGATGATGGTGACGCCCGGCCGGACCTCATGGAAACAGCCTCGGAACGACTGTTGGTTGCCATCCGAGCCGATGGCGCTGTAGCGGTACGAGCCGCCGGTCCGGCAGTCCCAGGCGTCGATGCGCATGCGCACGGCACGCGGACCCAGCCACTGGACCACGAGTTGAGGGTCGACATGGGCTCGGAACACCTTGTCCCGGGGCGCATCGAACTCGCGGACGACCCGGACGAGCGGCACGCCGGGATCGGCGCGGATGGTGACCTCGTGGGTCGCGCTGCTGGTCATCTGGAAGCTCCTCTCGTGTCGGGGCCGATGCGAGGCATCGGGGCGATGTCATCGGGCAGCCGGGCGAGGAGCTTGTCCAGACGACGATACCGCTCCTCCGCCTCCCGCCGACATCGCTCCAGCCAGGTGGTGGCGAGGTCGATACGGTCGGCCTCGAGATGCGCTGGCCTGCGCTGGGCGTCCCTCGACCGGCTCACGAGACCGGCATCCTCCAGCACCCGAAGATGCTTGGACACGGCCTGAAGGCTCATCCCGTAGGGCGCGGCAAGCTCGTTGAGGGCGGCGTCGCCTGCCGCGAGCCGCGCCACCATGTCACGCCGGGTCGGGTCGGCCAGGGCCGAGAACACCCGGGAGAGCGGATCCACCGCCATCGGCCTGTCCATCTCCGTTGCTCAACCGATTGGTTGAGTGACCCTATTCGACTGGGGCGCGATTGTCAACCACCTGGTTGAGAATTGCGCAATCACACGGTCCGGCGTCGGCGGGCGGACGGCAGTGCGGGCGGATCTCCCGCTCC
>DAOTUX010000362.1:0-2168 GCA_034436475.1 Chloroflexota bacterium | reverse complement strand
ACCAGACCGACATCACCGCGCTCACGGTCCCGGTGGGCACCCTGGCGCGCATCGTCGTGACCTATGACGGCTCCACCATCCGGATCTACAAGGACGGCGAGCTCGCGGACGAACAGGCCTCGACGCGCTCGCTCACGAACCACTCGAACGAGCTCACGATCGGACGCAACGCCGGCGGCTCGACCGACTACTTCGACGGCCTGGTCGATGAGCTGGCGATCTGGAACCGGACGCTCAGCGATGCCGAGGTCGCGGCGGACTTCGCGGCCGCCTCGGAGGTGCCCGGTGACGTCCTGGTCCGCGAGGACGACGTCACGGGCACCGGGCTGACGGACACGCTGCCGACGCTGCTCCTCGCGGATGCGACCGCCTACGCGTGGGACAAGACCGCCTATGACACCGACGGCCTGTACGCCTCCACCACCCGCCGGTCGTTCTCCACCCAGTTCACCACCCCCGCGGCCATCACCGACCTGACCGCGACCGCGGACGACGACACGAGCGCCGTGGCCCTCGCCTGGACCGGCAGCGCTGACACGTACTTCGACCATCACCGCGTCTACTGGCGCGACCTCCACGGCGATTGGGTGCGGATCGACACCGGACCGATCGTGGTGGACGACGAGCGCGAGAAGCTCACGGACGCCACGTTCACCTGGTACGGCGCCCGGCTGGGCGTCAACGAGTTCCTGGTCACCGCGCACAACGGAGCGCTCGAGTCGGACCAGGCGACGGTCGCCGTCACCCTCGGCCGCGCATCCGGCGCCTATGGCCAGTGGATGATCGTGCAGGACGACGTGATGACCCTGGGCCTCATGGTGCCCGACGCGCCCCGGACGCACACCGCGGTGATCGAGACGTTCCGCGTCCCCGGCCGGCCGACGCCGGTCCATCTCCACTGGGGCACCACGGGCCGCTCGGTCACGGTCCGGCACCGGTACCGCCCGGCCGTCGACGGCGATCACCTGACACCCCTGACGGAGCTGCTGGACAGCGGCGCGGCGTTCTGGCTCAAGGCGCCCTCCGGGTACTCGTGGGACGTCATGCGGGCGAAGCTCGTCGGCATCTCCGACAGCGTGGAGCCCTACGGCTGGACCTCCCTCGCGCTCGACATCGACGAAGTGGACCGGGAGGCCGCCTGATGTTCGATCCGGGCGAGACGCTGAGCGCGGCGCTGGCCGGACCGCATCAGCCCTGCTCCCGCATCGCGGTCCTGTCGTCGCTCACCGGCGCCGAGACCGAGGCATGGGAGGGGGCCGCGGGCATCCTCGAGGCGGCCAGCGTGTCCTGCGACCGCTCCCGCCACATCCGCCGGACCGCCGAGGTCACCCTCGTGAACCGCGACGGCGCGCTCAGCCCGCAACGGCCCGGCGACCTGTTCCATCCCGGCTCCTACGTCCGCCTGGAGCGGGGCGCGATCATCAGCGGGCACCGCTCCTACCTGCCGATGATGACGGGCGTGGTGGCGGCCTTCCGAGCGGGCATGGACGGGCGCCTGTCGCTGCACATCGAGGACCCGTTCTACCTGCTCGCGCAGCCCTTCGGGGAGGTCGTGGTGATCGCGGCCGGCACCGGCGCAGCGGACGCGCTGCGGACCGTGTGGGAGCCGGTGCTGGGTGACGGGTCCGGCTGGTCGCTCGACGCCGACGGGCGGACCGTGGCGACCCGCGTCTTCCTCGAGGACGAGGATCGTCTGTCCGCGGTCGTCGCGTGGATGGCGGACCTCGGACTCGAGGTGTATGCCGACCGGCTCGGGCTGCCGACGCTCCAGCCCATCCCCGATCCCTCGACCGCGGCCGCCGTCACGGTGGTGAAGGACTTCCGGGCCGACCCCACCATCCTGTCGCTCGAGCGCTCGGGGGACCGCCTGGCCTACAACCGGACCATCGTGGAGACGTCGCCCACGGACGGCAGCGAGCCGGTCCGTGCCATCGCCGAGGTGACGGATCCGACGTCACCGATCCACGAGGACCGCATCGGCCTCCGTACTGTACCCGTGTACCGCTCCGTCCAGGTCACCGATCAGGCTGCGGCAAACGCGGTCGCGAAGGCGCTGCTGGTGGAGTACAGCCTCGTGGGCGACAGCATCGGCGGTACGGCCATCCCTGACCCGACGCTCGACGAGGGCGACGTGGTGACGGTGGGTGAGACGGTCAGCGGGGCGGACG
>DAOTUX010000361.1:0-1791 GCA_034436475.1 Chloroflexota bacterium | reverse complement strand
GGCTGCGGACGGAGCGCTCCATGCGGTCCATCATCTCGTCCACGCACTCGAGCACCGTGTCCCTGCCGTACTTGTCGAGCAGCGCCACGATGCGGTCATCGGCCACCTGGAGCGCGGCCATGAGCGCGTAGTTGTCGATCTTGACGCCCTCGGGCCAGCGCACGTTGTTCCAGATGAGCTCCAGCACGTCGGTGCGCTCGACACCCTGGTCCACCACCTTGATGGGCGGGATCATGATCCCTTCGGCGTGGATGTCGTAGCCGTTGGGGAAGTAGCCGCCTGGGAACGCGCCGCCGGTGTCCAGCTGGTGACCGCGCGTGAGCACGATGAACAGCAGCTCATCCTTGTAGAACACGGGGCGGAAGAAGCCCCAGTCCGGCAGGTGGTTGCAGTAGCCCTTGTAGGGGTCGTTGCACAGGATCACGTCACCCGGCCTCAGGGTGTGACCCATGCGCTCCATGATGTACTTCACGGTGAAGCCTTGGGACAGGAACATGGAGGTGGGACCCTCGGGCACCGCGATGGTGTTGCCGTGGACGTCCCAGATGCCCGCCGCCATGTCATGGAGCTGGGCGATGAGGTAGTTCTGGGCGGTCCGGTCGATGACGTGGCGCATCTCCCGCCCGATGGACTGGAAGCCGTGCCACACGGTGGACAGGGTGATGGGGTCGATGGCGCGGCCCGTTGCCGCGGTCTCCGCGCCGGTGCGGTCGGCCTTCGTCATGCGGCACCTCCCACGAGCTGGGCGCCCTGGCGCTCGGCACCGGTCCCGTTGACCTGGGCGCCATCGCGCGTGAGCACGTAGTTCCTGACATCGTCCACGCGACAGGCGTACCGGGGCGGGATGACCACGCTGGTGGTCGTCTCCTCGATGATGGCCGGCCCGTGGAACTCATTGCCGGCGCGCAGCAGGGCGCCGTCAAACCAGACGGTGCGCTGTCGCTTGAGGGCGCCCGAACTGTCGGGACCGCCGGCCTCGATGGCACGCATGGCGAAGGGCGCCTTGGGAGTGGTGGCGCGCAGTCGGAACGTGAGCAGCTCCACCTGCTGCCAGGGCATGTCGAAGGTGTACAGCTGGCGATGGCGCTTGTGGAAGTCCGCGAGCGCCTCGTCGATGGCGGCCTGGTCGATGGCGCCAGCCGGGACGCTCACCTCCACCTCGTGGAACTGGCCCAGGTAGCGCACGTCCGCGGTGCG
This sequence comes from Chloroflexota bacterium, assembly GCA_034436475.1. Classification (GTDB taxonomy): domain Bacteria; phylum Chloroflexota; class Limnocylindria; order Limnocylindrales; family CSP1-4; genus JAFMJV01. The sequence goes on along the minus strand of DAOTUX010000361.1, from coordinate 594 downwards.
CGCGAAGGTCACGTTCGCGGCGTCCACGCCGAGCGCCGCGAAGCCCGCGATGGCCTCGGACTCCATCTCGGCGTATAGCGCCGCAACGCGAGCCGGGTCGAGGTCCTTCGCGCGCGTGATGTAGGACCGCGCGTAGTTGCGACCCACGTCCATGGCGAACATGCCGAACGCGGAGTAGGTCGCCGCGATGGGCGGGATGACCACCTGGGGCATGTGCAGCAGGTCGGCGATGGCGGCGGCGTGCACCGGCCCGGCGCCGCCACCCGCGACGAGCGCAAAGTCGCGCACGTCATGGCCGCGCCGCGTGGCCACCTCCGTGATCTGGTCGGCCATGTACGAGTTGATGGTGGTGAAGATGGCGCTCGCGGCCTCCTCCACCGAGAGCCCGAGGGGCTCCGCCACCTTCCCGACGGCCACGCGGGCGGCCTCCGCGTCCAACGCAATCTCGCCACCCAGGAAGAAGTCCGCGGGCACGTAACCCAGCACCAGGTCCGCGTCCGTGACCGCGGGCTCCGTGCCACCCTTGCCATAGCAGGCGGGCCCCGGGTCACCGCCGGCGCTCTTGGGACCGACACGCAGCAGACCCAGTTGGTC
>DAOTUX010000360.1:0-26184 GCA_034436475.1 Chloroflexota bacterium | reverse complement strand
GCTGGGCGGCGCTCCGCCCATCCCACGCGATGTCGGAGATGCGCAGCACGGTCAACTCGGCACGGTGCCCGTTCTTGACGCGTGTGCGGGCCTTGGGCTTGTACTTGAAGACCACGACCTTGTCGCCGCGCGTCTGGCGCACGACGCTGGCACTGACGGTGGCACCTTCCACGACCGGCCTGCCGATGGCTGCCGTGTCGCCGTCCGCCACCAGCAGCACGTGGGCGATGTCGATGCTCTGGCCGGGCTCGGCATCGAGCCGGTCGACCTCGATCTCGGAGCCGAGCTCCACGCGGTACTGCTTGCCGCCGGTTTGGATGACTGCGTACATGGGTCCCTGATGCGTGACGAGAAGAGGTTCGCCCGTCGTGGCATGTCGAACCGGCGATGAGGGCGGGGTGAGGGATGATACCCGTGCCTCGGCTCGCTCGTCAAACAGTGTGGCTCCGCCCTCTGCTAGTGTCCGGGCGATGGACACGAGCGCGGCCCCCCTCTCGGTGCCGACGCCGGGCGTGAACCGATCGGTGGTGCCGTCACCCAGGGGCCTCCTTGCCACGGCCACAGGGGTCCTGCTCATGGTCGTGGCCCTGCTCGTCCTCGACGCGCTCACCCCGTTCATCCTTGGGCTGCTCCTCATCTACCTCCTCGCGCCCGCGGTCGACCTGCTGTCGCGCGTGAGGCTCGGCCGTCGGTCGATGCCTCGGTGGCTTGTCATCCTGCTGCTGTACGCGCTGATCGGCGTGGTGGTGGCGGCGGGCATCCTGCTTGTCGTCGGGCCCATGAACGAGCAGATCCAGCGGTTCTCGCAGGAGGTCCCTGGCTGGCTCGAGTCGCTGCGCACGTGGTACGCGGGGCTCGACCTGCCCGAGTGGGCCCGGGCCGCCGTCGATCGGGTCATCGCGGGGTTCTCGGGCGGGGAGGGCGGCCAGGGCAGCTCGGACCTCAACTCGCTGCTGCCGATCGCGCGGAGTCTCGCCACGACCCTCATCGGGGCATTCGGCTTCCTCATCATCCCGTTCTGGGCGTTCTGGGTGCTCAAGGACCTGCCGGGCCTATCGACCTCCTTTGAGCGCGCGCTACCCAGCGCATGGCGCCGCGATGCGCTGGCAATCATCGGCATCGTCGACCACACGTTCGGCCGATGGATCCGCGGCCAGCTCATCCTGGGGGCGGTCGTGGGAGTCGCGACGTTCGTGGGCCTGCTGTTCCTGGGCGAGTTCGTGGACCCCGTGTTCCTGTCGTTCGCCGTGCTGCTGGCGGTGGTCGCAGGGGTCCTGGAGCTGGTGCCCGTGATCGGGCCCATCCTGTCCATGATCCCCACCCTGGTGCTCGCCTTCGTGGCGCAGGATCCCGTCCGCGCCGCCATCGCGGTGGTGGCCCTGTACCTCATCGTCCAGCAGCTCGAGAACCATGTCCTCGTGCCCCAGATCCAGGGTGACGCGGTGGAGCTGCACCCATCGGTGGTCATCCTCGCGCTCATCGTGGGCAGTGCCCTGTTCGGCCTCCTGGGTGCCATCCTGTCGGTACCTGTGACGGCGGCGGTGCGGGACATCTATCGTTACTGCTTCAGGCGCCTCAGCGAGGGTGACCCCGACGTGCCCGACCCGGACGCGCCTGACCTGGCACGCAAGACGCACCGCGCGCCGGTCGTCTCGCAGGCGCCGGAGGTCGCACAGGAGGCACCCGCAGAGGAGCAGCAGACGGAGGCGACAGCGACGTCGTGATCGGGCGCAAGACCTACTACCAGATCCTGATGGTGGACCCGGCCGCCGACCAGGACATCATGGGGGTCGTCTATCGACGCCTTGCCCAGCGGTACCACCCGGACGTCGACCCCTCGGATGAGGCCCGCCAGCGGATGACCGAGATCAACCAGGCGTGGCAGGTCCTGCGCGACCCGGACAAGCGCACCAAGTACGATCGCGAACTGGCCAGCCGGCGTGACCGGCGTTCGAGCGACAGGTACATCCGGAGGACCCCCGTGGAGCCGCCGCCCGACCCGGGCGCGCCCGTGGCCCCAGTCGGTGGCAGGCCCGCCGCCGACAGCCCCTACGGCGAGGCCGGACCACCGCCGCGCGGCATGGCACGCGGGACGGTGCTGGACTTCGGCCGCTACAGAGGCTGGTCGCTGGGCCAGATCGCGACCCATGACCCGGACTTCCTGGAATGGCTCCAGCGGTCCCCGTCCGGTCGACAGTATCGAGCCGAGATCGCGACGTTCCTCGCCCGCATCGGGCGCTGAGCACCCGTAGGTCGCCGGGGACGGTCGATTGCGTCAGCCGCCCGCCCGGCCCCGGCGCATCGCGATGCTCTGGAGCAGGCCGAGTGCGAGGGCCGTGCTGATGAGCGACGCACCCCCGTGGGTGATGAACGGCAGCGGGATGCCCGTGATGGGCATCAGCCCCAGGACCATGCCCACGTTGACCAGGAGCTGGAACAGGAGCATCCCTGCCACACCGCCCGCGAACGCGAGCCCGAAGGGGTCGCGGCACCGCCAGCCGATGGCGAGCACGCGCCAGAGCAGCAGGCTGAACAGCAGCAGGACCAGCATGCCCCCCAGCAGCCCCAGCTCCTCGCCGACCCGCGCGAACACGAAGTCGGTGGTCTGCACCGGCAGGTAGTCCGCGCCGGTGGTGCCGTTCGTGAGCCCTCGTCCGAACACGCCACCCGAGCTCACCGCGATCTGGGACTGGAGCAACTGGAACCCCGAGCCACTCGGGTCGGCGCTGGGGTCCAGGAACGAGAGGAGTCGCTGCTTCTGATAGTCCTGGAGCACCTGGGTCCAGACCACGGGGATGAGTGCCACCACCAGGACGGCTCCAGCCGCCAGCCAGCGGATGCTCGCACCGGCCACGAACAGGGTCCCCACCAGGATGGCCCCGATCACGAGCGACGTCCCCAGGTCGGGCTGGATGAGCACGAGCGCCAAGGGGGGGGCGGTCAGCACCACCGCACCCACGATCGTGCCCAGGCTCTCGATGCGCCCACGACGCCCGGCCAGCCATGCCGCGAGCACGACGGCCATGAGGACCTTGGCCATCTCGGAGAACTGGAACTGGAGGGGCCCGATGCTCACCCACCGAGAGACGCCCCCGACGCCCGTTCCGATGGCGAGCGTGAGCAGCAGCAGGCCGATGTTGATGAGGTACACGAGCCACGCGAACGTGCGCGCCCAGCGGTAGTCGAATGCCGCCGCAAGGGTGAACACGATGATCGCGATGGCCATCCACATGAGCGCCCGCGTGAAGACCGAACCGGCCGCCAGTGGGCTGTCGCCGCTGTTGGTGAATGCCATGAGCAGCCCGATGACGACCAGCGCCAGGGCGTAGACCGCGAGCTGGACATCGAACACCGACCAGGCACGGGACATCGCCCGGGGTGAGAGCCCGGCGATGCGCGCTGGGTGGAGTCGCAGTGTGCCCATGCGCTACTGGCCGTAGAAGTTGGCCTTGACCATCAGCTCGGGGTTACGGTAGTCCTTCTGGATCCCGTAGTGAAGCTGGAGGAAGTACTTCGCGATCTCGGTCGCCGCGTTGCCGCGGGTGCGCGAGTCGTACGCGAAGGCAAGGAAGGCGAGCTCAGAGTCGGTCCCGCCGATGGACTTGAAGCCATTGGGGTCCCCCTGGTGCCGACGTGGGTCCTTGGGCACCCACCCCACGAACCAGGAGTGGAACGGGAGTCGCCCCCGGCTGTCCCGGACCCCGTACTCGGCGGTGCCGGACTTGCCCGCGATGACCAGGGGCACGTCCACGAAGTTGTAGGTGTGCCGGACGACGAGCACGTTGCGGGAGGCGACCCGCATGACACGCAGGAGCGACGGGTCCACGGGGAGCTTGCGCACGACCTCGGGCTTGAGCGTCCTGATGGTGTCGCCCCTGCCATCCACGAGGCGGCGGACGATCTGGGGACGGTAGAGCGTCCCGCCGTTCGCGAGCGCCGCATACGCGGAGATGAGCTGGAGCGGCGTGACCATGTCGTAGCCCTGCCCGATGCCCGCCTGTGCCGTCTCTCCCGGGTAGATGTCCTGCGAGAACAGTTGGCGCTTCCAGGCATGGCTCGGCACGGTCCCCACGGTCTCGTTGGGGAGGTCGACACCGGTCTTGCGACCGAACCCGAGCTCATGGGCCCAGTAGGCAAGCCGGTCGATGCCCAGCTTGAGCGCCACCTGGTAGAAGAAGGTGTCGCTCGAGTGCGCGAACCCGCCGTAGATGTTGATGGGCCCCCACCCGGTCAGGTGCCAGTCGTACATCTTGGTTCCGGCGACCGTGATGAACCGCTTGGTCCGAAGGCGCGTCTGGGGGGTGATCCTGCGGTCCTGGAGAGCCCCGATGCCGGTCACCAGCTTGTACGTGGATCCGGGCGGCACCTGCTCGCTGATGGCGAGGTTCACGAGGGGGCGATGCGGGTCGCGCGCCAGCTTGCGGTAGCGCGCGGAGCTGATGCCCCTCGCGAAGTCGTTGTTGTCGTAGGCGGGGAGCGACACCATGGCGAGGATCTCGCCGTTCTGCGGGTTCATCACGATGAACACGCCTCGCTGGAGTCGAGCCAGGCGCATCCCCCACTGCAGCGCTCGTTGTGCCTCACGCTGGACCCGCAGGTCGATGGTCAGTTCGATGGAGGCGCCGGCCCTCGGTTCCTCGAGGGTACGCAGCACGGAGAGGACGCGCCCACCCGCATCGCGCTGGACCTCGTCGACACCGTACGTGCCACGCAGCTCACGCTCGAAACTGAGCTCCACGCCCGCCTTGCCGACGGTGTCGTCCGCGAGGTAGCCCTCCGCCGAGAGGCGGTCGAGCTCGTCCGCGCTGACACGACCAGTCCAGCCCAGGATGTGCGAGACCAGCGCGCCGTACGGATACCGGCGACGGGACGTCACCTCGACCGAGATGCCAGGCAGGCCCAGATGCTCCTCTGCGATGATCCGAGCCACGCTGGCAGGCACGTCGGACGCGAGCGTGACCGGGTCGAAGGCCGAGCCGACACCCCGATCGAGTGCCCGCAGGACGTCGACCCGCCTGATGTCGAGCAGGTCGGCCAGACGCTCTGCGACCGCATCGCGCATGCTGAACGGAACATCGCCCGGCGTGATCCTGACCACGAACTGTGGCACGTTCTCCACGAGTCGACGGCCCTTTCGATCGAGGATCAGCCCCCGCGTGACCGGGATGGACACCGTTCGAGGGCGCCGCTCCACGGCCAGCGCCGTGTAACGCTCGGCATCCGCCACCTGGAGCTGGAACAGACGCAGCCCCAGCCCTGTCACGACCAGGACGATCGCGACACCGAACAGGGCGAACCGTCGCCACAACTGACGCGGCGAGACATCGGACGTGGCGGGGTCAAGGAGCGGTCGGTCGTCGCGGACGCTCACCAGTCGACCCGCTCGAATGTGCCAAACCGCAGCAGGAGCGTACGGATGGCCCATGCCGTGATCATCGCGATGACCGCCGAGCCGAGGGCGACCAGCGCCCAGGTGGCGATTGAAGGGGGCCCCAGCGCGACACCCGAGACGAGGCCCAGGATTCCCAGGAGCAGGCCCTCATACAGGAAGGTGGCCGCGAAGGCGGTCGCACCGATGACCACCAGCCGGGGGCTGTCCAGGAGACGCGCCACGGCCGTGGCCGCGCCGACCGCGAGGAGCATGGCCAGGGTGGTCGAGCCGATGGGGCGCTCCGGCAGCATCACGTCCAGCAATAGGCCTCCCACGAACGCCCACACCATCGCGGCGTCGAACCCGAGCGTCATCGCGACCCCGACGCCCACGGCGAGCACCAGGTCCGGCCGAGTCCCGGCGAGCTGGAGCTGTGCCAGGACGCTGACCTCAAGGATGGCCGCCATGACGGCACCAACGGCTGTGCTCAGGAGGCCCATGCGCTGCCAGCCCCCACTCTCCGTACACCAGGACCGTCCGGCTCTGGCGGGATCGCGCGGACGGTGAGCGAGTATACCGGAGGGAGTCACCCGGCCCATCACATCGGCTGGCGGGGTCGCGTCGGGGGCGGCGAGCCGCCACTGCGCGCGCTAGAGGCGGTAGTCGCTGCGCATCTGCTGGAAGCGCCGCCAGGCGCGCTCATCAAGGGCGGGCCTCAGGTGCTCCTCCAGGAGCGGCACCAGCGTGTCACGGAGGACGGCGCCGCGTGCCATCCATTGGTAGTAGCTCCGGCCACCGTGGTGGTACGGACCGTAGAGCCTGCTCCCAGGGACCCGATCGACCAGCCAGCGGAAGAGTGCCGCATGGTCGGTGTGCATCCGGAGGGTGACCTGTGCCTGGCGGCCATCCCCCCCGAAGTGGCCTTCGCCGACGAGGATGCCCACGAGGAACCCCGCGTCGAACCCGGCGAGGGGGCGCCGGTTCGTGGGCGGGCTCGCCTCGTCGCCGCCTGCGCCACCCGAGGCGTCGGGCTCGTGGCCCATTGGATTGCCTTCGGGTCGTCCTGCGAGCACGGTGTCTCCCTCGGGTCGGATTGTTTCACCGTAAGGTACCACGTGACACCACCTGAGCGTGCGCACAAGTCCGTGGTAAGACGCGCGCAACGACCACGTGAGGGTCGGATCCTACGCTTCTGGGCTCCGCCCTGGATGATCTGGACAGGCGAGAGGAGGCCGATCACGCTAGAATCGCAGGCAGTGGAAATGCACCGACGGACTGGGTAGTTGGGCGAGGTCATCGCCTGCACGAACCAGAAGGGCGGGGTCGGCAAGACCACCACGGTGGTCAACCTCGCGAGCTACATCGCCCGGGCCGGCCGTCGAGTCCTCGTCGTGGACCTTGACCCACAAGGCAACGCGACGAGTGGGCTCGGTCTCTCCAGCGTCCCCGTCGAGCGGTCCATCCATCCAGTCCTGGTGGATGGCGACCAAGCCCGTGACCGTGTCGTACCCGTCGCCATCGAGGGTCTCTCCATCATCCCATCGTCACGTGACCTTGCCGGCGCCGAGGTCGAGCTCGTCCCCGTGGATGCGCGGGAGCGTCGACTCGCACGGGCCATGGGACCCCTCCGCGACTCATACGACGCAATCCTGCTGGACTGCCCGCCCTCCCTCGGCCTCATCACTGTCAACGCCCTGACCGCCGCGGATAGCGTCCTCATCCCCATCCAGTGCGAGTACTACGCCCTCGAGGGCCTGGGGCAGTTGCTGTCCACGATCGATCTCGTCCGGGCGCACCTCAATCCCAGACTCGCCATCAAGGGCGTCCTCCTGACCATGTTCGACGCTCGGACCACGCTCTCAGCGGACGTCAGCGCCGAGGTCCGTCGCCATCTATCCGGCCAGGTCTTCCGGACCGTGATCCCGCGCAGCGTGCGCCTCGCGGAGGCGCCCTCGTACGGCCGACCGATCTCCGAGCATGCGCCTGGGTCCCGCGGAGCCCAGGCGTACCATGACCTTGCCCTCGAGGTGCTCCAACGGAACGCCTCGGTCGAGCCGGTCGCCCTCCCGAGCGCCATGCCGGTGCCCGAGCCCGCATGGGCCACCAGGTCGTGACGGCCGACGCACGCCCTGCGCGCTCGGGCCTGGGGCGAGGTCTCGCGTCCCTCATCCCCACGGCCGGCCCGGACGCCGTGCTCCCAGATGGGCCCGTCCGCGAGGTCCCCATCGAGCGCATCCTGGCCAACCCATACCAGCCGCGGGGTCGCTTCGACGACGCGGACCTGGAGGCACTCACACAGAGTGTCGCGGCCCACGGCGTCCTCCAGCCGGTGCTCCTGACCGAGACCTCGGATGGCCTGCGACTCATCGCCGGCGAACGACGCGTGCGTGCCTCGATCCGCGCCGGGCGGACCACCATCCCCGCCGTGATCCGGACGGCGGACGAGCAGCATCAACTGGCGCTGGCCCTCGTGGAGAACCTCCAGCGCTCCGACCTCAACGCGCTCGACGAGGCTTTCGCCTTCCGGCGTCTCATCGACGAGTTCGGCCTCACCCAGGAGCAGGTCGCGCGGCAGGTCGGTCGCTCCCGCGCTGCGATCGCGAACACGCTGCGCCTGCTGGGCGTCACACAGGTCGTCCAGGACGCCGTCCGTGACGGACGCATCACCGAGGGCCACGCCCGGGCCCTCGCGGGCGTCGACCACGACGCGCAGGAGCCACTCCTGGCCCAGGTCGAGCGACGCGGGCTGTCGGTCCGCCAGACCGAGGAACTGGTCCGACAGCACATCCGTCACGCCACCGGGGGCCCAGCCGTGGACGAGCGTCTCCCACGCCCCTCCGTCGACGACCCTGACCTTGAGCGGATGGCCGCTCGGCTTCGGGAGACGCTCGGCACGAAGGTCGTGCTGACCCCCGCCAGGAAGGGGGGCCGGATCATCATCGACTGGTATGAGAGCGACGACCTGGCGCGCCTGTATGAGCGCCTCTCGGGAGGGAACCCATGAACGCCCAGGCCTCCGACATCGAGCCGCTCGACAGGCCGGAGCCTGCGACTCGCCGCGGTCGTCCCGGCGGCGCGGGGGCCGACTACGGCGCCGACGCCATCCAGGTGCTCGAGGGCCTTGAGGCGGTTCGCAGGCGACCCGGCATGTACATCGGCTCCACCGATGCCCGAGGCCTCCATCACCTCGTCTGGGAGGTGGTCGACAACTCGATCGACGAGGCGATGGCGGGACACGCTCGGCACATCGAGGTGCGCATCCAGCCCGACGGCAGCCTCCGTACCATCGATGACGGCCGCGGCATCCCGGTGGGCGTCCACAAGCAGACCGGGCGTGACGCGCTCGAGGTCGTCCACACCGTCCTCCATGCCGGCGGCAAGTTCGGGGGCGGTGGCTACAAGGTGTCCGGTGGCCTGCATGGCGTGGGCGTCTCGGTCGTCAACGCGCTCGCCACCTGGTTGCGTGTCGAGACGGCCCGGGATGGCAAGGTCTGGACCCAGCAGTACGAGCGCGGCAAGGCGACAGGCCCTGTCCGTCTCGTCGGCCCCTCCAAGGGCCGTCATGGCACGGATACCACCTTCATGCCCGACCCTCAGGTGTTCGACAGCACCGAGTTCTCGTTCGACACCATCGCCCAGCGGCTCCGCGAGTCGGCCTATCTCACCAAGGGCGTGCACATCCGCCTCATGGACGAGCGGGAGACGCCGTGGCGCGAGCGGACCTTCCATTTCGAGGGCGGCATCGCCAGCTTCGTGCGCCACCTCAATCGGGAGAAGGAGACCCTCAGCCAGCGGCCCATCGCCATCGAGCGCCGTGACGGCTCGACCACCATCGAGGTCGCTCTCCAGTACAACGACGGCTACGCCGAGACAGTCCTTGCCTTTGCTAACAATATCCACACCGTGGACGGGGGCACGCATGTCACGGGCTTCCGTGCCGCGCTCACGAGCTGTCTCAACGACTGGGCACGACGCCAGGGACTCATCAAGGACTCCCGTGACAACCTCTCGGGCGACGATGTCCGCGAGGGCCTGACCGCGGTCATCAGCGTGAAGCTGACGGAACCCCAGTTCGAGGGCCAGACGAAGGCCAAGCTCGGCAACGCCGATGTCAAGGGTCAGGTCCAGGCTGCCGTGTCGGAGGGTCTGGGTCAGTTCCTCGACGAGAACCCGAGCGACGGCAGACGCGTTATCGAGAAGTCCATGACCGCGCAGCGCGCCCGCGAGGCGGCTCGCAAGGCCCGGGACCTGGTCATCCGCAAGAGCGCACTGGAGAGCTCCGCCCTGCCGGGCAAGCTCGCCGACTGCCAGGAGCGGGACCCGGAGCGGAGCGAGCTGTACATCGTGGAGGGCGACTCGGCCGGCGGCTCCGCCAAGCAGGGGCGCGACCGTCGCTTCCAAGCCATCCTGCCGCTGTTCGGCAAGATGCTCAACGTCGAGCGAGCGCGCCTCGACAGGGTCCTGGGCAGCGAGAAGATCCGGCCGCTCATCATCGCCCTGGGCACGGGCATCGGGGACACGTTCGACCTCGCCCGACTCCGGTACCACAAGGTGATCCTGCTCGCGGACGCCGACGTGGATGGGGCGCACATCCGGACGCTGCTGATGACCTTCTTCTTCCGCAACATGCCCCAGCTCGTGGAGAACGGGCATCTGTACATCGCGCAGCCACCACTGTTCCGCGTGAGCACGGGCAAGGTCACCAACTACGCTCGCGACGAGAAGGACCGGGACCGCATCATCAAGGAGATGAAGGTCAAGAACCTGACCATCCAGCGCTTCAAGGGTCTCGGCGAGATGAACGCGGAGCAACTCTGGGAGACCACCCTGAACCCAGCCACCCGGACCCTGCTGCGCGTGGACATCGAGGACGCGGCGGCGGCCGAGCTCTACTTCTCCAAGCTCATGGGGGAACGGGTCGAGCCACGTCGCGACTGGATTACCGCCCAGTCCCGCAAGGTCCAGAACCTCGATGTCTGACGCCACGGCCGCGGCCACAAGGTTCGTGGCGGCTCGCCTGCGAGACGCGACTCGTCTCGGTGAGCGGCTGGCCGACCTCCTGACCGAGCCCGCCGCCTTCCAGGCCGCGCTGTCCGCGGGCCTCGCCGCGCTCGCGGACCCAGGGTACGCGGCGGCCCAGGCACGGGTGGCGCCGGGTTCGGGCGCGGTCCATGGGGTGCGCTGGCCGCTCCTCCACGAGATCGCCCGCATGCTGCGTCCCGCCCTGCGAGAGACATCGGCAAGCCTCGTGCTCGATCTCGCGACGCGCCTGTCACGGACCGCACCCACGCGCGAGGAGCGTCTCATGGCGCTGCCGTGCCTCCAGGCCAGCCTGGCTCGGGATCCGGAGCGCTCATGGCAGCTCCTCCGACGCGTCGCCCACGACGCCTCGGACTGGATCACGGTGGACAGCCTCGCCGAGGTGTTCGCGCAGGGCGTCCTGGCGGAACCCTTCCGATGGGCGGAGCTGGAACAGCTCGTCTACGCATCGAGGCCCATGGAACGACGCCTGGTGGGCTCCACGCTGGCTCGGCTCCCTCATCGGGTGGCAGTCCGTGAACGCGCGGGCCTGCGGGCCGCGCCCGTGCTGGCCCTCGTGGGTGAGCTCATCGGCGATGCCGACCCCTGGGTGCGCAAGTCGCTCTCCTGGGCGCTCCGGGAGTGGAGCCGTGTCGCACCCGACCAAGTGGCGGCGTTCCTCGAGGACCAGTCGCGTGTCGCACTCGAGCGCGACGACGGCTATCGCGCCTGGGTCGTCCGGGACTCCCTCGCCCACCTGCCGGTGGGCCGTGCTGCGGCGATCCGCGGTGCCGTCGGGGGCATCCGAACCAGACCCGGGGCACCTTCCACCAGCCGCGCCTCCCAGGCCAGCGCTCGGTTCGGCCTCGCGAGCCTCGCCCCCACCGTGGTCGCCCAGCAGGGTGACCGCTACGCACGGAGCCACGCATGACCGACCCCATCAACGAGCGGATCCGGCCCGTTCCCATCGAGGATGAGCTGCGGTCCGCGTACCTCGACTACGCGATGAGCGTCATCGTGAGTCGCGCGCTGCCGGACGTGCGGGACGGCCTCAAGCCGGTCCATCGGCGGATCCTGTACACGATGCACGAGATGGGCCTCGGTGCCGCCGCGTCGTACCGCAAGTGCGCTGCGATCGTGGGCGAGGTCATGGGCAAATACCACCCGCACGGCGACCTTGCGCTCTATGACGCGCTCGTGCGGCTCGCGCAGGACTTCTCGCTGCGCTACCCGCTCGTGGATGGCCAGGGCAACTTCGGCTCTGTCGATGGTGACCCGCCCGCCGCCATGCGGTACACCGAGGCGCGCATGACCGCGATCGCCGCGGAGCTGCTGGCCGACATCGACAAGGACACCGTCACTTTCGTCGAGAACTACGACGGCACCCGGATGCAGCCTTCGGTGCTTCCCGCCAAGCTGCCCAACCTCCTCATCAACGGCTCGACAGGCATCGCCGTCGGCATGGCGACCAACATCCCACCCCATCACCTGGGCGAGGTGGTCGCAGCCACCAACGCGCTCATCGACGACCCGGAGCTGACGACCGCCGACCTGGCGGCCCACATCCACGGCCCCGACTTCCCCACGGGCGGCACCATCTTCCGATACGAGGAGCGTCGCAACCCCATCACGGGTCAGCGCGAGCGCGTGGACGCCATCCGGGACATGTACGCCCACGGGCGAGGGCGTGTGGTGATGCGCGCGCAGTGCTCCTTCGAGGAGACCCGCCAGGGTCGGACCGCGATCGTCGCCACGGAGCTTCCCTATCAGGTCAACAAGGCGTCGCTCCTGGAGAAGATCGCCGACCTGGTCAAAGGGGGCAAGCTCGAGGGCATCGCCGACCTTCGGGATGAGTCCGACCGCGATGGCATGCGGGTGGTCATCGAGTGCAAGCGCGACTCGAACCCCCACAAGGTGCTCAACAACCTGTTCAAGCACACGGCGCTCCAGATGGCATACAACGCCAACATCGTCGCGCTCGTGGACGGGCAGCCCCAGACGCTGCCGTTGCGATCGATCCTCCAGCACCACATCGACTGGCGCCGCGAGGTCATCGTCAAGCGCACGGAGTACGACCTCCAGCGGGCGCGCGACCGGGCACACATCCTGGAAGGCCTCAAGGTCGCCCTCGACAACCTCGACGAGGTCATCCGGACCATCCGCGAGGCTGCGGACGTGGAGCATGCCCGTGCCGCCCTCATGGACCGGTTCGGGCTCACCGAGGTCCAGGCCAACGCCATCCTCGAGATGCAGCTACGGCGCCTCGCGGCCCTCGAGCGCAAGAAGATCGAGGACGAGTACGTGGCGGTCATCCAGCTCATCGCGGAGCTCGAGGACATCCTCGCCAACCCGCGCCGGGTGCTGGAGATCATCAAGGCCGAGAACCTCGAACTGGAGAGGAGGTACGCCGGCCAGAGACGCACCCGCATCCAGGACGATGCCTCGCGCGAGTTGTCCGACGAGGACCTCATCGCCGACGAGGATGTGGTCATCACCATCAGCGGGCGTGGCTACATCAAGCGTCAGCCATTGCTCACCTACCGGCGTCAGGCGCGGGGTGGCAAGGGCATCATCGGCGCCCGAACCGTGGAAGAGGACGCCGTCGCGCACCTGCTCGTGGCCAACACCCATGACTGGGCGCTGTTCTTCACCAACCGCGGGCGGGTGTTCAGCTCCAAGGTCCACGCGATCCCGGATGCGAGCCGCCAGGCGAAGGGCGTGCCCATCATCAACCTCGAGGGGGTCCAGGTGGAGTCGGGCGAGCGGGTGCTCGCCGTCATCACCCTCCCCGACTTCGAGAAGGGCCACAACCTGGTCATGGCCACCCGCAAGGGGATCATCAAGAAGACACCCATCGAGCAGTTCGAGCGGGTGCGCTCCACCGGGATCAGGGCCATCACGGTGGCGGAGGACGACGCGCTCGCGTGGGTCGCGGTGTCGTCCGGTCATGACGACATCGTGCTCGCCACGCGCCTCGGCAACATCGCGCGGTTCAATGAGCGCAACGTCCGCGCCATGGGCCGCGAGGCGGCGGGCGTCATCGGCATCCGACTCGCCAAGCAGGGCGACCGGGTGGTGGGCATGGAGGTCATCCCCTCACCGGACGCGGACATCCTCGTGCTCACCGACACCGGCTACGGCAAGCGCGTCCCGCTCTCGGAGTTCATGACCAAGAAGGGTCGTGCGAACCAGGGAGTGCGGCTCATCCGTCTCGAGGGTGCCAAGACGGGCGACGTGGCCGCGGTGCGGATCGTCGAGGAGACGGACGAGGAACTGCTCCTCATCAGCTCCTCGGGCCAGGTCGTGCGCACGGACGTCAAGACCGTCAGTCGTCAGCTCGCAGCCGCGCGCGGCGTGATCGTGATGCGCTTGAACGACGGCGACGACGTCGCGGGCATCGCGGTGTTCCGAGCCGGGCTGGCGGAGCAGCGTGGCGAGGGTCAGAATGAGGCGGGCGAGCCGGGCTCGGAGGGTCCGGCTGGCGACGAGAGACCGACGTGACGACACGATCCCTGGAGGCAAGCCGCGTGAGTTCCTTCGGCTCCGTGCCGGCGGGCCGGGTGACGGACACGCTGGACCTGTACGCGGGCAACGCCAACCCGGAGCTCGCCCGCAAGATCGGGTTGTACCTGGATGTGACGCCTGGCCGCGTCGAGGTGTTCGAGTTCGCCAACGAGAACATCTTCGTGAAGATCCTGGACAACGTCCGGGAGCACGATGTGTATCTCATCCAGCCCACGTGCTCACCTGTCCAGCAGTCGATCATGGAACTGCTGATCATGATCGACGCGTTCAAGCGCGCCAGCGCGGGACGGATCACGGCCGTGGTGCCGTACTACGCCTACGGCCGTTCCGACAAGAAGGACCAGCCACGGGTCCCCATCACAGCTCGCCTCATCGCGGACATGATCAGCGTGGCGGGCGCCGACCGCCTGCTCACCATGGACCTGCACCAAGGTCAGATCCAGGGCTTCTTCAACATCCCGGTCGACGAACTGACTGCTGTCCACCTGCTCAGCAACCACTTCATCCAGAAGCAGATCGACGACCTGGTGGTCGTCACCGACCTGGGATTCGCCAAGCGGGCCCGCGCGTTCGCGGAGTTGGTGGACGCGCCGCTCGCCATCGTCGAGAAGCGGCGTATGGACAACGACGATCGCGCCGAGGTGCTCAACGTCATCGGCGAGGTCCGGGGAAGACGCGCCATCGTGGTCGATGACGAGATCGACACCGCGGGGACGCTGATGCAGGTGGTGAACGCCCTCGAGCGCGAAGGGGTCCATGAGATCTACGCCTGCGCCACCCACGGTGTGCTGTCAGGCCCAGCCGTCGAGCGCATCAGGGACTCAAGCCTGACCGAGGTGGTGATCACCGACACCATCCCGCTGCCGCCCCAGAAACGCCTCGCCAAGATCCGCCAGCTGTCCGTGGCACCGCTCATCGGTGAGGCGATCCGACGCATCCATGACGCGGAGTCGGTGGGCGCCCTGTTCTCGTCCGAGATCCAGTTGGTCCAGGAGATGGGTCTCTGGAGCGACCGCGACCAGGAGGACGCCCACCCCGACGAGGGCGCGGTCTGAGGCGCTCCTCGCTGCGGCCCCGGCCGAACGCGATCAGCCCGACCGATACGGGTCGTCCTCGGGCGCGCCGTGGCCCGCCACCGGACGGTGCGCACTGCGCATTGGGTGATCGATACGACCTTCGGACGGGCCGCCGAGTCGGCTACCATCCAGGTCATGACGCAGAAGCTCCACCGCCCCGACGCAGACGGCAACCTCTCGCCGTCGCCCGCGACAGCCGCGGACTATCGGACGCAGCTCCGATCCCGTCGCTGGGATGCCGCGCCCCTCGAGCAGAACGAGGTCGACCCGCCGGACAAGCGCCTGGCGGCCCTCGCCATCGCGTTGCTGGCGGGTCTCACGTTCGCGGTCATCGTGGTCGGGTACGCCCTCGGGCACTGGGGCTGAGCGCGGCTCGCCCACCCACGCGGGCGGCGTGACATCCTGGCCCTTCGGTCGCGGGGCGACCTAGGGTGTGCGGCGCGAGCCGGCCGCCCTCTCCGAGGCGGCCGCCGTCTCAGCGCGGGCTCAGCGGCCGTGGCACTTCTTGTACTTGACTCCCGAGCCACACCAGCAGGGGTCATTGCGACCCAGCTTGGTGCCGGCATCGACCGCTCCCGTCGACCTGCGCGCATCGGCCTCGACTGCCTCGTCTCCGTGCTGCAGAGTCATCCTTCGGGGGGCTGCGGCGAGACCGGCCACCACCGCCTGCGCGGCGACCGGGTCGGGGGCCGCACCCACGGGCAGCACGTCCTGATCAGCGACCTCGTCGACCGCGGCGAGGTCCTCAGGGCCGAGGTCAAGACGCTCGTCATCCAGAGCTGTCCCCTCGTTGGTGGTGTCGACGCCATCGGCTCGCGCGGCGCGATCGGACTCGACGCCGGCGGCGGCCGATGACCCGTTCGACGCCACGACCTCGGCGGTCGCGCCTGTCACCGCGGCGGCGGCGCGCTGTGCGGCGAGCGCACGCTGAGCCGCAGCCGCTCGCAGGAGCGCCATCTGCTGCGGGGTGGGCATGGGGATCGTCCGGGGCGGCGGCGGCGCCGTGGGTTGCACCTGCACGTTCACTCGGAAGATCGTGCTCGCGACCTGGTGACGGATGAAGCCGCGCAACTCCTCGTAGAGCTTGAATGCCTCGCGCTTGAACTCGACCAGCGGGTCGGTCCCGCCATACCCTCGCAGTCCGACGCCCCTGCGGAAGTCATCGAGCTCGGTGAGGTGGTCGACCCACAGCTGGTCGATGCTGCGCAGCAGCACCAACCGCTCGACCATCGCCCAGGTCTGCTCCCCGTATCGCTGCTGACGCTCGGCGAGACCAGCCTCCGCGGCATCGAGCACCGCGTCGAGGACTGCCTCCTGACTCGGCAGCTCCTCGAGGGCCTGCGCGTCAAGCCCCTCCCCGGTGATCCCCAGCGAGGCGACCGCGCGAGCGAAGCCCTCGAGATCCCAGTCGTCCATGACCGGGCCCAGATGCTGCTCGGCGAGGGTGGCCACCTCCCCCTCCACGAAGCCCAGGACCGTACCGCCCAGGTCCTCGTTGTGGAGCACCTTGTCACGCTCTGCGTAGATCGTCTCGCGCTGCTTGTTGATGACGTCGTCGTACTCGACCACGCGCTTGCGGATGTCGAAGTTGTAGCCCTCGACCCGGGACTGGGCGTTCTCGATGGTCTTGGACACGAGGCGGGACTCGATGGCCACGTCACCCTCGAGGCCGAGACGCTCCATGAGGCCAGCCACGCGGTCGGACGCGAAGCGCTTCATGAGCGTGTCCTCAAGGGACAGGTAGAAGCGCGAGGAGCCTGGGTCACCCTGGCGACCGGCGCGGCCTCGCAGCTGGTTGTCGATGCGTCGAGCGTCGTGACGCTCCGTGCCGATGATATGGAGGCCACCCGCAGCGACCACCCGCTCGTGCTCCGCGGCGGTCAGCGCCGTGGCCTCGTCGAGCGCCTGCTGATAGACGTCGGGCTCCACCTCGGCGGGGTTGAGACCCTGTCGGTGGAGCGAGTCGGAGGCGAGGCCCGCGGCATCCCCTCCCAGCTTGATGTCCGTGCCCCGGCCTGCCATGTTGGTGGCGATGGTCACCGCCCCGGCGCGTCCGGCCTGGGCGACGATGGCCGCCTCCTTCTCGTGGAACTTGGCGTTCAGGACCTCGTGTCGCACGCCTCGCCTCATGAGCATGTCGGAGAGCACCTCGCTCTTCTCCACGCTCACCGTGCCCACGAGCACCGGACGCCCGGCCGCCTGCATCTCCGCGACCTCGTCGATGAGTGCCGTGAACTTGGCGTTCTCGGTCTGGAACACCAGGTCGGCATCATCGTCACGGATCATCGGCCGATGGGTGGGGATGGCGACCACCTCCAGGCCATAGATCTTGTAGAACTCCTCCTGCTCGGTCATGGCCGTGCCGGTCATCCCCGACAGCTTGTCGTACAGCCGGAAGTAGTTCTGGAACGTGATGGTGGCCAGGGTCACCGACTCCCGCTGGACCCGCAGGCCCTCCTTGGCCTCGATCGCCTGGTGGAGGCCCTCGGACCATCGACGCCCGGGCATCTGGCGACCTGTGAACTCGTCGACGATGACGATCTCGCCATCCTTGACGATGTAGTC
Source organism: Chloroflexota bacterium (assembly GCA_034436475.1). Classification (GTDB taxonomy): domain Bacteria; phylum Chloroflexota; class Limnocylindria; order Limnocylindrales; family CSP1-4; genus JAFMJV01. Next base: position 8,628 of record DAOTUX010000360.1, on the reverse strand, counting down.
CCGATTGACCTTGTACAGCGCATGGGCGCGCAGCGCCTGCTCGAAGTGCCGCGCGAGCCGCGGGTCAGCGGTGACGTCATAGATGTCCGGCACCCCCAGGAGCTGCTCGATCTTGGCGATGCCCTCCTCGGTGGGGGACACCGCGTGCTCCTTGAGGTCCACGAAGTAGTCGCCGCCGTCCTCCGCGCCATCGGGACGGGCGCGCAGCCGGGGTACCAGGCGAGCGAAGCGGTAGTACAGGTCGTCCGACTGCTCCGCCTGGCCGCTGATGATGAGCGGGGTCCGCGCCTCGTCGATGAGGATGTTGTCCACCTCGTCCACGATCGCGAAGTAGCGACCCCGCTGCACCCGCTCCGCGAGCTCGGTGACCATGTTGTCGCGCAGGTAGTCGAAGCCCAGCTCGTTGTTGGTGGCGTAGGTGACGTCCGCGGCGTAGGCCTCCCGACGAGGGACCGGGCGGAGGTACAGCATCCGCTCGTCGGTGGGTCGGTACGCCGGGTCGAACAGGAACGCGGAGTCGTGCTGGACGATGCCCACCGAGAGACCCAGGCCATGGAAGATGGGCCCCATCCACTGCGGGTCGCGCTTGGCGAGATAGTCGTTCACGGTGACGACGTGGACACCCCGACCGGACATCGCGTTGAGCGCCGCCGCGAGCGGCGCGACGAGCGTCTTGCCCTCGCCGGTCTTCTGCTCCGAGATGCGACCCTGGTGCAGGACCATGGCGCCCATGAGCTGGACGTCGAAGGGGCGCATGCCGAGCTTGCGCCGGGCCACCTCGCGCGCTGCCGCGAAGACATCCGGCAGAACGGCATCGAGCGCGGTCTGCAGCCGCTTGAGGTCCTGCCGTTCGCGCGCCCGCCGCATGTCCGCACGACGCTCACGGTCCGTGTGGGTCAGCTCCTCCTCGGAGGGTGGCGTGGGGGCCGCCGTCTCGGCGACCTCGGCCCTGACCTGCGCCATCTCCTCACGGATCTGCTCGTCCGTGAGTCCGGAGTACTGCTCCTCCAAGCTGTTGATCTGGGCCACGACTGGGCGCAGTCGGGAGAGGTGAGCTTCGTTGCCGCCGCCCACGAGGCGGGCCAGGATGCTGCGCATGGGACCGCCCAGTATAGGCAAGACCCCCGACCCTGCCCGCCCGATGGTGTGGTCGTCGCTGAGCGCACGCCGTGCTGCGTGCGCATCGAGGGAACCGAGGAGGCCCCTCTTGTGAGCCTCGGCGCCCACTCCGTATACTCCAGGGGTGCACCGGGCCGTGGTCTGGGCACGACTGAGGCTGCCGCTGGGACAATCGCCCTATCCCGGGTCTGCCTCGAGAGGGAGAGAGAGGGACCGTGAAGCCGTTTCCGACGGCGGATCCGGAGTTCGGTGATCAGTCGTTCACCGACCTGATTGCGTGCGAGCGCGATTGTCGGACCTGCAGCTATGCCGCCTGGCTCGATTGCGACGGTGACTGCGGGCCATGTCCGCACAATGCATACTGCCCCTGCGTGAACCCCGTCGTCGCCCGCAGCAAGTCGGCGCTCCGAATCCTGGAGCTCCGGCCGCAGCTGCTCCAGGAGATGCGAGCAAGGAGCTAGATGGACCAGACAGCCATCCGCGACCTCGCCTCCCGGGTCGTGGCGACCTCGGGGCGTCTTTGACCTAGCCGTCAGGGAGCGGCGGCTCGCGGAACTCGAGGCGCGCGCGGCCGCCGTCGGCTTCTGGGATGACCAGCGCGAGGCGCAGCGGGTCCTGCGCGATGCCGAGGGGCTGCGCGAGGACATCACCACGTGGCGCACCCTCGAGGCGCGGGCCCGTGATCTCGTCGAACTGGCTGACCTGACTGCCGAGGCCGCGGACGAGGACATGGCCACCGAGGTCGACACGGAGCACCAGGCGCTCGCCCGCGACTACGAGCTCCAGCGGCAGGCGCTCCTGTTCAGCGGTGACTATGACGAGTCGAACGCGATCATCAGCATCTCGGCGGGCGCTGGCGGCACCGAGGCCACGGACTGGGCGCAGATGCTGCTCCGGATGTACCTCCGGTGGGCCGAGCGCCATCGCTTCAGGACCGAGATCATGGACCAGCTCGAGGGCGAGGGCGTCGGCATCAAGAGCGCGACCCTCAATGTGACCGGTCGCCGGGCGTACGGCTTCCTGCGAGCCGAGCGCGGCGTCCATCGCCTGGTGCGCATCAGCCCGTTCGATGCCCAGAAGCGGCGTCACACCACGTTCGCGCTCGTGGAGGTGCTGCCAGAGGTCGAGGACGACGTCGAGATCGGCGACATCCCCGACGACGACCTGCGCATCGACACCTACCGGTCCCAGGGGGCCGGTGGCCAGCACGTCAACAAGACCGACTCCGCGGTGCGCCTCACCCACCTGCCCACCGGCATCGTGGTCCAGAGCCAGAACGAGCGTTCCCAGCACCAGAACAAGGAGCTGGCCATGCGGGTGCTCCGGGCACGCCTCCTGGAACGCAAGATCGCCGACCGCGAGGCGGAGCTCGCACGGATCCGCGGCGAGCACGTCGAGGCGGGCTGGGGCAACCAGATCCGGAGCTATGTGCTCCATCCCTATCAGATGGTCAAGGACCACCGCACCGAGCACGAGACCAGCGACACCACAGGTGTGCTCGACGGGGACCTTGACCGCTTCATGATGGCCGAGCTGGAGCGCGTCGCAACGTCCGAGGAGCCCGGCGCCGCCGCCTGAGGCCCGGGCGGTCCCAGACCACCATGGCCGCGCCCGAGCGCACGGCCCTCCCTGCTCGTCAGGCTGACACGCAGCGCGCCACCCGTGTCTCGGCGGCGACCTCCCGGGCGACGGCAGGGTCGAACGTCAGGTCCAGCTCGCGGACCGCGGCAGCGCCCCACGCAGCCCCCTGTGCCGTGGCCTCGGGGAGCGGCATGCCCGCGGCGAGGCCGGTCGCGATGCCCGCGGTCATGGCGTCACCCGCGCCGACCGCGCAGACCACGGCTTGCCGAGGGACTCGCACGGAGCAGCGCCGGCCGTCCGCCCAGACACGCGCGCCGGACGACCCTCGGCTGAGCACGAGGGCCGGCACGTTGGGAACGAGCGCACCACCGCGCCGCCAGCAGTCGCGCGGCGCTCCGCCCACGGCTCCGGCGAGCTCGGCGAGGTTGACCTTGACCACGTCAGGCCCTTCCGGCATCACCGCCCGGAGCCACGGTCCCGATGCATCCACGAGGGTCCGGGCGCCCGCGGCCCGGGCCGCGCCCACGAGCGTGGCGTACAGGTCGACGGGCCCGCCCCCGGGAACGCTTCCCGCCAGCACCACGAGGTCGTCTGGCTTGACCCCCTCGAGCATGGTGGCCATGAGGTCGTCGACCGTCCGGGGCGGGATGGGCTCGGCCATGCCGTTCACGACGGTCGCTCGCCCACCGGCCTCCGCCACGATGACGTCCGTCCGGGCGTCGCCCGGCAGCGGCACCACCTCGATCGCAGCCCCCACCAGGTCCGGCTCGCTCGCCAGCTCGGTCGCGCCCCGAGCGTCGGCCAGTGCGACGAGGCGCACGACAGCGCCCATGCGCCCGCATGCCCGAGCCACGTTGACCCCCTTGCCACCGACCCGGCGGTGGCCGTCGACGGCGCGGTGCACCCCGCCTGGCACCAGCCGGGGCACGCGCAGGATGACCTCATGGGCGGTGTTGGCGCTCAGCACGTGGATCATCCGGTGGGCTCTCGCTGGCACGTGACCGAGCACCGCGCGTCGCGCGACCCGTCCCGACACCATGACACCGGGGCGCCTGGCTGGCGCCCCGGTGCGGTGTCCCGGTCGTCCCCCGGGGAGGAGCCGGTGGGCCCGGACGTCAGGAGGCGGGCGCCCCGGTCGGACACGCGTTGAGGTCCGCCGGATAGATGAACCCGGCGATGTCCGGATCGTCCGCGTTGTCACGCGTGATGACCGCGAACCCCGTGGGCTGGTCGTGTGGGACCGCGGACGTGTCGATGACGCCCGCGCGGATGGTGTCCGCGACGAGCCTGACGCTGTTGTAGCCCATGTCATAGGGCTGCTGGGCGATGAGCGCGTCGTACACGCCACCCTTGAGGTCGTTGACCTGCTCGGGCGATGCATCGAACGCGATGAGCTTGATGGTGCCCTGCTGGCCCGAATCGCGCAACCCCGTGGCGGCACCCAGCGCGGCCGACTCGTGGGTGGCATAGACGCCCGCCAAGTCGGGGTTGCCCGCGATGGCCGAGGTCACAGCCTGGGCGGCCTTGGCGGTGTCGGTCCCCGGGTAGGCGTACTCCAGGACCTTCGAGCCTGCGGCGGTCATGGCGTCCCGGAAGCCATCGGCGCGCCCGCCGATGTCCGGCAGCCCCGGCTGCATGTGGAGCACCAGGTACGAGCCGGTCCCGCCGGTCTGGGCGAGCATCGCCTCGGCAGCGAGCTGGCCACCCTTGTAGTGGTCCGACTGCATGTTCGCCAGCTCCACGGGCTGGCTCATGGGCGCGTCGACCGTCACCACCGGACGCCCCGCGGCCATCTCGGTGGACACGAAGCTGACGAAGGCGTCCGGGTCGGTCGGCGCCAGGATCCAGCCCTGGGGCTCGTTGGCCTGGAAGGCCTCGATGACCGCCCGGGTCTCGTTGGGGTCCCAGTTATGAGACCCGTTGAACTGGAGGGCGACGTTGTGGTCCGCGGCGGCCGCGCGGGCGCCGCACTCCATGCCGGTGTAGAACGTGATGCCGATCTGCCCCGGCACGAAGTCGATGCTCACCGACGTCGCAGGCGGCGATGCTGGCGCACCCGACTGCGCGCCGGCCGGCACCACGGCGATCAGCGATGCCATGCCCGCCGATACAACGGCTCCTCTACCGATCCTTCCGACTCTCACCCTGGGTCCCTCCTCGTCTCGCATCCGTAGCTTGCAGCCAACGACACCCCGGACTGCCCCATGGCCCTCCTCTCAGCTCATGCGCGATCGACGACGCTGGTCGAGGTAGACGGCGATGATGAGGATCACCCCCACCACCACCAGCTGGTAGAACGGCTGGACGTTCAGGATCACCAGGCCATTGGCCATCATCACGGGGACCAGCGACCCCAGGAGCGTCCCGCCGATGGACGCGATGCCCCCGAACAGGCTGGTCCCACCCAGCACCACCGCCGAGATGGCCTGGAGGTTGTCGGACTGGTGGCCCACCACGTTCGTGCCCGCGTTGCGTGCGAGATCGATGACCGCGGCCAGCCCCACCATGAGGCCCTGGAGCACGAACAGCCGGACGGTGTGGCGGCCGATGTCGATGCCCGCTCGGATGGCCGCCTCGCGCGACGAGCCGAGGGCGAGCGTGCGCATGCCGAAGCGCGACGCCCGCATCACGAGCCACATGAATCCGCACACCACGAGCGTGACGAGCAGGGGCAGCGGCACCTGACCGAACAGGCGGTTGCTGCCGAACCACGTCTGGATCTCGTCGGGCACGAACGGCACGTTCGCGGCACTCGTGAGGATGAGCGCGGCGCCGTACAGGATCCCCGACGTGGCGAGCGTGACGATGAACGAGTTGAGCCGCAGTCTCGTCACCAGCAGCCCGTTGAGGAGGCCCGCCAGCGCACCCGCCACGATGGCGACCAGCGCACCCGCCACGATGGCGGGGACGAGGTTGGGGTAGTCGCCGGCGGCGACCTGCTCGGTCGAGCCGGCCACGGCCACCATCACCTTCGCTCCCAGGACCGACGCCAGGATGAGGTTGTAGCCCACCGACAGGTCGAGGTGTCCTGCGCCGATGAGGAAGGTCATGCCAACCGCGATGAGCATGATCTGGGACGCGTTGAGCCCGATGTTGAACAGGTTCGAGGGCTTGACATAGGCGTTGTTGGGCGTGATGAGGCCGAACACGATGACGAGCCCGACGACCACCACGCCGATCCAGAACGCGGACGACCCGCGGAGTTGTCCCAGGACCCCGACCGACTCGACGGGCCCGAGCGGCTCGGGCAGGGCGTCGGGGGTGGAGGTCGCGGGGGTCGCGGCGCTCACTCCACGACCTCCTCGCCCAACATCAGCCCGATGACGTCCGTGAGCTTGAGCGATGACGCGGGCCGTTCCGCCACGACCACGCCATGGCGCATGACCGCGATGCGGTCGGCGACATGGAGCATCCGCGGGATGTCGTGGGAGATGACCAGCACCGCGAGGCCGCGTGCCGCCGCGTTGGTGACCGTCTCGTAGACGATGCCCGACTGCTTGGGCCCGAGCGCGGCGGTCGGCTCGTCCATCAGGACCGCGGTCGTGGCCCATGTGATGGACCGGGCCACGGCCAGCGCCTGACGCTGCCCGCCGGACAGGTCGCGCACGGGCACACGGAGGGAGCGCAGGTTGATGCCCAGTTGGGCCAGCGCCGACCTGGTGTCGTCGCGCATCCGCTCCCGATCGAGCATGCCCAGCCGGCCTCGCAAGCCCGGCCGGACCGGCTCCCTGCCCAGGAACAGGTTGTCGGCAACCGAGAGGTCGGGTGCCAGCGCGAGGTCCTGATAGACGGTGTGTACGCCCAACTCGAGCGCGTGCCCGATCGACTGCACCGTGACGGGCGTGCCCCAGTAGGCGAGGGTTCCGGCGTCGGGCGCGATCGCGCCGCACAGGATCTTGGTGAGGGTCGACTTGCCGGCGCCGTTGTCCCCCACGAGCGCCAGGACCTCGCCGGGACGGAGGTCCAGGTCCGCGCCTCGGAGTGCGTGGAGATGGCCGTACGACTTGGTGATGCCTCGGGCGCTGATCGCCGGCACCCCTCCGACGGCCGGCGCGCCGGGGGGCGCCGCCGTGGGCGCGGCGCTCGATGACAGGGCCTCGGAGGCACCGGGCATCAGCGGAGCGTCGCGCGGGGACGGGGGCTGCAGGACTCCCGGCACATCGAGTTGTCAGACCTCAGTTGTACGACCTGTCAGGATGCGGCCCATCCTACCGAGGCCTGTCAAGGTCGCGGCCGCACCTCCCTCGACGGATCGAGCGGGATCGGCGGCAGCGGCTCGCCGTTGATGGCGAGCTGGCCGCCGTCGACCACGAGCGTGGTGCCGGTGACGTACGACGCCTCGTCGCCGGCCAGGAACGCGACCGCCCAGGCAACCTCGCGGGCGTCGCCGATGCGACCAAGGGGGATCCCGCCAAAACGGTGGCCGGCCGCGATCATGGGGCGCGTGATCTCGGTCTCGATGGTCCCGGGCGCCACGGCGTTCACCCGGATGTCGTGGGGCGCCAGCTCGATGGCCATGGACGCGGCAAGGGACGCGATCGCCGCCTTGGACGCGTTGTACGCCGACATCGACGGCTCCGCGACCAGGCTGTTGGTCGAGGCGACGATGACCATCGCGCCCGGCCGCCCGCCGGCGATCATGGCGCGAGCGGCCGCCCGACAGGTGAGGAACGTGCCGTCGAGGTTGGTGGCCATCAGCTCGCGCCACTCCGTGAGGCTCATCTCCACGAACGGGCCGGTGCGATGGATGCCCGCGTTGCTGACCACGATGTCGAGGCGTCCGTGGCGCTCCAGCGCCACGGCCACGAGGCGGTCGACATCCGTCTCCCGCGCGACGTCGCCCGGGACGAGCGCGACCCGGCCGTCCGGCAGGTCCTCGGCCATCCGTGACAACCGGGCCTCCTGACGGGCCATGGCCACGACCGATGCACCAAGCTCGACGAACAGGCGGGCGACGGCCGCGCCGATGCCCGTGCTGGCGCCAGTGACGATGGCGACGCGGCCCGCCAGCCGCCCGGAGGATTCCTGCTGGTGGCTCGGTCGCGTCGGCCCAAGGTCGGTCACATGATCGACGGTACACGCGAGCGGGGCGCCGCCGCACGCCCCGCTGGTCCATGATCGCGGAGCATGAGCGTGCTCGGCCTTGACATCGGCACCAGCGCCACCAAGGGCCTCCTGCTCGACGACCGTGGGCGGCTTCTCGCGGAGGACCGGCGCGGCTATCGCGCGCGCGAGCCCACGCCCGGCATGATCGAGCTCGCGGCACCGCGCGTCTGGGTCGCGGTCCGACGTGTGATCGCGTCGCTGGCGGTGGCGGGGGAGCGCGCCGGCTCCCCGGTCCGTGCCGTGTGTGCCGGCGGCTCGGGCGACGAGGTGGTGGCAGTGGACGCGCGGGGGCGCCCCGTCGGACCTGTGGTCATGGCGGCCGACCGACGGTCCGACACAGAGGGCGCTGCCCTTGCCGAGGCGATGGGCGCCGATGCGCTGTTCCTGCGGACCGGACTGTGGGACATAGGCGCCACGCCGGTGGCCCGATGGCGCTGGGTCGTGCGCCACCGACCGCGGGAGGCCGCGCGCGTGGTGCGGCTGCTGAGTTGGCCCGAATGGGTCATGACGCGTCTCGGCCTGCCCGCCATGGTGGACCCCACGCTCGCGGCGCGCACGCTCGCCTTCGACCGGGTGACCGATGCCTACACACCCGGGCTCGGCTCGCTGGGCCTCCCGGAGGGCCTGCTGTCACCCGTGGTCCCGACGGGCACGGCCGTCGGCGTCATCCCATTGGCCCGGGCCGCCGCCCTCGGGCTCCTGCCAGGCACCCGCTACGTGGTGGGCGGGTTCGACCAGGCCATGGCCACCCTCGGCGCGGGCGCCATCGAGCCAGGCATGGGCCACGACGGCGCCGGGAGCTGGGAGGCGTTCTCCGTGCGT
>DAOTUX010000359.1:0-42617 GCA_034436475.1 Chloroflexota bacterium | reverse complement strand
CGGCTGGTGAAGGCCTGGACCTCCAGGTCGAGTCGTCGGTTGGTGTTCGAGGTGGGCCCGCCGTGCGAGATGACCACGAGTGGTGGCAGGTCGCCCGGGGGTGCCACGACATCCGGGTTGGTGGGTGGGTAGTGGAACGCGAACGCGGTCCGACCATGGGCGGTGGGGAACTCCACGGGCACGGGCACCGACAGGTGGCGCGGGTCCAGGTCGAGCGTCCGCGCCTCGCGGATCCGTTCCATGGCACCGCTCGTCAGGTCCACCCGCACCACGGCGGTCGGGCGCGTGGGCTGGGCCGCCAGCACGACCGCGGCGGAGCCGGCGACCGAGACGTACGACAGGTCGGTCGCGCCCACGGACAGGTCGGTCGTCCGACCCTCGGTCCCGATGGCCAGCAGTCGGTCGGTGCCGCGCGAGCGCGCGATGGCCAGGATGCGCCCATCGTCCGCGAACCCGAAGGTGCGCAGGCCGAACACCCACTGGGGTCCCGCGAACTCCTCCTCGGCCGGCGCGAGCGCCTCGGTCGCGCCCGTGACCGGACGCCATCGATACAGGTTCCACCAGCCCGTGCGGTCGGACGCGAACACCAGGCTCCCGTCGGGGGACCAGGCGGGGCCTGCGACCGATTCGTCGGACCCGCCGGCCACTGCTTCGGGGGTCCCGATCGAGCCATCGGGCGCCACAGGCGCGACCCACACGCGTGATGCATCCCACGGCATGTCCGGTCGCTCCCACGCGAGGAACGACAGCCGCCTGCCATCCGGCGACACGCGAGGGTGGCTCACGAAGTCGTGGCCGGTCACGAGCGGTGTGACCGAGCCGTCCTCGAGGTTGATGGCCACGATGGCGTTGGCGGGGTCGTGATCGTCAGCCCGATGGTCCTCCTGGACCGCGAGCACCCTGCCACACGAGTGGTCGATGGACAGGTCCGCGAACCGGAGGCCAGGCGTCGCGACGAGGCAGCGCGTCCGCCCGTCCGGGTCGATGCGCCACAGGGAGCCATCCGCGAACTCGGAGCGGACCACAAGGCCACCCTCCACGGCCCAGGCGCCACCGCCGTACTCGTGGACGCGGGTGCGCACGTTGGCGGGCGCCGGTGTCAGCTCCCGCGTGCCACCGTCGGGCGTGATGCGCAGCAGGGTCATCCGACCAGCCTCGTCGGGGCGCGACTCGAGCACGTACAGGTCGGCCCCGTCGAGCGTCGGCTCCGCGAGACCGCGGGCTCCCGCGAGGACCAGGTCGAGCGCGATGGGGGACGGCCAGGCCCCATAGGGCAGCACCCGGGATTGGCTCATGGGTGGGGCGGCACGAGGGGTTGGGTCATGCCCTGGAGCCTACCGCCCGATCGGCGCGGGTGTCACGGGCACGCCGTGCCGGGGCCGATGCGCCCGCCGGCTGCGTCGTCGCCTCCATCGCCGCGGCGAACCTGTTCCCTGGCATTCCGACCGCCCGGCGGTACTCGCCACCCGTCGCCGCCCCCGACCGTCGCGCCACGCTCGTCACCCACGCTCGCACGGGCAGCCACGACCATGACAACCACCCCGGATGCCCCAGTCGGTCAGAGTCCGCGACGCACAACGGCGGCGAACACCACCACGGCAGCGGATCGTCATGGTTCCGCGGGCCGGCCCCGCGTCGGAGGCCTCCCCTGCCGGACACCCGCGTGGTCGACGTGGCTCACGCCTGCGCGCTCGGCTGGCTTGGCGTAGCCTCTTGGTGGAGCCGACCAGGGTGCATGGAGGGGCGACCCTGGTCCCAGGCGCGGCGCCCCGCGTCGCGAAATCGGAGCCGACATGCCCAGGTCACCCAGCCTCCTCGCCGCGATCCTCGCAGCGATCGTGCTCGCGTCGGGCTCGGTCGTCGCCGTGCCCACGCCATCCGCGTCAGCCAAGGGGTCGGTGCCCCGGTTCCTCACCCTCCCCTTCGAGGTCACCCCCAGGATGCGCATCCAGCAGGGGGACATCTGGCAGGGACCACCGGACCCGGGACACATCCACGGTGGCATCGACTACATCAACGGCAGGCTCGACCGCTCCCGGACCTGGCGCACGTTCCCGGTGTACGCGGCGGCTGCCGGCTACGCGTGCGCCAATCTCACCGGGCGCAAGGGCTGCATCCAGGGCACCGGCAACCGCGTGCTCGTCACGCACACCATCAGGGGTCGCACGTACCGCACGTACTACGGGCACCTCGAGGCCATCTCCAGGCGCATCCCGATCGGCGGCAGGAAGACAGTGTTCGTCAAGCGCGGGGAGCTGCTGGGCTATGCCGGCTACAGCGGTGACCCGTGCTGTGTCCGTCATCTCCACTTCCAGCTGTTCGACCCGCACTGGAGGACCGTCGACCCCTACGGCATCGACGGCGTCCGGGGCGACTATCCGAGCCCCCAGGGGGCCAACGGCATCCGGAACGGCAGGCGGAGCTACTGGATCACGGACCCGCCGTCCGAACCCGCCCGGTTCATCGATCGACCCGTCCGCAGGATCCCCTACTCGGCCACGGACCCAGCTCCCCGGACCTCGTCGCGACGCAGGCCGACCCGGACACCCGCGCCCGAGCGGACCCCCAGGCCCGAGCGGACCCCCAGGCCCGAGCGGACCCCGCGACCCGTGGCGACGCCCGGGGCCACGCAGTCCGTCACCCCGGACCTGCGGCCCGCGCCATCGCTCGTGGCGGCGGCGACGTCCGCGCTCGCCTGGTGGGGCCGGGTCATCTCGGACCTGCTGCAGACCCTCCGCGCTGGGCTCTGACCGCGCTCGGCCCCGCCCCCGACGAGCGCCGGACCCGGAGCTCCATGGGCAGGACCAGCCGCACCGCGTCCTCGCGCACCCCCATGACCCGCTCCAGGGCCAGCCGCACCGCAGCCTCCGCCATCGCCCGGACCGGCTGAGCCAGCGCCGTGAGCGGCGGGTCGACGAGCTCGGCCCAGACCGGGTCGTCCACGGTCACGATGGCCACGTCGTCGGGCGCCACGAGCCCGGCCCCGCGGACCGCGCGCAGGACGCCCACGGCCATCGTGTTGTTGGCCACCACCAAGGCCGTGGGGCGGGACCTGCGAGCCAGCATCCGACGGGTCGCTGCCTCGGCTCGGTCGGCACGGAAGTCACCCGTCTCCACGAGGGTCCGCAGGCGCGCCGAGCGCATCGCGGTGCGATAGCCGAGGAGGCGCGCCGAACCGGTCGCCACATGGGGACGCCCGCCCACGAACCCGATCCGCCGATGCCCGAGGCCGATGAGATGGCGCGCCAGCTCCCGCACCCCTCCCTCGTTGTCACAGGTGACCGCGTCCACTCGCGGGTCATCGATGACGCGGTCGAACGCCACCACCGGGATGCCCAGGCCGAGCAGCGCATCGATGCCGCTGCCCGTCTCGTCCGCAGCCGACAGGATGACAGCCCCCACGCGCTCGTCGGCCAGCAGTTGGAGATAGGTCCGCTGCTTGTCGACCCGCTCATCGGAGTTGCACAGGACCACCCGCCATCCCGCCTGTGAGGCGGCGTCCTCCATGACCCGCACCGCCTCCGAGTGGTGGGGGTTGGCGATGTCCGACACGATGACCCCGATGGTCTGGGTCCGCTGACGGCGCAGGCTTCGCGCCAGGCTGTTGGGTCGGTAGCCCAGGCGGTCGGCGGCCTCCAGCACCCGGGCGCGCAGCACGTCCGACACGGCGACCGAGCCGTTGAGGGCGCGCGATGCCGTGGCCGGGGAGACGTGCGCACGACTCGCCACTTCGCGGATGCCCACGGGTCGGTCCGACTTGGACATGGGGCCCCTGTCACGATGCTCATCTGGGCGAGGCGACCGGGCGCCGCCCTTGTCCCGGATGGTATCGTGAATGGCAGCGCAAGAAACCGGTTTCAGGATGTCTGCGGTGAGGCGGCGCGGACGCTCCCGCCCGACGTCCGGTAGGAGGTGTGGTGCCATGGCGGGGTCATCGATCCGCGAGGTCGTGCTGGTGGCGAGCGGCGACCTCCGGGAGACCGCGAACGTCCTCGGCTGGCCGGCCCAGCAGGAGCTCGAGGCGGCGCTGGTCAAGGCGTTCGCGCGGCACGGCGTGACCGTGAGACGCGGCCATCCCGTGGACACAGCGCGGGGGCACGGCTTCATCTCCAGCCAGCGCATGGGCATGGACGTGTTCGGCTCGATCGACCGGGATGCGCCCCTCGTGGTGGCCGAGGCCGTGTGGGAGTACAGCCACCACGTGCTGCCTGGCCTCCGTCGGCACCGCGGTCCCATCCTGACCGCTGCCAACTGGCGGGGCGAGTGGCCCGGCCTCGTGGGGATGCTCAACATCAACGCGTCACTGACCAAGATCGGCAAGCCGTACAGCACGATCTGGAGCGACGACATGGAGGACGCGTTCGCCGACCAGGCGATCGCGCGCTGGATCGAGACCGGCTCCATCGCCCACGACACCACGCACGTCCACGACCTCGATCGCGCGCGCCTGCCGGACGTCGCGACGGAGACCGGGCGCCGACTTGCAGGCGAGCTCGCCGAGCGCATGGCGATCATGGGCGTCTTCGACGAGGGCTGCATGGGCATGTACAACGCCATCTTCGATGACGAGTACCTGAACCCCGCCGGCCTGCACAAGGAGCGCCTCAGCCAGTCCGCGCTGTACGCGGAGATGCGTCTGGTCACCACCCAGGAGGCACGCGCCGGATACGACTCGCTCCGGGCGAAGGGCATGCGCTTCGACCTGGGCACCGACCCCGCGACGCAGCTGACCGAGGACCAGGTGCTCGACCAGATCCGGCTGTACACGGCGGCGATGCGCATCGCGGACCGCTTCGGGTGCGACACCATCGGCATCCAGTACCAGCAGGGCCTCAAGGACATCGCGTCGGCGTCGGACCTCGCGGAGGGCCTGCTCAACGACACGGACCGGCCCCCCGTGCGGCACATCGAGACGGGCAGGGAGCTGTACCCCGGACGACCGCTCCCCTGCTTCAACGAGGTGGACGAGGGGTCGGCGGTGGATGGCCTGGTCACCAACCGGGTCTGGACGGCCCTCGGCCTCGACCCCGCGACCACGCTCCACGACATCCGCTGGGGCGAGCAGTACGGCGACGACTACGTGTGGGTGTTCGAGATCTCGGGCGCCGTGCCACCCGCGCATCTCATCGGGGGCTATCAGGGCGCGGTGAGCCAGCGTCAGCCGCCGGTCTACTTCGGGCAGGGCGGTGGTGGCATCAAGGGCATCAGCCGGCCCGGCGAGATCGTCTGGAGCCGCGTGTTCATCATGGACGGGGCGCTCCACGCGGACCTGGGGCGGGGCACCGTGGTGGAACTGCCGCTCGCGGAGACCGAGCGGCGCTGGCAGGCGACCACGCCCCAGTGGCCCATCATGCACGCCGTGCTCCATGGCGTGACCCGCGACCAGATGATGGCGCGTCACAAGGCGAACCACATCCAGGTGGCCTACGGCGCGGATGCGGCGTCCGCGGACCAGGCGATGCTCACCAAGGCGGCGATGTTCGACGCCATGGGCCTCAGGGTCCACCTCTGTGGCGTGACCCAGTAGTCGATGGTCGCCGGCGCTGGCCGGCGGTTGGCGCCGGGCCGGCGAGCTGGCGCCGGGCCGGCGAGCTGGCGCCGGGCCGGTGAATTGGCGCCGCGCCGGCGAGTTGCCCAGATTCAGGGCGTATCGGCGAGGAACCGGGGCGCTCCGGCCGTCGCGGGTCGTCGACACATGATTGGGTCGGTCCTGAGTCGCCTGGCGGGTGATCGGGCCGACGAAGGTCGCCGCGACGGGGCTCGCCGGCCATCCGACTCGCCGCGCGCATCAGACCGCCACCGATCGGCCGTCCGAGCCGCCACGTGGGTGGGCCGGCCGACACTGAGGCCGCAGTGTGGCGCCAATCGGCCCGATCATCCGCTGAGTGCATGACGGCAATGGGGCACACCCCATCTCGGGCAGACGACGCCCGCGACCTCGGCGCTGACCTCGATCGCGGCACAGCGCTCTCGCACGACCCCCGCACTCGAGCATGCCCGCCCTGGCAGGTGGTGTGCGCCACGGTCCCAATCACCTGACGACATTGTCATAAACTCGTCTGATGAACCAATCGATCCGGCAAGGGCGCTGGTCATGACCGAGCCCAACGCCCAGGGAGCCTGGGTCACACCGGACGTTCGCGGCCGTCCCCTGTCCGAGGCCAAGGCGGAGCTCTTCCGGGCGCTCGCGAACCCCGCCCGGATCCGGGTGCTCGAGGTGCTGGTCGACCATGAGCGTTCCGTCTCCGAGCTCCAGCCGCTCGTGGGCATCGAGTCGTCCCACTTATCCCAGCAACTCGGGATCCTGCGTCGCGCCGGCCTGGTGAGCAGCCGCAAGGACGGGTCTTCCGTGCTGTACTCCATCCGCCACCCCGCCACTATCGAGCTGCTGGCCGTGGCCAGGCGCCTGCTCATCGATTCCCTGTCGGAGACCAGGGACCTGCTGGCCGACCTGCTCGAGGACCAGCCCTGATGCTGGGGCCCGACACGGGCGACAGCTTGGGCGGCCGTTGGTCCCCGGGACGGCGGGGACGCGGATCATGAGTCTCGAGGGCATCGGCGAAGCGGCGGCGCTCGTGGCCATCGGCCTGCTCCTGACCTCCATGATCACGGGTGTCACACGTCGGACGAGGGCGCTGTCGGCGGTGTGTGCCGCCGTAGGCAGCAGTGCCCTGGTGGTGGTGGGAGTCGTCGCCCTCGCCGGCCCGCCGATCACCATCGCCGCGGGCGCTGTGCTTGGCTTCGTGCCGCTCGACCTTCGGTTCGACCCTCTTGCTGGGGTGTTCCTCGTCGCGCTCGGGTCACTCGGTGCGGGCGCGTCCGTGTTCGCGGTGGGCTATCACGGGGCCTCGCGCTCGCCGCTGGACGGGCTGCTGTATCCCCTGTTCATCGGGACCATGGCGCTCGTCCTGGGCGCCGGCAACGTGTTTGCGTTCCTGCTCGCTTGGGAGCTGATGGCGCTCACGTCGGCTGCGCTCGTGGTGGGCCCGCGGCCGGGCCGCGACGAGGTTCGCGCGGGGTACCTGTATCTGGTCCTCACGCATCTCGCGGGCACGGCCATCGTGGTCGCGTTCGCAGTCCTCGCCGCGGCCGCAGCGACGCTTGACATCGGACAGATGGGTGCGGCGGCCGCGGCCCTGCCGCCACTCACTCGAGATGGGTTGTTCCTGCTGTTCCTGGTGGGCTTCGGCACCAAGGCGGGCATGGTCCCGTTCCACGTCTGGCTGCCGCGGGCGCATCCGGTGGCGCCGTCGCACGTGTCGGCCCTGATGTCCGGGGTGATGGTGGCCGTGGGCGTGTATGCGCTCACCCGCTTCGTGGTCGGGGTGCTGGGACCCGGCGCGACATGGTGGGGCGTGCTGGTGATGGGGCTGGGTGCCCTCTCTGCCGTCATGGGTGCCCTGTACGCCCTTGCCGAGCACGATCTCAAGCGGCTGCTCGCATTCAGCACCATCGAGAACACGGGCATCCTGCAACTCGGACTCGGGACGGCGATCGTCGGCGCGTCCGCAGGGAGCCCCGCGCTCATGACCCTGGGTCTCGCGGCCAGCCTGTTCCACGTCCTCTCGCACGCCGCGTTCAAGGGCCTGCTGTTCCTGGTCGCCGGGGCGGTGCAGGAGCATGCCGGCAGCCGCGACCTCGACCGACTGGGCGGGCTCGTCCGGGTGATGCCATGGACGGCGCTCGCGGCGGTGGTCGGCGCGTTCACCGCGAGCAGCCTGCCAGTCACCGGCGGGTTCGCGAGCGAGTGGCTGACCTTCCAGGGCCTGCTGACTGCGGGTGGCGCGGACGCGCTCGACACGCTCACGCGGGCGGCCGCGTATGGGGCGGTCGCCGCGCTGGGCCTGGCTGCGGCGCTCGCCCTCGCCACATATGTCAAGGCGACTGGCATGACCTTCCTGGCAATGCCCCGCACCGAGGGCGCGGCCGGAGCGCGCGAGGCATCCAACCAGATGCGCGTCGCGATGGGCCTCCTCGCGGTCGCATGCGTGGCGCTCGGCCTCGCCGCGATGCCCGTGGGGGCGGTCCTCTCGGGGGTCGCGGACTCACTGGTGAGCGCCTCCCCAGGACCAGTGCCCGTGACAGGTCCGACGACCTTGGGGACGTGGGCGCCGCTCGCGGTGGGCCTCGTCCTGGGCGGGCTCGTCCTGGGGGTGTGGTGGGTCTCCCGCGCGCGCACCGCCGCCATCCGCCGTTCCGCGACCTGGACCTGCGGCATCGTCCCGGAGCCGGTGTTCGAGTACACGGCGACCAGCTTCGAGAAGCCCGCCCGGATGTTCTTCGAGCGCTTCTACCGACCCGAGCGCGCGGTGACCGTGGATCTGGTCCCATCGACCCCATTCCGACGCGGCATCCGCTATCACATCGAGATCGACCACGTCACCGAGTCGTGGCTGTACCGACCGATCCACCGCGCCGCGGTGCGAGTGGCACGCGAGGCACGCCGGCTCCAGCAAGGCAGCCTCCAGCTGTACGTCGCATACACGCTGATCGCGGTGGTCGTGCTCCTCGTAGTCGCCCGGTGAGCGACCCGTTCGGCTGGCTGCTGCTGGTCGCGGCCCAGGCCGTGGTGGGCCTCCTCATGGCACCGCTGCTGCTGGGCATCAGTCGGCGGGTCAAGGCCCGCCTCCAGTACCGGCGCGGGCCATCCATCTGGCAGCCCTATCGCGACCTTGCCAAGTGGTGGCGCAGGCAACCTGTGGAGAGCGAGGCGGCCAGCCCGCTCTCGAGCATCGTGCCACCCGTGGTGCTCGCGGTCATGGTGTTCCTCGTGCTCCTGGTCCCGCTCGTGGGGGTGCGCGCGCCGCTGGGGTCGCTGGGGGACCTGTTGGTCGTCATCGGGATGCTGGCGCTGACGCGCTTCGCGCTCGCGCTGGGGGCCCTCGATGCCGGCTCGGCGTTCGGCGGGATGGGCGCGGCTCGCGAGGTGGCGATCGCGGCCGTGGTGGAGCCTGCGCTCCTGCTGTCCCTTGTCGTCGGCGTGGCCGCGGCCGGCAGCACGGACCTGGGGGTGATCGCCGGGCACAGCGTGGCCTTGGGACTCGCGTGGCTCACGCCGGCGCTGCTCCTGGGGGCCGCCGCGTTCCTGGTCGTGGCCGTGGCTGAGACCGGGCATGAGCCGGTGGACAACCCCGACACGCACCTCGAGTTGACGATGATCCACGAGGGGATGCTCCTCGAGTCGTCTGGGCGTCGTCTGGCGATGCTGACCTACGCGGCGCAGCTCAAGCTCGTCGTGATCGTCGGCCTGTTCTGCGCCGTGTTCATGCCCTTCGGGGCGGCCGGCGCGACGGGCGACATCGCGACCGGGATGCTGGTCGCGGTGGCCAAGCTGGTGGTGGCCGCGGTGGCGGTCGGAGTGCTCGACGGCAGCATCGCCAAGCTGCGCATCCTGGCCCTGCCGTCGCTCCTGGGTGTCGCGACACTCCTCGCGCTCTCCGCCCTGGGCGCTCAGCTGTGGCTGCCGGCATGAACCCCGCGACCATCGTGGACACCTGTACGGCGGGCATCGTGGCGCTGGGTGTGCTGCTCGCCGTGACCCGGTCCATCGGCCGGTCCATCTGGCTGCTCGCGCTCCAGAGTGCGCTGGTGGGCGGCATGGCCATCGTCGTCGGGCTCACCAGGCCGCTCGAGCACATGGCGGCCGCCGGTGCCGCCACGGTGGTCGCCAAGGCGGTCGTGGTGCCCACGGTCCTGATGCTGATGCTCCGCCCATCCCCGGTTCGGACGGAGCGTCACCCGTATGTTGGTCGCCCGGCATCGCTGATCATCGCGATCGTCATCGTCTTCGCGGGCGCCGTCGCCGTGGCGGACGTAGCCTGGCCCGATGCCTCTGCCGGCGAGCGGACGCTCCCTGCCGCCATCGCGGAGGTGCTGACCGGGCTGTTCATCGTGCTCAGCCGACGCAAGGCCATCTCGCTCCTGGTGGGTCTGTTCGTGTTCGAGAACGGCCTCGCCATGGCGGCCTTCGTGCTCGTGTCGGGGATGCCACTCCTGGTGGAGCTGGGCGTCCTGTTCGACGCGCTCCTGGCGGTGGCGGTGGCCTGGGTCTACACGAGACGGATGCTCCTGGTCATGGGCACCACGTCCACGGACCGGATGCGGAGCCTTCGCGGGTGAGCGACGTCGCGCTCGCCCTGGTGCTCCTGACCCCGATCGGGGGCGGCCTCCTCGTCTGGCCTGCCAAGGGGCGCCTGGCGGATGGCGGGGCCGTGATCGCGGCCCTCATGACCTTGATATCGGCCGGGGCGGTCGCCCTGACAGCGCTGGGCGGCTCCACCGTGACCGGACTCGGGATGCTCGTGAGCGTCGATGCCCTCGGGGGTCTGGTGCTGCTGGTGGTGTGCATCGTCAGCGCCGTGACGGTCGCCGGCTCGTTCCGCTACCTGCGACACGCCGAGGTTGGGACACATGACAGGCCGCTGCATCGGGGTCGCTATTGGGCGCTGCTGCTGTGGTTCATCGGGGCCCTGCTCGCGGTGCCGCTCATGGACAACCTGGGTCTCGTGTGGGTGGGGATCGAGGCCGGGACCATCGTGTCCGCGATGCTGGTCGGCTTCTCCCGCACGCCCGAGGCGATCGAGGCGGCCTGGAAGGCGCTCATCCTGGGCTCGGTGGGCATCGGTTTCGCGCTCCTGGGCACGATGCTCGCGTATGCCTCCTCCGTGCACGTCCTGGGCGAGGCCGGTGACGCGCTCGCATGGACCCGCCTCGACACGATCGCCTCGCAACTCGACCCCGGCCTGATGCGTCTCTCGTTCATCTTCGTGCTGGTGGGCTACGGCACCAAGACGGGCCTCGTCCCGTTTCACACATGGCTCCCGGATGCGCACAGCCAGGCACCCAGCCCGGTGTCAGCCCTGCTCTCGGGTGCCTCGCTGGCGGTCGCGCTGTACGCGCTCGCGCGGTTCCAGACCATCACGGCGGCGGCCATCGGCCCGAGCCTGCCGTCGACGCTCCTGGTGGTGTTCGGGCTCCTGTCGCTCACGATCGCCCTGCCGTTCATCGTGGCCCAGGACGACCTCAAGCGACTGCTGGCCTACTCGAGCATCGAGCACATGGGCGTCGCCGCGCTGGCACTCGGCTTCGGCGGCGCCATCGCGCTGGGTGGTCTCGTGCTCCACCTGGTCGGTCATGGCCTGGTCAAGAGCAGCCTCTTCCTCGTGGGGGGCGGCATCGTGGAGACAGGCGACAGCCGTCGGATCCTGATGCTCTCCGGCAGCCTTCGGCGTGCACCCACTGATGGCTGGGGGTTCCTCGCAGGCGCGCTGCTGCTGAGCGGGCTGCCGCCGTCGGTGCTGTTCGTCAGCGAACTGGCCGTGGTCGTGGGCGGTGTCCAGCAGGGGTGGGGCGTGGCTGCCGCCCTGGCGGCACTCCTCCTCGCGCTTGCCACGGCGGGTCTCCTGTTCCATGTCGCGCGGGTGGCGTGGGGCCGGCCACGCGGCCGTTCGAGGCATGCGCCGCCGATCGTGGGTGAGCCCCATGTGCCACGAAGCACCCGGCCTCGCCCGGCGGTCGCCTGGTCGCTCGTCATCGCTCCCCCGCTTGTGCTCGCAGCGGTGCTGGGCGTGTGGCTCCCGACGCCACTCGCGGCCGCGGTGGAGCGGGTGGTCACGGCGCTCGGAGTGACGGGTGGCTGAGCCGATGCGCGCCGCCGGGCCGACGCACGTGGCCGAACCGGGCGTGGCCGGCCCGGGCGTGGAGGAGGTCGATCGGTCGGCCTTCGCGGCCGTGGTGGCGCGCCTGGTCGCGCAAGGGGACCGCTACAGGACGTTCGTCGCGAGCGACGAGCGAGCGTTGGGCCTTGACGGCCTCGCCGTCGAGGCCGTGCTTGACGGCGCGCTGGGTCGTCGGCGGGTGCGGGCGCGGCTGCCGCTGGATGACCCCTCGTACCCAGCGCTCTCGGCCCATCTGCCCGCCGCCCACTGGGATGAGCGCGAGGCCCAGGACCTGCTGGGGACGGTGCCCGTGGGACACCCGGACCCTCGCAGGCTCGTGCTCCACGACACCTGGCCCGATGAGTACCACCCACTGCGCAAGGACGTACCCGTGGACGTGGCGCCGCCGGCTGCCTCCGTGCCCTTCGCCCCGCTCGTCGCCGAGGGCCGTGGCGTCTACCAACTCCCCGTCGGGCCGGTCCACGCCAGCATCATCGAGCCGGGGCACTTCCGGTTCTCCGCGGTCGGCGAGCGAGTGCTGCATCTTGATGCGCGGCTGTTCTTCACCCACCGAGGCCTCGAGAGGCTCGTGGAGGGGCGGTCGCTGTCGGCGGCCCTCGCGCTGGTGGAGCGCGCATGTGGCGTGTGCACGGTCACGCACGCCCTGGCCTATTCGCAGGCCGTCGAGCAGATCGTTGGCAGGGCGGTGCCGCCTCGAGCAGCCTGGGCCCGGGTGCTGCTGGCGGAGCTCGAGCGGCTGTACAACCACGTCGGGGACATGGGCAACATGTGTGGCGGCATCGGGTTCAATCCCGGCACGTCGCGGCTCGGCGTGCTCAAGGAGCGTCTGCTCCAACTCAATGAGGCACTGGTAGGCCATCGATACCTCATGGGCGCGATCGTGCCAGGCGGCCTGCGGCGGGATCTCGATCCTGACGGCCTCTCGGCACTGGGGGCCGCCTTGGTGACCTTCGGACGCGAGCTCTCGCAGGCAGTGCGCATGGTCATCCGCTCGGATGGTGTCATTGCCCGCTTCCACGGTGCCGGAGCGGCGGCGGTAGGGGTCGTGGGCGACCTCGGGGGGCTGGGCGTCGCCGCCCGGGCGGCCGGCATCGACCACGACCTGAGGCGCGACCTGCCGTACGCGGCCTACCCGGATCTGCCGGTGGAGCCAGTCTGCTTGACCGCGGGCGACGTCCTTGCGCGCTTCGACGTGCGGGCACAGGAGGCGCAGGTGAGCCTCCACCTCATCCGGGCGGCGCTGGAGGGATTGCCGGATGGCTCGATACGAGCGGATGCGAGCATGGAGCCAGCGCCGGGTGCCGTGGCCATCAGCGGCGTCGAGGGCCCCCGGGGAGCCTCGTGGGTGTGGCTTCGGGCCGGTCCCGGTGGCACCGTGGACCGCTGTCGGCTCCGCTCCGCGTCGTTCGCGAACTGGCCGATCGTCGCGGCCTCCGTGACCGGCGACCTCGTGCCCGACTTCCCGCTCATCAACAAGAGCTTCGAGCTCTGCTACGCCTGCACGGATCGCTGACCGATGCCCCGAACCCTTCTTGACCGGATCCTCCGACCACTGGTCCGTGGGCCGCAGACCCGGGGATACCCGACCCGGCCCCTCGACCTGCCGTCCTCCACCCACGGGCTGCCCGAGCTCGATGGCCAGCGTTGCGACGCACGCGCGGCATGCGTCGAGGCATGCCCGACGGGCGCGATCGCGGTCAACGACGGGACATGGCGCCTGGACGCGGGACGGTGCGTGTTCTGCGCGGCATGCGTCGAGGCGTGCCCGACAGGCGCGATCGCGATGGGTCGCCGAGTGGAGCTCGCGAACCGCTCGCGCGAGGCGCTCGTGGCCGTTCGAGAGATCGGAGGCCCGCGGTGACCACACACAGAGCGACGGCCGAGCCGGGCGCCGGGGCCGAGCCGGGCGCCGGGGCCGAGCCGGGCACGCGGCCCTCGGCGGCCAACGGAGCGCCAGTCATCCAACTGACCGGTGAGCGCGAGCCTGGCGCAGCCATCCGCCGTCGCCTCGGTCGATCGCTTCACGTGCGACACCTGGACGCGGGTTCGTGCAACGGGTGTGACTGGGAGATCGCCGCGCTACTGAACCCCGTCCATGATGTCCAACGCCTGGGCGTCGACTTCGTTGCTTCGCCTCGACACGCCGACCTGCTGCTGGTCACGGGCGTCATGACGCGCAACCTGGAGGAAGCGGCGCTTCGGGCCTATGAGGCCATGCCAGAACCACGTCTGGTCGTGGCGGTGGGCGCGTGCGCGATCAGCGGCGGGGTGTTCGCGCGTTCCTACGCGGGCCGCGACGGGATTGGCGGGCTGCTGCCCGTGGACGTGTATGTTCCGGGCTGCCCGCCTCGGCCCGAGGCGCTCATCGAAGGCATCCTGATGGCGATGGGGCGACTTGAGCCCTGACACGGCCAGACCCGGTGATCTCGTCGCGACCACCGGAGCCAACGCGGGCCGCCAGGCCGCGGAACGCTCGTGGTCTTCCCGCTCGGCCGTGGGTCGGGGGGACGTCGCTTCGGCGGGCTGACGCCCTAGGCGCGACCGACACTCCTGAGCGGGCCGCCCGTTCGTACGGCGGGCCGACGCGCTCGGCGGGCTGCCCAGTTTCCGGGCGTGTGGACGGGGCGCCCGTGTCATCCGCATGCCTTGGGGCGCCCTGTTGCCTCGACGCGCCCCGTCCCTTGGTCATGCTGCCCGAATCCCGGGCAGCGCGATATGGGGACGGAGAGCATGGGCGCCCTGGGCGCGGGATGCGTCTTCGATACGCCCATATCCGGGGACGGGCCCACGGCGACCTCCCTGCCATGGAGCCTCGTCCATCGCCTCGACATCCAGACGGCCATCGGGTGCGCTCGTGGAGATGCGCGCCATCGGCCTCGTGTCAACGGGCCAGGGCCTGAAACTGATCCGGTCTGTCGGTGCTCATACCTTGGCGGGCGACCCGGACCACCACGGCGGCACCATCGGGTCACCGGCCCGTGACGGAGCGCCCATGGACATCGGGGCACCGCTGGGGCACCCTCCGCGGACGGCTCTCGGGCCGGTCGCTCGACATGCGGGGTACCATCGCCGGGGCTCGCGCCATCACGTGATGGCCGCATGGGACGCACAGGTGCCGGCGAAGCCGTGAGATCGGCCGGCGCAAGAGGAGGCACGCCCTTTGCGACGCTTCGCCCTGGTCCTCGCCATCCTCCTTGCCGTCCCGGCTGTGGCGGGCGGCACGGCCACCGATGCGGCGGGCGGTTCCAGGGACTACATCGTGCGTTACAAGGAGTCCGCGGTCGCGAGCGATCGCGCCTCCGTGCGTGTCGCGTCCCGAGGGCCGGGCACGCGTGTCCGAGGCGTGGACCGGGCGAAGGTCGAGCGACGCGTCCGCAAGGCGAGGTCGTGGGGCATCAGACCCCGACACGTGTTCCGCCACGGCATCGGCGGCTTCGCGGCCCGCCTGTCCCCAGGTCAGGTGCGCCGGCTCCGCGACGACCCCAGTGTGGCCTCCATCGAGATCGACGCGCCGGTCGCCGTGGCGGACCGGGTCGAGGGCGGCGTCATCTCGCGCGGCGAGTTCGGCAGGCAGCAGGTGCCCACCGGCATCCGGCGGATCTACGCCGACCGACAGCCCCTCGCGCACATCGGCGAGCGTCGGGACGTCGACGTCGACATCGCGGTCCTGGACACGGGCATCGCCAAGCACCCGGACCTGCGAATCGGGGGTGGCTACAACTGCAGCGCCGAGGACGGCCGCGACCCCAGCAAGTACACCGACCGATATGGCCATGGCACCCATGTGGCGGGCACCATCGCGGCGCGGGACAACAGCCTCGGGGTCGTGGGCGTGGTCCCCGGGGCGCGTGTGTGGGCCATCAAGGTGCTGGGGGACAAGGGCACCGGGAAGACCTCGGACATCGTATGCGGGCTCCAGTGGATGATCGGGCAGCAGCTGTCCTCGGGTGGGCCTCGGTTCATCGCGGCCAACATGAGCATCGCGGGGCCTCAGCAGCACCCGGTCACCGCGTGCGGCAACGGGACCTCTGACACGTACCACCAACTCATGTGCCAGGCCATGGACGCGGGCATCGTGTTCGCGGTGGCTGCCGCGAACGACCACCGGGTGGTCAACCAGCGTCCCGCCATCTTCGACGAGCCCATCACGGTCGCGGCC
Organism: Chloroflexota bacterium; assembly: GCA_034436475.1. Taxonomy (GTDB): domain Bacteria; phylum Chloroflexota; class Limnocylindria; order Limnocylindrales; family CSP1-4; genus JAFMJV01. The sequence continues at coordinate 26,780 of DAOTUX010000359.1, read as the reverse complement.
CTCGTGGACTATGACGGCAGGCCGGGCGGTCGGGGCAGGCAGCGGGACGTGTGCCCGTGGTACTCCACCGATTCGGACGACACCTGGGCCAACTTCTCGAACTGGGGCGCGGCCGTGGACATCGTGGCACCGGGCAAGTGCATCCTGTCCACCTTCAAGCCCGGCGGGGGCAAGGCGCGCTACGCGTGGATGAGCGGGACCTCCATGGCCACGCCGCACGTGACGGGCGCCATCGCGCTCTACCGACTGCGGTATCCCGACGCGCTCCCCCAGCAGGTCAAGCAGGCCCTGGCATCGGCGGGCACCCGGGACTGGCGGACCGGGAGCGCCCCCGACGGGCGACCCTATCGCCTGCTCCAGGTGCGCAGTCTCACCCCACCGCCCACGTTCGCGATCGCATCCGTCCGCGCCCCGTCGGTGCCGCTCGGTGGCGAGGGCGCGGAGCGTGGCGTCCGGGTCACCCTCACGCGTCGCGACGGCCATTACCGATCGGTGCGTGTGAGTGTCAGCCGACCAGATGCGGTGGGCTCCGAGACGCTACGGATCGGGGAGCGCAGCAGGACCGGCACGCTCATGCTCCAGGGGACGCGCGCCCTGCAGTCGGGCACGGTCGAGGTCACCGTCCGTGCCACCGACGGCGAACTCACCTCGACCCACACGGTGCGGGTCCCGGTCGACGCCGACCCGCCGGTGGTCACCATCCAGACCCCCACCGGGAGCACCATCTTCCAGGCGCTCGACGAGCGCACCATCCGTGCCACCAGTTCCGACAGTGGCACCGGCATCGCGCGACGCACGCTGCTGCGACGACGGGCCCCACAGAGCGAGCCCATGTCCTGCGACGACGTCACGTGGCGCGACGATGGCTCTGCTCGCACGGTCACGGGCAGCGGCCCGTGGACCTCCGGCGCGCTGCGCTCGGGGTACTGCTATCGCTGGTACGTGACCGCCCACGATGGGGCCGGCAATGCCACGACCGCCCGGAGCGCGGTCGTCTGGACCGACGTCTCGGCCCCGCAGGCGCCCGCGATCGAGGTGAGCGGCGATGGGGTGGCTCGCGGCTCCACGGTCTGGTTCCGACCCGGGGGCCCCGGACGCATCACCCTGGGGGCCACCTCGTCCGACCCGCACTCGGGCCTCAACGAGGCAGTGATCGGGAGCCTGAGCGGCGGAGGCTGGAGCACCACGTCCTCGAGCACGCTCATCGCACAGCAGGCGACAAGCGTCACCGTCTCGCGAGCCTTCGCGTTCACTTCGGCCGCGGGCCCCGCATCGGTCACCATCCGGGCCACCAACGGCGTCGACAGGAGCCGTCGGTCGACCGTCGCGTTCCGACCCGATGCCAGCGCGCCATCCCTGAGCGTGACCACTCCCACGGTGCTGACGTGGCTCGGCTCACCGGAGACGCGCATCCGGTACGAGGCCTCGGACTCGGGGGCCGGCCTCGCGGGAGTCAGCGCGCGACGTCAGCGCACGGACCTGCGATCGGAGGCCGAGGGCTGCGCAACCTCGTGGCAGTCGGATGGCTCCCAGGTCCCCGTCGGGTCGCGATCGTTCAGCGTGGACGGCCTCGAGCGCGGGTACTGCTATCGCTGGGTCATCACGGCCACCGATCGCCTCGGCCATGCCCGCACAAGGACCACGGCAGCGGTCGCCATCGACCCCACCCGGCCGGTCGTCGACCAGGTCCGGGTCACGCTCGACCGCTCGACGGTCCGGACCAGTGGGTCGGTCCCGGTGCGCATCAGTTGGCGGCTCCGGACGGAGCCGCGGGGGGACACGTCGTTCGACCTCGCTCGGTCCACCGATGGCGGTGACACCTGGGGCGCCATCGACCATCCGAGAGGGACCCACCGGTCCCAGGACACCACGCTCGCGAATGGCTCGCCGACCACGATCTCGGTCCGCGGCCGGTCCACGACGGGCGCGACCTCCAGCTGGGCAGTCAGCCGTCGGATCACCGCGCGGCTCGTCCAGGAGGATGCGAGCGGCGTGACCACATCACGCGGCTGGCGGCGCGTGAGCTGGTCCAGCGCCTCGGGTGGCCATCGACTGGTCTCCTCGAGGAAGGGAGCCAAGGTGACCTATCGGTTCGATGGCGAGGCGATCGGCCTGGTGGCCGCCCGTGGCCGTGACCTTGGCACCGCCACGATCCGCATCGACGGCAAGGTGGCGGCCAGCCTCGACCTCCACCGGTCGCCGACAGGGGTTCGGCAGGTGGTCTGGACCCGCGCCCTCGGGGACGGCCGGCACACCATCTCGGTCGAGGTACGGTCGGGCACCGTGGTTGTGGACGGGTTCGTGGTCATGCGGAGCGCCACCGGCGACGATCGCTAGAGCAGCGAGCGACGGCCCACCGGGTGGCGGTCAGCCTCTCGCAGTACGGCCCATCCGAGACGGGGGCTCGCCCCGATCAGCCGACCGCGCCGGCGCACCCGACGCGCTAGCAGCCTGCCCAGAACCAGGGCGGAACGGCGAGGCACAGGAGCCGATCGCCCGGCTCACCGGAGGCCGAGACCCCGTTCGGGCCCTCTGACGCTCCAGGTCGCCCCAAAGGAGGGCGGAATGGCGCGGCACGTGCGCCACGCGGACGCGTGCCCGACGCCGCGGGCGCGATCTGTGCCCCTCCCTGGTCCGACCGCCCGCATTCCGGGCGGACGCGCACGCCCAAGGTGGCACGGACGCAGGCCGGCACGCGTCGCGCTGGGCGCGGGCTGTCCGCAGGGGACGGGCGGGGTGTTCCAGAGTCGATGTGGATGAAGGCTCGGGACAGGCCGAATGGCACAGGACGCGGATCTCTCTGGGTGCACCATTCGGGTGTCATGACCAGCGTCATCAAGGCCATCGGCCTCACACGGGGCTATGGCGCCCGACGGGGCATCGTCGATGTCAGCCTCGAGGTCACCGAGGGGGAGGTGTTCGGCTTTCTGGGACCCAACGGGGCGGGCAAGACGACTGCCATCCGGACGCTTCTCGGGCTCCTCCGTCCGACCAGCGGCCGCGCCACTGTGTTCGGTCTGGACGTCTGGAGCGAGGCTCCTCGTGTCCACGAGCGTCTGGCATACCTGCCGAGCGAGCCGGGCTATCTGCCGGAGTTGACGGCCGCCCAGCAGCTCGACCACATCTGCCGGCTCCGGGGACTCGAGCCCGGCGCGTGGCGGGCGTGTGCGGAGCGCTTCGAGCTTGACGCATCGATCCCCATCAGGAAGCTCTCACGAGGCAATCGCCAGAAGGTCGGCGTGGTCCAAGCCTTCATGGGCGAGGCCCCGCTGCTCGTCCTCGATGAGCCCACGAGCGGGCTCGATCCGCTCATGCAGCGCGAGTTCCTGAGCGCCCTGAGCGAGACGCGACAGGCCGGGCGGACGGTGTTCCTCTCATCCCACAACCTGCCGGAGGTCGAGCGGAGCTGTGACCGTGTGGCCATCATTCGGGACGGGCGGCTGGTGGAGACGACCTCCATCCGGACGCTGCTCGCGGGACACTGGCGCTCGGTTGACCTGGTGCTCGAGCGAGCACCGACACCAGGCATGTTTGACATGCCGGGCGTCCGTGTCGTCTCCCAGAGCGCCCGCGACGTCCATCTCATGGTCCGCGGCGAACCTGGGCCCCTGCTGCGCCTGCTCGCCAAGCTGGACGTGGAAGACGTGTCCATCACCACTCCCGAGCTCGAGGATGTGTTCCTGCGCCTGTACGGGGCCGGCTCCGACGAGGGCCCTGTCGTCTCTCCGGGGTCAGCGCCATGATCCGAGCCGTGCTCCGGATCGAGCTGCGTCGATCCCGCGGCCTGCTGGCGTGGCTGATGGTCATCAGCGCTGCCTACGCCGGCTTCATCACGGTCTTCTACACCAACGTGGTCGACCATGCGCAGGAGTTCGAGCGGCTCCTGAAGGTCTATCCGCGCGAGCTCCTGCTCGCGTTCGGCCTCGAGGGCAGCCTGGCTGCCCCGGGCGTGTTCCTGGGGAGCTACATCTACGGCTTCGTGTGGCCGATCGTGGCCGGGCTCGCTGGCATCGCGCTGGGGACACGCATCGCCTTGGACGCCGAACGTGGCTTCCTCGACGTGTCCCTTGTGACTCGCGTGCCTCGGGTGGGCTATCTCGCGGCCGTGATCGCCATCCAGGCACTGGTGCTGGCGGTGCTCGTCGCGACGTTGGCGTGCTCCATCATCCTCAGCGACCTGCTCATCGCGCCTGACCTCCCGACGTGGCGCATCGTGCTGGCCTCGCTGCCGACCATCTCCTTCGGAGCGGCCATCGCCGGTCCCGCCACCTTCCTCGCGGTGTGGCTCCTCGACCGAGGGAGGGCAGCGGGCATCGCCGCGGGGTTCCTGATCCTGATGTATCTCCTGAAGGTGGTCGCGGCGCTGGCGCCCGACCTAGGGGGTCTGGGCGTGGTCTCGCTGTTCCAATACCTCGACGTCGGGCCCGTCATCGACACGGGCGCCTCCCCGGTGCCCGACTCCCTCATCCTGACCCTCGTGGGGATCACGGGCTGGGTCGCCGCCGTGGCGCGGTTCCGAGGCCGGGACCTGGTCACATAGGCATAGGGAGGGGCCAGCAAGCGGACCCACCCGAGCACTCGGGACCGCGCTTGGGGCCCCTGACGCTCCGAGCCGCCCGGTATCAGGGCGTGTGGGCGAGGCACGAGCCACCGGGGTGTCGATGGCCGGACCCACGCGAGGACCCGAGACCGCGCTTGGGGCCCCTGACGCTCCGAGCCGCCCGGTATCAGGGCGTGTGGGCGAGCCGCATGCGCCAGGAGGTCGCGTGCGCGGAGTCCCGGCCGTGGGACGCGCGGCTCTTGCGCCCGAACGCCCGAATCCCGGGTGGCGCGGCGCACCTGGGCCGGCACGCGGCCGACCGGCACCGGACCGGTCACGCGGCGCACTTGGGCCGGCACGCGGCGCACTTGGGCCGGCACGCGGCCGACCGGCACCGGGCCGGCACGCGGCCGACCGGCACCGGGCGTCCTGGGCGGAGGCGAGACTCGCGACTACCCCTTGGGGCCGAAGGTCATGCCCAGGTGGGTCTCCATCCAGCGCCGTAGCTGCTGGTAGACCATGGGCGCCCCGATGAGCGGCGCCAGGTCCACCTCCCAGTCGGCCGGATGGAGCAGGAACGGCCGAGTCTGGGCCCCGCCCAGACCCCCATGCGCCCCGATGAGCTCCTCGAACGCGGCGATCTCGCCGGTCTCGGGATCGTAGGTGCTGATAACCACCAGGTCGCCCACGTGCTCGATCGCATCGATGCGCCGAACCGCCGCCACCGCATGCTCGCCATAGACCGCGAGGGGGTCCTCGCCGTCGATGCGCCCCTCGTCGAGATGGTTGATGCCATGTCGGCCCACCGCCAGTAGGCCGCGCTCACGGGACCGGACGAGGAGGACCCCGATGCCCGGGTGGTTGGCGAGCGCCTCCACGAGGTCCGGGTACAGCTCGCCGATGTCCTCGAGGGTCATCCGCTCGTCGCTCGCGTTGAAATAGATGAGCGCGAGGTTGCCACCCGCGACCACGATGAGGTCCGCCGGTGCCGCGCCCTCGCCCGCGGTCGCGGCAGCGCCGGTGCCGGTGTGTTGAGTCGGCCCGGCGGCGCCCTGCGGGGTGACCTCCAATTGGTCGGGGCCCACGTGCACCGTGCCGTCCTCGAGTCGCTTCCGGGTCGCGGCCCGCGCGATGGCGCCCGTCACGCCCTTGGCCCGGGTGACCTCGGTCAGGAACGCGTTCAGTTGGCCCCAGTCCTCCACCTGGCTGGTCGCCGCGGCGACGGATGCCTCGCCCCCCATGAGCGAGCGAACGACATCCTGGAGCGAGGTGCCGTATCGCTGGAGGAACGTCTCACCGAGGCTCTGGCCGTGGTCCGCGAGGATCACGAAGCGATAGGGCCGAGCGGCATCCTGGGCCGCCTTGGCGAGCGTGCGCAACTCGCGATCGACCCCGTCGAGGGCATCGAGCGATTCCGGTCGCTCAGGGCCACTGTGATGCGCGATCTCGTCATAGTCGGTGTAGTCCATGTAGATCACGGACGTGCCGCGCAGCATCTCCTGGATGACCAGGGACGTGCCCAGGGCGCGCAGCGCCACGTTGGTCGCGGCACGCACCCACGGGTACGGGAACCCGCGATGCATCCGGGGCACGATGCCCGCCCGTGCCTGACGACGGGACTGGATGTTCTCCTTGACGACCTCCGCCAGGTAGCGCGCGAGCATGGTGACCCAGTTGTACGGACTGACGAAGAACCACGCGAAGGCCTGGCTCTGGCCCAGGCCGCGCTCCTTGACCTTGATGGTGGACATCACCAAGAAGGCGCGCTCGGCGTCGCCAGTGAAGATGTTGCTGATGCTCGCCCCACCGGGACTCAGCAGCCCCTGGCCGTTCGAGATCCTGCCCTCGATGACGGTGGCGTCCTCCGGATGGTTGGCGACGAGCAGGCGTCGCTCCTTCTTCTCCCACCAGCGGAAGTTCGGGATGCCGTCGTTGTTGCCGTGGAGGATGCCCGCCTGGCTGGCGGGAGTGGTGCTCGGCAGCAGAGCGTCCCAATGGGCCAGGCGGTGTGTCCCCTGGCGGATCCAGCTGGACATCACCGGGACCCTGCCGGCACGCACCGCATGGGCTGCGACATCGTGGGACAGGCCGTCGATCTGGATGATGACCAAGCCTGGCTCGTCGCTGCGCTCGACATCGGCGCCGCGCGCCACGAGGGCCCGGACCAGGGCCCCGTAGTAGGACTCGTCCTCGCCGAGGCCGATGGCCGTGCTCATGGCGGCGACCAGGAACCCGAACACGAGCGACACGAGCAGCAGGCCCAGGATCCCGGCGGACACGTCGACGCCCGGGATCAAGGGGTCGAGGAGCCAGATCGCGACCGCCTGGATGACGAGGGTCAGGACCGCCAGCAGGACCAGGGACCGGCCCGCGACCAAGGCCAAGAGGACCGGCCGGATGAGCAGGTTGAATGCCGCCAGGAGCAGCACAGCGGCGAGCCCCGCCCAGACGTCGCGGACCTGGAGCTGTGGCAGCAGCCATGCCGTGAGCAGGAACGCGACAACGCTGATGATGAGTGACAGCGCCGCCCGCCTGATGAGCGCACGACGTCCCAGCCGCCATCGGAACAGGAGCGTGACCTGGGTCCGATACAGGTCGACCAGGAACCGCACGATCTTCACCAGGTCCTCCCTGACGCTCGGACGAGCCCGAGTGAGCGTGCGTCACGGGCGGGTCGTCGCATGGTCCGGGAGACTATAGACTCGCGCCCGGTTCCGGCATGACCCGATTCGGGTGACTCGCCGTCACGGATCGATCGCCGTGCCTGTGCGCCGCGCCTCGGCCCGAACGCCGCAGTTGCCTGCGGCCGCTCAGCCCCCGGTCCGGGGGTTCACCGGGCGATCGTGACGGTAGACCTCCCAGTGCACATGCGGTCCGGTGGAGTTGCCGGTGGAGCCCATGTAGCCGATGACCTGGCCTCGGCGGACCAGGCGACCCGCACGCACCAGTCGTCGCGGCTGGAGGTGGAAGTAGCCCGAGGTATAGCCACCGCCGTGCCCGATGATGACCATGTACGCTGGGTCGCTGTCGTAGGGGTTCCAGCCCACGAACGCCACGACGCCGTCGTCCGAGGCACGGACCGGGGTGCCTGACGCGTTCGCGATGTCGATGCCGTCGTGGAAATGGCCGCACGACCCCCGGCGAGGCTCGAGGTAGAACCCGGTGCAGCCGAACTCCTGGGTGACGACGCCCGCGGCGGGCCACCCGAACCGCCCGTTGGTGGCGGCGGAACTGCCGCCACCGTGCCGCCGCGCGGCGGCCCGACGACGCGCCTCGGCTCGGCGCTGGGCCTCCCGCACCAGCCCCTTGATGCGTCGGTCCAGTCTCCGCTGGGCCTGGGCGTGCTCGCGTGCGATGGCCGCAGCCTGGCGCCGGTTGCGGGCGATGCGACGCGCCCTGGCCAGTTGTCGCGCCTTGAGCGCCCTGACCTTGCGCTCCAGCCGCTGGGCCTTGGCCTTCGCGGCGGTCAACTCGGTGCGTCGCTCGCGCAGCTCCTGGGCCGCCTCGTCGGATGCACGCCGCAGCTGGTCGGTGCGATGCCGAGTCGCGGCCTGGAGGGCGCGCATCGCGTCCAGCGCCTGTTGGTCCCCCTCGATCAGGCGCGCCTCCTCGGCGTCCTGCTCGGCGTATGCCTGGTACGCGTCCGCGTTGGTCAGGACGTCCGCGAAGGAGTCGCCCTCGAGGACCTGCTGCAGGATGCTCGTCTGGCGGGTCCGCTGGGCGTCCGCGAGGCGACGCCCGAAGGCCAGACGCCGTGCGTCGAGGTCCTCCGCCCCCTGGGCGATCTCCTGGTCGAGGAGCGCCAGGGTCACGTCGAGCTGTCGCAACTCCTCGCGGAGGGTCTCGCCACGGCGTCGCTGGCGCTCGAGCGCCGCCGTGGCCCGGGTGATGTCCCGGCGCAGGGCACGCAGGTCATCCCCGATGCCGTCGAGCTGCTCGTTGGTGTCCGCGAGCGCGCTCCGGACGGAGGCGGCGTCGCCATCGAGGTCCGCGATGATCCGGTCCTGGCGTGCCATCGCATCACGCAGGGATGCCTGACGGTCGCGCGCGGCCGCGAGTCGGCCGGACAGGGCATCTGAGCCCTGGATGGGCTCGGGAAGCGCCGTGCCGACGATGAGCAGGCCGAGCAGGAGCACGATGAGGACGCCGGGGCGTCGCCGGGCACGCTCGCGCGAGTGGGGGGCGGCGTCAGGCACGACGGCGCGGCGTTGCTTCCATCGAGCGGCAGGTCCTCCCTCGCTCTCGATATGGCTCCGTCCGCTGGGGGCACCACCGCGGCAGGATCTGTGGACGTGCAAGCATAGACCACATGTCGAATCCGACCCGCCGAGCCCGTGCCTCATGCCGACGCCCGTCCGGTCGCGACGGAGGCTCCGATGCCACGGCCGCGCATGGCGGCAGGCCGAGTCAGCTGGTGCTGCGATGGCTCGGCCCGGGTGACGAGCCACTGGTCCAGCGCGCTGGCCACCTGTTCGATGCGCCACCACGCGAGGCGTGGGCCCGCCGCTTCCTCGCCGACCCTGGCCATCACCTGTGCCTGGCGCTGGTCGGCGACGAGCCCGCCGGGTTTGTGACGGGCGTGGAGATGACGCACCCCGACAAGGGCACCGAGATGTTCCTGTACGAGCTCGGGGTGGACGAGGCGTTCCGGGGCCTGGGCATCGGCGTCGGCTTGGTGCGGGCGGTCTCGACCCTGGCGCGGGAGCGTGGCTGCACCGGCATGTGGGTGCTCACCGAGCGGGACAACGTCGCCGCGATGGCCACCTATCGATCGGCCGCCGCGGACGAGGAGTCCGACCATGTGATGATCACCTGGCGGTTCGACGCCTCCACAGGCTGACGCCGGCCGGCCGCCGACCCGGGTCGGATGGCGGAGCGTGCCGCCGAGAGGGCCGTCTGCCGGCCACGGGCGTCGGGCCAGCGGGCCCGGGATACCTGACACAAGATGTCGGGTGACATCCCCTCACATCGAGTTCCGTGGCCGCGGCCGAGACCGGCGCGCCACCACCGCACGAGGTGCATCGAGATGGTCCAGGGCTCAGGCACTCGGGATGACCCATGGCTGCTGCGGACGCCACCGGGGACGTCCGAGTTCGAGGCATGGCGAGACGACGCCGTTGACCCACCGGCGCTCGTGGTCCAGGTGGGGACGACCCAGCTCCGCTACCAACTGCGCTGTATCGATGACCTGCATGCCATGCTGCGCGCGCGTGGGGACTGGATGGCGCTGGGGAGCGCGGACGAGCAGAAGGACGCCAAGCCGGACACCGTGGAGGCGTGGGGCAGGTCCCCCGACAATCCCGTGGGTGGCTGGTACGGCCTCAAGAAGGGCCTGAGGGGCCGCTTCGGCATGTACCTGCCACCGGTCCTCGAGGCGCTCGGTCTGGCTGAGGTGGAGCACCAGCCGCGTGACAATCGGATGCGCGCGCGCTGACCTGTCGCCCTAGCATGGGGCCGATGCCCACCCGACGATCGGGGTCCATCAGGGCAGGACGGGGCACGACACGGACGGGACGGGGGACGCATGGCCACGAGCGCACCGGTGGCACGCCAGCATGGCAATGCCTACGAGATCTTCATCCTCGTCGTCACGGTCCTCTCGCTCGGGGTCATGGCCGCGATGCTGCTGCCCCTTGACGATGAGACGCTCGTCGCGCTGAGCTTCTGGGACAACATCATCTGCTTCGTCTTCCTGGCCGACTTCCTGTACAACCTCACGGGGTCCCACCCACGACGCCACTACTTCGTGAGCCAGCGCGGCTGGCTGGACCTGCTGGGATCGATCCCCTCGCTCGGGATCTTCCGGCTCACGGCCCTGCTGCGGCTGGCGCGCCTCAGCCGCCTCGCGCGGATCGTGCGCCTCCTGAGTGGCCAGCACAAGAAGGAGCTGATCCGTGACGTCGTGACCAACCGGGGGCAGTACGCGCTGTTCATCACCATGCTCCTCGCGCTGGTCGTGCTGTCCGTGTGCAGCGTGGTCGTCCTCCAGTTCGAGAGCCGCGATCCCAACGCCAACATCACCACCGGTGGGGATGCGTTGTGGTGGGCGATGGTCACGATCACGACCGTGGGCTATGGCGACTTCTACCCGGTCACCACCCTCGGGCGCTTCGTCGGGGCGTTCGTGATGTTCTCGGGCATCGGCATCATCGGCGCCCTCGCGAGCATCCTCGCGAGCCTGCTCGTCACGTCGAGCGCGCCCACTGATACCGAGGCGGCAGACCCGGCCGCCCCGGCAGCCACCCCTGACCTCCCCGGAGGCTCTCCCCGAGCGGCGGCGGGTGCGACCGGACCCGGCTCCATGGAGGCCGAGCTGACCGCCACCCGCGACGAGCTCGCGCGGACGCACGCCCTTGTGGAGGACACGCGCGCCGAGCTGGCGGCGATGCGTGGCCTGCTCGAGTCGATGGCCACGGCCCGACCAGCCGATCGCGGGGCCACGGGGCCCTGAGTCCCGGGTATCACCCGGGTGGGCGTGCGGGTCACGGGGCCGCGCGGCCCCGCGGATGCGCCTGGGCCATCCGACATCCGGGTCACGCCCGATAGCCGAGCGCGCTCGAGACCTCCCCGGCCGCCCTGACCACGATGGTGGCCGCACGCTGCTCCTTCGCCCCGCTGGTCCGATTGTCAGGCCACCCGAACACCAGGTCCCCGATGACCCGGCCCGTCGCGTCACGGATCGGGGCGGACACCCCCACGGCACCCGGGAACCGCTCGCCGTGGCTGATCACGTAGCCGGCATCGCGTGCCTCCGCGAGCGCACTCCGGATGGCCGGGACCGCGGCCCGATCAGCCACCCCTGCCAGGACCGCCTCCTGCTCGAGCGGTGGCAGGAATGCCAGGATCCCTTTGCCGCTCGCACCGACGTGGAGGTCGCTCCACTTGCGGAGCGGCCCCCAGATGTACCGAATGGGGTGGCTCGACTCGACCGCGTCCACCGCCCAGAACCGATGGCCCGCGGGGTCGTGGAGCGTGAGCACGAGCGTCTCCTCCAGTTCGCGCGCGGCCCGCTCCATGACCGGTCGAGCCACCCGCCGGACGTCGATGCGGTCCGCTAGCAGGACCGCCGTGCGGGCGAGGGCGGGCCCCACGCGGTACCGACCTCGGGACGGCGCGGGGGTCAGGAGCCCGAGACGCCCCATCTCGTGCAGCACCCGGTGCACCGCGCTCCGGGGAATCCCGGTGAACGTGGAGAGGTCACGCACGCCCCACTCGTCCTGGGCACCGAATGCCTCAAGGACCGCGAGCCAGCGCGCCATGGGCGATTCGCCCCCGGCAGGTCTTGCCTCCGCCAGCACCATCCACCTATCATAACCGCCGACTGGGACAGATGTCCCACATATCGGGACATCCGCACAGCACCGGTGTGTTCGAGGCACATTGTGACGACCATCGCGCAGCAGCCCCGCAAGCTCCGACGAGGCGCCTCCCTGGCCGCCGTCGGGCCGGGCCTGGACGAGCGAGCCATCCGGTCGGTCGAGCGGCGGGTCCTGTGGCTCGCGGTCCGCATGATCCACGAGGCCAACCTGGTGCGCCCCAACCTCGACGGCCTCAAGGTGGGCGGTCATCAGGCGTCCTGCGCATCGATGGTCTCCATCCTGACCGCGCTGTACCTGCGCTGGCTCCGGCCGGATGACATGGTCGCCATCAAGCCGCACGCGAGCCCGGTGTATCACGCCCTCCGATACCTCCTGGGCGACCTGGATGTGGCGTGGCTGCCCCGCCTGCGCGCGTACGGCGGGCTCCAGTCGTACCCATCTCGCACCAAGGACCCAGACACCGTCGACTTCTCGACCGGCTCGGTGGGCCTGGGGGCGGTCGCCCCGATGTTCGCGGCTTTCGCCGACCGATACCTCCGCACCCATCTCCGAGCCCAGGCGAGCGCGTGGCCGGACCGTCGGTTCGTGGCGACGGTCGGTGACGCGGAGCTCGATGAGGGCAACGTCTGGGAGGCGGTCCTCGAGGAGCCCCTGGGGGGCATGGGCAACATGACCGTCCTCGTCGACCTCAATCGCCAGAGCCTGGACCGTGTCGTGCCGGGCATCCGCATCCGACGGCTGGAGGCGATGTTCGCGGCCGCCGGCTGGCAGGTCCTGGCGGCCAAGTACGGCCATCGGCTGGAGGCCGTGTTCGCAGGCCCCGGCGGGCCGGCGCTGCGACGGCGCATCGACGACATGCCCAACGAGGCCTACCAGGCGCTCATCCGTCGACCAGGCCCTCAGATCAGGGCTCGCTTGGTGGACGAGGCGGAGGCATCCGATCGGGATGACCTCGTGCGTGCCCTCGCGCCCACCGCGGATGATGCGCTCCCGCGACTGCTGTCCGACCTCGGCGGCCACGACATCGGGTCGCTCGTGCGCGTGCTCGAGGAGGCGGACTCCGACCGGGAGCGACCGAGTGTCGTCTTCGCGTACACCATCAAGGGCTGGATGCTGCCCTTCGCGGGCGACCCGCTCAACCACTCGGCGCTGCTCACCACCGAGCAGGTCACCGCGCTCGCGACCGAGCTGGGCGCCGACCCCCACGATCCCTGGGCGGGCTTCGCGGCCGAGAGCCCCGAGGGACGCCTGCTCGATGAGCGGGGGCGCTACCTGCGGGGGCGTGTCACCCCATCCGGACCACGCACCACCATCCGACCGCCCTCGGACCTCAAGGTGCGTGTCGCCACCCGGACCTCGACCCAGCAGGTGCTGGGCGATGCGCTCGCCGCCCTGGCACGGGTCGAGGGCGTCGGCCCACACATCGTCACGGCCTCGCCCGACGTGTCGGTATCCACGAGCCTGGGCGGGTGGATCAACCGGGTGGGCGTGTTCTCGCCGGTCGAGACCGCCGTGGTGGATGACACCCCGGGGCTCCTGCGCTGGCAGCCCGGGCCGGCCGGCCAGCACATCGAGCTCGGCATCAGCGAGATGGACCTGTTCATGTGGCTCTCGCAGGCGGGTCTCACCGACGAACTGTTCGGTGAGCCGCTGGTCCCCATCGGCACGGTCTACGACCCGTTCATCGGGCGAGGTCTCGACGCGCTGGTCCATGCGCTGTACATCGGGTCGCGCTTCATCGTCGTGGGCACGCCGTCGGGAGTGACGCTCGCGCCTGAGGGTGGGGCGCATCAGTCGGGCGTGACCCCGTCGCTGGGCATCGAGCTGCCAGGCCTCCGGACATGGGAGCCCGCGTTCGGCCAGGAGGTCCCCTGGTGCCTCCTCGAGGCGATCCGGGGCGTGGCGGACCGCTCCCAGGACGGGTTCTCCACGTATCTTCGGCTGACCACGCGCGCGATCGACCAGGGGCTCGCGGCACCGGCACGGGCCAGGCTGGGCGAGTCGGAGTACCGACGCCAGGCCCTCGCGGGCGGCTATCGGCTGCTCGAGGCCGACGAGGTCGCGGCCGAGCTGGGCATGACCCTGCCGCAGGGCGCACCCATGGTCACGCTGGTCGCCATGGGCGCGGTCGTGCCCGAGGCCGTGGCGGCAACCCGGGTCCTCGTCCGCGAGGAGGTCGGAGCGAGTCTCGTCGTGGTCACGTCGGCCGAGCGCCTCCATGCCGAGCTCGCCGGACGTCGCCTCGCCTCGCTCCGCTCCGGTGGCGACGTCTCCCTGCCGCACCTGTCACTGCTGTTCCCCGCGGCGACCCGTCGCCAGCCCATGGTGACGGCGCTCGACGGCGCGTCGCACACGCTCGACTTCCTGGGCGCCGCGTTCGGCGCACCGGTGGTGCCCCTGGGCATGGACCGGTTCGGCCAGTCGGGCGCAATCGACGAGCTCTATCGCGACGCCGGCATCGACACGCCCCACATCGTGGAGGCAGGGATCCTGGCCGCCGAGCTCGCGTAGCCCTGCCGGGACGAGCGCACATAGCCACGCGCGACCCCGGGCGCACGATCGCTGCGGGTGCGTCGCCGCCCGCGCGGATACCATGCCCACGTGCCCGACCCGACCCGACTGTTGGAGCCGCTGCGCGCCTTCCTGCGCGAGGAGGCCGCGGGGGGCATCCTCCTCATGCTCGCCGCCGCAGTCGCGCTCGTCATCGCGAACTCGCCGCTCGCGCCTGCGTGGGACCAGTTGTGGCACACGCAGCTCGGCGTGGTCGTGGGGGATCGCTCGTGGGGGATGTCGCTCGCCCATTGGGTGAACGACGGCCTCATGGCCGTCTTCTTCCTGGTCGTGGGCCTCGAGATCAAGCGCGAGTTCGTGCTCGGGGAGCTACGCGAGCCAAGCGCCGCGGCCGTGCCCATCGCGGCCGCCGTCGGCGGGGCGATGGTGCCCGCTGCCATCTTCCTCGCGCTCAACGCCACCGGCTCGGGCCGGCATGGCTGGGGCGTGCCCATGGCCACCGACATCGCCTTCGCGCTCGGCGTGCTGGCCCTCGTCGGTCCTCGCGTGCCCACGGCGATCAAGGTGTTCCTGGCCACGCTCGCCATCGTCGACGACCTCATCGCGGTGCTCGTCATCGCGGTCTTCTACACCGGGTCGATCGAGCTGCTCGGGATCGCGGAGGCGCTGGTCTGCATCGCCCTCCTGCTTGTCGCGAACCGGCTGGGCGTGCGTTCCCTGGTGGTCTATGGGGCCCTCGGCCTGGCGCTGTGGGTCGGGGTGCTCGTGTCGGGCGTCCACGCCACGGTCGCGGGTGTGCTGCTTGCCCTCACCATCCCCGCCACGGTGGGCCAGCGACCCGACGACGGGCGGCCCACGCGGTCCCCGCTCGTCGCCATGGAGCACCGTCTCCACCCCTGGTCCGCGTTCCTGGTCGTGCCCGTGTTCGCGCTGGCGAACGCCGGCGTGCCCCTGACGGGCGACGCCGCGATCCTGGCCCAGCCGGTGACCCTGGGCGTCATCCTTGGCCTGCTCGTTGGCAAGCCGGTGGGCATCCTGGGCATGACCTGGCTCCTGGGCCGCTTCGTGCGACGGGGCCCCCCTGAGGGCACGACCTGGGGCCAGATGGCAGCGCTCGGCGTGCTCGCCGGCATCGGGTTCACGATGTCCCTGTTCATCGCGGAGCTCGCGACCCTGTCCGCCGATGAGCATCGCGGCGCCAAGCTGGGCATCCTGGTCGCCTCGGTGGTCGCGGGGACGCTCGGGTGGGTCGCGATGCGGCTCGCGACGCGCCCTCAGCCTTCCTGAGGTCTCAGGTCGAGACGTCGCAGCAACTGAGCGTTGGCCGCCACGAGGATGGTCGAGGCGCTCATGGCGACCGCTCCCAGCGCCATCGGCAGGTCCACGCCCCACGGCGCGAGCAGGCCGGCCGCGATCGGGATGGCCATCACGTTGTAGCCCGCCGCCCACACGAGGTTCTGGACCATCTTGCGGTAGCTCGCGCGAGACAGCCGGATGGCGCCCACGACGTCGCGCGGGTCGTCCCGGACCAGCACGATTCCCGCCGACTCGACCGCCACGTCAGTGCCGGCACCGATCGCGATGCCCACATCGGCCCGGGCGAGCGCCGGCGCGTCGTTGACCCCATCGCCCACCATGGCGACCCGGTCACCGGTCGCCTGGAACCCCGCCACGGCCGCAGCCTTGTCCGCGGGCAGTACCTGGGCGCGGACCTCGTCAACGCCGACCTGTCGGGCGACCGAGTCAGCCACCGCCCGGCTGTCGCCGGTGATCATGGCCACCCGGACCCCGAGGCCGTGGAGGCGCCTGACCGCGTCCCGCGATTCGGGGCGGACCTCGTCCCCGACCCCGATGATGCCGAGCACCCGGTCGTCTTCCACGACCATCAGGACGGTGCGCCCCTGGTCGGCGATGTCCGTCAGGCTCGTCGCGAGCGCGCCCGTGATGGTGACCCCGGTCTCGTCGAGCAGCCGCGGCCCACCCACGGCCAGCACCCGACCGTCCACGGTTCCACGCACGCCCCGGCCCGGGAGCGCCGCGAAGTCCGCGGCGACGGCCCGATGACCTGGCAGCGCCTCGGCTGCCGCCACGACCGCCCGGGCCAGCGGGTGCTCGGAGTCAGCCTCGAGCGCGCCCGCGAGTCGAAGCAGCGCCTCACGGTCGGTCCCTGGTGCGGGCACCACGTCGGTGACCGAGGGTCGCCCCCTGGTCAGGGTGCCCGTCTTGTCGAAGATGACCATGTCCAGGTCACGCGCCCGCTCAAGGGCGAGCCGGTCCTTGATGAGCAGGCCATTCCGCGCACCGAGCGAGGTGGAGATCGCGATCACCAGCGGGATCGCGAGACCCAGGGCGTGCGGGCACGCGATGATGAGCACGGTCGCCGAGCGGATGAGCGCCTCCTCAGGGTCACCCCCCAGCAGCCACCAACCCGCGAGGGTCAGCGCCCCGGCCGCGAGCGCGACATAGAACAGGGCCGCTGCAGCGCGGTCCGCCAGCGCCTGAGCCCGTGAACCCGAGGCCTGCGCCTGTGCCACCAGGCGCATGATCCCCGACAGGGCGGTGGCCTCCCCCACCGCGGTCACCCGGACGCGCAGGCTGCCACCGGCGGCCACGGTGCCGGCCACCACCCGGGCACCCGGCACCTTGGGAAGCGGTCGCGACTCGCCGGTGATCATCGACTCGTCCACGTCCGCGACCCCGTCCACGACCACGCCATCGGCCGGCACACGCGTGCCGGGTCGGACCAGGAGGACGTCGCCCACGCGGGCCTCGCCGAGGGCGATGGTCTCGATGGTGTCACCCACCACCCGTTCCGCCTGGTCGGGGAGCAGCGCCGCGAGCGCGGCCAGCGCACCCCGCGCCTGGGCGACGGAGCGCATCTCCAGCCAATGACCCAGGAGCATGATGGTGACGAGCGTGGCGAGCTCCCACCAGACCTCGACTTGGAACCAGCCGAGAGTGGTGGCCACGGAGGTCACGAAGGCCACGCTGATGGCGAGGCTGATGAGCAGCATCATGCCCGGGCGCCGTTCCCGCAGCTCGCCCAGGCCACCCCGCAGGAACACGCTGCCGCCGTACAGGAACACGATCGTCCCCAGCACGGCGGGCAGGAGGTCGCTGCCAGGGAACACCGGCGCGGTGTATCCCAGCCACTCCTGGACGTCCGGGCTCCAGACGACGACCGGGACAGTCAGCAGCAGCGTCACCCAGAACCGGTCCCGGAACATGGCCGGGCTGTGGCCCTCGTGGCGATCATGGGTCCTGTGCGTCACACCGGGTCCGTCATGCACGTGGCTCACGACGGGGGCTCCGGGCGCCACGGGGGATGGCTCGTGGGCCGCGACGGGATGGGTGGGCTGCAGGTGATGCGCGGACATGTGGGCCTTCGGCTACGAATACTCCCCCTGAGTATCTGAGCGCTGTCAATACTCCTGCGTGACCGTCCATTGCCATCGCACCGGGCGTCACACAATTCGCACGGGGCGGAGATTCTTTCGCCGGCGACGAAATCCTGATATCGTGGCACTCGGTCGCGACGGGGGCTCGGACCCACTCCCATCTGAGGTCGAGGGCGGAGGCCCAGCGAACGCGATGTCGCCCACGTGACGATGGTCAGCCGATGAGCGGATCGGCGCGCGGCGCACACTCCCGCGCCGACCGACGAGCGTGGACGGTGGTGGGCGCCGCGTACCTCGCGGGTGTGACGGCTGCGGCCGGCCAGTACAAGCTGCCGCCCTCGTTGCCCACGGTGATGGCGGACCTGGGCGCCGACCTCACCGCCGCCTCGACGCTCGTGACGGTGTTCGGTCTCGCAGGCGTGGCCTTCGCGTTGCCCGCCGGATGGCTCCTGGCGCGGATCGGCGCCCGTCGGGCGGGCGCCCTGGCCATGATGCTCATCGCGATGGGCGACATCATCGCCGTCATCGGGGCGTCATATCCGGCGCTGGTCGTCGACCAGGCCCTCGAGGGGGCCGGCCTGGTGCTCATCGCGGTGGTCGCGCCCTCGGTCATCGCGGGCGCCTTCCCCGCGGAGCGGGTCGGGGTCCCGATGGGCGTCTGGGCGACATGGGCGCCGGTCGGCGGCCTGTTGATGTTCACGCTCGCGCCATGGCTCGGAGGGACGGGCGGCTGGCAGGCCGCCTGGTGGCTCGGTGCCGCCACCGCGATCGCCGCTGGCGTGATCTTCGTCGTGACGGTCGGCACCGACGAGCCGTTGAGCACAGCCCCGTCGGCTGGGCGGGCAGCCCCGACGGCCGCGCACGGCGACCGCGGGAGGTTCGCCAACCGCGACCTGTGGTGGCTGGCGCTCTCGTTCGGGTGCTATTGCCTCGCGACCAACGCCCTCACCGCCCTCTATCCCACGTTCCTGGTGACCGAGCGCGGCATGGACCTCATGACAGCCTCGATGGTGACCAGCCTGTCGATGGTGGCGTTCCTGGTGGTGGGCCCGCTCAGCGGCGTGGTCTCGGATCGACTCGGGTCACGGCGGTTGGTGTACAGCGTGCCGGTCCTGCTGACCGTGCCCCTGTGGCCGATCGTCTTCCTGGTCGCCGGCTGGCAGGTGGTCCTGCTCATGCTCCTGATGGGGATGCTGTGGGCCGCCAGCCCGACCGCGGTCTTCGCGACCGTCCCGGAGGTGGTCGGGAGCCGGGCGGCGGTGGGCATCGGCATGGCCGCCCTGATGCTGGGCCAGAACCTGGGCTACGCCGTGGGACCAGTCGCGTTCGCGTCGCTGGTGGAGGGCGCCGGCTGGTCCATCGCAGGGTGGGCGATGGTCCCGGTGACCATCGCGGGTGTCATGGCCGGATGGCGGGTGCGCGTGCGCTGACCCATGCCCAGCGGCGTCACGTCGGGACACCCGACGCGACGACCAGACCCTCGGTCAGTTGGTGGTCAGGGGCGAGGCCTCGGGCAGGCGCTCCAGCAGGAGGACCGGGATGGCACGCTCCCCTGCCCGTGCCTCGTACTCCTTGAAGGATGCGTGGATCGCCGCATGCTGGTCATAGATGCGGCGCCGGGCGGCCTTGTCGCTGACCTCCACGACACGCGCACGATACGTCTCGCCCGCCGCCTCGACCGTCACGATCGGGTCCTTGGCGATGTTGTGGTACCACGCGGGATGCTTCGGGCCGCCTCCGTTGGAGGCGATGATCACGACCTTGCCGTCCTCGAGTGAGTAGCACAGGGGCGTGGTGTGCGCGACCGCCGACCTGGCACCAGTCGTGGTCAGCAGCAGGACCGGTCGACCGGCGAACGGGCCCCTGGCGATCGAGCCATCGCCCGTCCGCACCTGCGTGATGAGGTCCTGCTGCATCGCTGCCCAATCGCCGGCCATCCACTCGCTCCTTGCATCCGTCATGCGCGCCCATCGGGGGCCGCTTCGGGACCAAGCATACAGTGTAAGGCGTCAATCCGCAGGGCGCCGTCGACCCCCAAGGGGCCGGACCGACCGCCGGGTGGCGGGGCTGGGTCGCCCGCGCCCGCCCGGTCAGACGAGGGGCGGCGAGGGCTGGACGATGTCCATGAGGACGCGGAAGCGCTCGACGTACGTGCCCGCGGCCAAGGCCGTGGCCCGCGCCAGTTGCTGCACGCGGAGGGCTGCCTCCAGGATGGCACCCGCATCACGGTCAGCGAGCTCGATGGCGCCCACGACCGAGGGCGGCAAGGGACCGACCCATGCAGTCGCGCATCCGAGCCGACCGAGCTCGGACGCGAGCAACCCCATATAGGTGCCATGCGAGGACACGGACGGTCCAACATCGATGACGATCACCGCGTCACCCGCGTGGACCGCCTCGGCCGGGCCGTGCCGGAACGCCGACACGGAGAGGGCGGTGGCAGGTCGGATGACCTTCTCGTGCCACAGCAGCGAGCCGGCCTGCGCGAGACCCTCGCCGGCGCCCAGGCCCAGGATCCAGGTGCCGGTGGCGCCGGCGAGCCCGCGACCGGCGTCCGCGGCTGGTGCCCACGCTCGCACGGTGCCCTCGAGGCGGGCGCGGACGGTCGAGCGGGTGTCGGGGTTCGTCGGCAGCACACCCGCCAGCGCCATCAGGGCCGCGACCGTGGCGAGCTCCGACTTGGTGGCAGCGCTCCGCTCCTCCGCACCACAGCGAACGTCGACGGAGTGCGTCGCGGCATCCCGGAGGAGTGATGGCGCCTCCCGCGTCACCGCGATGACCGGACATGCGGCACGGCGTGCCAGCTCCGCGGCCGCGACGGTCTCGGGGCTCGTGCCCCGGTAGGAGACCGCCACGATGACGTCGCCGTCCCTCACGTCCTCGCCGTCGGAGCCAAAGGCGATCGCCGATGCCTCGCGCAGCAGCAGCGGGCGCTCGTCCCCGCTCGCGCGCTGGGCCATGCGCCACAGGGGCGCGACGGTGGCGGCCATGGCCATCGAGGCACCCGTGCCGACGAGCACGATGCGTCGGGCCCGGTGGAGCGTGTCCGCGCATGGGGCACCCGTGCCCTCGATCGCCGCCAGGGTCGCCGCGACCGACTCGGGCCCCTCCGCCATCTCGCGCCCCATCTCATCGGGCCCATCGGGGCCGACGTCCCTCGGATCTGTTCCCACTCCCGGCCGCCCTCCTGTCGCGATCACCTGGTCTCCGGCGCTCTCACACATCCCCGGGCCGTGCGCCACGCATGGGCCCTGCGCCCACCTGCACGTGGTGGTTGCCGTTGGTGCCAGCCACGAAGCCGCCGAGCACCAGGCCCGGCGCCGTGTGGGCCCAGGCGACCTGAAGCGCCGCCGCGATGGCGCCCATGATCGTCCCGTCCGCGCCCAGCGTGGACGTGGTCACCCGAGGCGGCACCAGCACACGGCTGCTCACGAGCGCCTCGAGCCGCCCGACGAAGGGGGCCATCGACCGGCCGACACCGCCATCGAGGATGATCACGGCTGGGTCGACCACGGCCACGACACCGATGAGCGCCATCGCGACGTGATCGATGAGCTCGTCGATCACCCGGGCCGCGATGGCGTCGCCCACCCCGGCGGCCTCGAAGACGCGCTCGGAGGTGATGGGCTCGCTGAGCCTGCTCGTCTCATGACCGACCGCCCCGTCCGCGAGGAGGCGGCGAGCGCGAGTCACGAGCGCCGGACCGCTCGCCACCGCCTCGAGCGCGCCCCCCGGGGTCGGGGGGCCATGCAGCACCGCCCGGTCCGTGACGACGCCACCGAGCTCCCCGCCGGCGTTGTGACGGCCCTTCAGGAGGCGGCCACCGCTCACGATGCCGCCGCCCACCCCCGTGCCGATCGACAGCACCACGAAGTCCCCGAGCTGGCGCCCCTCGCCCCGCCAAGCTTGGGCGAGCGCCGCGAGGTTCACGTCATTCTCGACCACGAGAGGGATGTCCACCTGCTGGGCGAGTCGGGGCAGCAACTCGAACCCCGCCCAGTCCACGGCGGGGCCGCTGATGCCCAGGAGCGTCTCCGGGTCGATGGTCGCGGGGACACCGATGGCGAGCGCACGGGCGGGCATGGACCGAGCGTTGGCGATGCGCCTGAGCGTGGAGACCATGGCGAGGAGCGTGTCGAACGGGCGACCGTCGCCATGGGTCGGTTGCACCTCGCGCTCCAGGATGTCCCCGCCCAGGTCGGCCACGGCGCCGCGACACAGGGTCCCGCCCAGGTCCACGGCAAGCACGCAGCCGGCCTGGCGGTTGAAGGAGAGGTACACCGGCGGCCGGCCGGGGCCACTGCGCGCCTGCCGGTCCTCGACCACCGCGCCCTCCTCGACCAGGCGCGCGACGATCCGACCGACGGTGGAGGGGGCCAGGCCGAGCGTGCGCCCGATCTCCGGGCGGGTGGTCCGGTCCCGCTCCCGGATGAAGTCGAGGACGAGGAACTCGTTGACCTCGAGCATCTCGTCCTGGTGGATGGTCATTTGTTTCGTCTCCGACAGAACGGCCCGAAGCATACCATAGCGCCTGCGCATATCCTGCTGACTGCCGTCTCGCGCTCGGGCCGTGCTGCATGACGTCCCATCGCTCGGGCCGGACAGCAGTCACGCGGCTTCTCGGCGCCGAAGGGGGACGTGTCGGAGCCGACGCGACTCCGGGAGGACCGTTGCGCGGCGTCAGGGTCGGGTCGCACGCCCGCTGGGGTGCCATGCTACCTGAGCGGGCCGATCCAGATCGGCCCTCCGCGGCCGTCGACCCGAGGGCATCCCATTCCTCTATAGTTTCGCCGGTGACGAAACACCACCGAACGGAGGCGGTGGCCCGATTGGGTCCCGGAGAGTAGGGTCGTGCGATACGTCCTGGGCATCGACAGCGGCGGGACCAAGTACCTGGTCCGGGCATGTGCCATGGACGGCGCTGTGATCGCCGAGCACATCGGCGAGCCGGCGGCCCACTACCGCCTCTCGAGGGATGCCGCGATCGACCGGATCGAGACCAACATCGATCGCTGCCTCGAGCTGTTCGGCGGGGCGCGCGAGGACTGCGCCTGGCTCGTCTGCGGCACGACGGGCATCGACGCCGAGAGCGATCGCGAGATCGTCACCGCGCTCTACGAGTCGCTCCGTGGCTTCGACTGCCCCATCCGGTGCGTCAACGATGCCGAGGTGGCGCACTTCGCGGTGACCGGCGGGGTAGGCGCCGTGGTGATCGCCGGGACGGGCTCGGTCGCGTTCGGCAGGAACACGCGGGGGGAGACCGCTCGCAGCGGCGGCTGGCCGGTGTGCATCTTCGGGGACGAGGGGTCGGGCACCTGGATCGGCTATCGCGCCCTGCATCACCTGACGCTCCGGTTCGACGAGCGGGTGCCGTCGTCGGTCCTCTCGGAGCGGCTCCGTCGCGGCCTGGGCGTCGAGACGCGAGAGGACCTCATGGCCATCTGCGGCAGGATCGAGCGGATGGCCTGGGACGACCCTGGTGTGTCAGGGATGGTGGACGACGCCGCCGAGGATGGCGACCCCTTCGCGCTGGCCATCCTCACCGATGCCGCCGACGAGACGTTCGCGCTGGCCGACGCCGTGATCCGGAGGCTGCGGCTCCACGAGGAGCCGACCTTCCGGGTCGGGGCCTGGGGGAGCGCCATCGTCCGGAGTCGCGTCCACTTCGCGCGCTTCAAGGAGCTGCTCGAGGGGCGGTATGGCAACGTCGAGGTGCTCATCGCGGACGTCGATGCCGCGATGGGGGCGTGTCGGATGGCCCTCGCCATGCTACGGAGCGGCCCCAGGGCGTAGGCCCGGGAAGGCCACGTGGGCGCCGTACGAGCCTCAGCACGCGACTCGCCAGACCACCTCCTGGCGCTCACCCACGATGACCCGCATATGGCCGGACAGCTCGCTGTCGAGGCCCGGGTCACCGGTGTCGACGAGGAGCGGGCCCTCGAGGGCATGGAGCTTGTCAAGCGTCGCGATGACCATCAGCCCGTCGAGACCCACCGCCCGGATCACGGCCGGGCTCAGCTGCTGGTTGCCCCGACCGAGGATGTAGCCCTGACCGCCGATGACCGTCACCACGAGGCGGGTCCGCCGACCGGGCACGGACGCGATGATCCGCAGCAGCTCCTGCTCGCCCACGTCGGCAGCCACCAGCCGCCCCGCATGCACCACGTCGACCCCCAGCAGGGTGGTCTCGATGCCCAGCTCCGCACCCACTGCGTGGACGGTCGAGCCGGGCCCCAGGACGTACCACGCGTCCGGGTCCCGGGCCATCTCCGCGAGCACCCCGAACGCCACGCCGCGCACGATCGACGGGTCTGAGCGGCTCCCGGCCTTGGCACGCTGCACGAGGTCTCGGACGAACGGGACCCTGAGGTACCCGTGGAGACGCGCGGTGACCCGCCCCTCCCGGAACTCGCCCTCGTCGACATCCATGACCTCCATCAACGCGAGCCGGGCCCTGTCCCGCACGAACGCGGACACGAGCTCCCCGGCGTGGCGCGGCGCGGTGGCGAACACGCTCGAGTGGATCTTGACCCCCGCTGGGATGCCCACCACGGGCACCGCGTCATCCACCGTGGCGACGATGTCGCGAGCGGTCCCATCACCACCCGCGAACAGGAGGAGCTCGGCACCCCATGCCACCAGGTCCCGTGCGGCGCGGCGTGTGTCCTCCGCCGTGGTCCGCGAGGATGCGATCGTGCCCAGCACCAGCGGATCGAGGCCCGCGGCACGCGCCTCGTCGGCTCCCATCGCACCCGGGTACGTGGCGAGCTCGAGGCGCGCCGCCTCGGGCGCCAAGGCACGGAGCGCCTCGGTGGCGCGCGATGGCGCGAGGGGCACCGCCCCGAGCTCGAGGGCACGCTCGACCACCTCCGGCCCATCGCTGCCCTTGAGACCCACCCGCCCGCCGATCCCGGCGAGCGGGTTGACGATCAGCCCGATCCGGCGCCTGGGTCCGGACCCGGGCGACATCACGCCCTCCAACCCACGCCCATCCTCTCCCCGTCAGGCATGCGACCCCCCCCTGTGACAGGCTCGGGTGCCCGCGTCGCGCTCGATGATCACCGCATCTCCTCCTCGCAGGGTGTGCCGAGGGTGCTCCATCACCAACACGACATACGCATCCCGCCCCGGGACTGCCGAGCATCCCTTGAGAGGCCCGGACCCGGTGTCCGCTCCGTTGACGGGCCACCACGTCGGCACCCGCCCGCGCATGGGCTGACACGGACGCGGGCCGTCACTGTCCCGCGCGCGGCCGGCGTGGTCTCAGGTCTCGCTCTCACGATCGGCCGTCGATGACCCGGGCAACAGCGGCGGCAGGGCCGTGACCGTGAGGGGCGGCGGGATCGACCCGTCCGGCGGTTGGGTGTCAATGGCGTTCAGGCCGGTGCTCCCCAGGCGGATGGGTGGGCCACCAGGGCTGACGTTGACCACCAGTTGGAAGATGTCGAACCTGTTGTAGTCGCCCGCATAGTCGTGGACGATCTTGCGGGGCACGATCTGGCCGAGGTCGGCCTCGGCCGTCAGCAGCGTATCGCCTCCCGGTGCCGGACCCGCGAGCACGGCGCCGCCCGGGGCGTAGATCGTCGACCCACCGCGGGCGCGAGCGTCCTCCAGTTGCGCGCGGTCCGCATCGGTCGCCGGGAGCCGTTCGAGCATGGCGTCATCGACGCCGCTCACAGCGCTGATGACGAATGCGGCGTTCTGGTAGGCGATAGCCCGACACGCGACGTCTGCGATGGACCACATGTCCACGGCACGGTTGAAGAAGCTCGGCCAGGAGGCCACGTGCACCCGCGCGCCGAGCGCCTGCATGGAGTAGGTGAGCAGCGGGTTCGAGTTCTCGCCGCACATGAGGCCGCTGATGGCGCCGAACTCAGTCTCGAACACACGCACGCTGTCGCCCGAGCCGGCGGTGTGGACGATGCGCTCGCCCACCGTTGGCACGACCTTGCGCCGGACCCCCACCAACTCGCCCTTGCGCGAGAGGACCACGATCGAGTTGTACATCGTGCCCATCGATGCGGCGTCCTTCTCGCAGACGCCCATCACCACGTGGACGTCGGCGCGACGCGCGGCCGCTGCCAGCGCGTCGACCGCCGGACCGGGGATGGTCACCGCGTTCGCGAAGAGGTCGCGCGAGAGCGCCATCGACACCGCGCTCGTGGCGGGATGGAAGTGGGACCACAGTGGATGGGCAGGGACGTACCCCTCCGGGAACCCTACGACGTCGACGGCGGCATCCCCGGCCTCCTCGATGATGCGACAGGCCTGGCGCACGGTCGCGTCGCGGTCCAGGAACACAGGCGTGGCCTGTGCGGCGGCGAGACGGATGGTCGGGAAGCGGTCGGCCATGGGGTACCTCGTCCTGGGTCGGTTGTGCGGCCCATGGTCCCGCCGGCGCCGAGACTGCGCTCGGAGGGCCGCGGTGGGGATGAAGGGGGCAGGTGCTATCGAGATCAGGTCGGGGCCTCGCGGTGCGAGACGATACCTGACGGCGCCAACCACCAGGCCCAGCATCCCCACCCAGGTCCATGAGGTCGGGACCGTCGAGGAACCTGCCGCCAGCCATGATGCGGCCGCCGTGGAGGCGGACGATCGCGATTGCGGACGTGTGTCGTCGGGCCTCAGGTCGGCCGAGGGGATGGCGTCCCCGCTGGCGCATCGGGCCCGACCCGGTCCGGGCTGAGCGTCGGCGCCCTATGACACCGTCATCGATCAGCACCCTGCTCAAGCATGCGGGCGTACCAGCTCCGGCGGGTGGCCATCGCGGCCCTCGAGACCGGCGCATCGGGGGCGGCGATGACGAAGCCATGGAACGCGCCGGCCCACACATGGAGCTCGGCCTGGCCCCCGGCCACCCAGATCGCGCTCGCGAACGCCACGGCCTCGCTCCGGAAGATCTCCGCGGCGCCCACGTCGATGAACACCGGCGGCAGCCCGGTCAGGTCGCGCTCACGCGCCGGCGCGGCGAGCGATGGCACGTCCGGGCCCCCTCGGGACGCCCCGAGGAGC
>DAOTUX010000358.1:0-22702 GCA_034436475.1 Chloroflexota bacterium | reverse complement strand
GCAGGGGCTTGGGTCGCCCGCGTGGAGCGGCCCGTCGACGTGGCCAATCCCACCGGCGCCGGCGACGCGGTCGCCGCGGCGCTCGCCGCCGGGCTGGAGGACGGTCGTGACTGGCCGTCGATGCTCTGTGACGCGGTTGCCTGGTCGGCGGCGGCCGTGGCGGCACCACTGGCGGGCGATCTGGACGCGGTCGCACTGGCCCAGGTCAGGGAGCGCGTGATCGTGGAGACGGCCTAATGCCCCACGTCCCGGCCGCGGAGCTGATCCTGCCCGCCTGGCGCGAGGGTCGGGCCATCGCGGCGTTCAACCTGGTGGGCATCGAGCATGCGGAGGGCATCGCCGCGGGCGCCGAGCGCGCCGGCTCGCCGGTCATCCTCGCCATCTCCCACAACTGCGTCCGCTGGCACGGTGCCCTGGCGCCCATCGCGGCGGCCACGCTCGCGATCGCCCGCGGCGCGTCGGTGCCCGTGGGCGTCCACCTCGACCACGCCACGTCGCGCGACCTCGTCATGGAGGCCATCCGCCTGGGCATCGATTCGGTGATGTACGACGCCTCGGCGCTCGACGACGCCGCAAACACCACCGCCACGGCCGAGGTCGCACGCACCGCGCATGAGCGCGGCGCGTGGGTGGAGGCGGAGCTCGGCGCGGTGGGTGGCAAGGACGGCGTCCACAGCGCGACCGCGCGCACCGACCCCGACGAGGCCGTGAGCTACGTGGCCTCGACGGGCGTGGACGCGCTGGCCGTGGCCGTCGGCTCGTCGCACGCGCGGCCCGTGCGTGACGCCGCGCTCGACCTCGACCTGGTGCGTCGGCTCCGGGCCGCCGTGCCGGTCCCGCTCGTGCTCCACGGGTCCTCGGGGGTCCCCGACGAGGGCCTGGCCGCCGCCGTCCGGGCCGGACTCACCAAGGTCAACATCGCGACCCAGCTCAACCGCGTGCTCACCGCCGCGGTGCGCCGCCGCCTCTCGGAGGACCCCGCGCTGGTGGACGCGCGACGCTACCTGGGAGCGGGTCGCGAGGCCATCGCCGATGAGGTCGCCCGTCTCATCGACGTCCTGGGCCGCGGGACCCCGTCGCCCCTCGCGTAGCGTGCATCGGTCCTCGCAGTCCTGCCTGTAGCCCTACCACAAGGCTCGTGTACCACAAAGGCCTTGTAGTACGAAGGCTTTGTGGTTAGACTGCCCCAATGCCCGTGGAACCCGTCCTGGGTCGAGACGCCGAATTCCAGCGCTTGGAGACCGCCTGGCGCGAGACGAGCGCCGGGGAGCCGCAGTTCGTGGTGATGTGGGGGCGTCGGCGGGTGGGCAAGACCTTCCTGCTGTCGCACTTCGTGGTGGGCAAGCGTGCCGTCTTCTTCGGGGCCACCCAGCAGGCAGAGGGGGTCGAGCTGCGACGCTTCGGTGAGGCCGTCGCGCGCGACCTCGGGGGCACGGCATCCGACCTCTCAGGCGGCGGCTTCCCCAGCTGGGAGGCCGCGTTACGCTTCGCCGCGGCGCTCGCTCGCGATGAACCGCTGGTGCTGGTCATCGACGAGGCGCCATACCTCGCCCAGTCGACGCGTGGTTTCGCGAGCGTCGTCCAGGTGGTCTGGGATCACCTGCCGCCCGCCGCCCGGCTGATGCTCGTCCTGACCGGCTCGGCCGTCGGCACCATCGAGTCGATGCTCGGCGCCGGAGGGGCCCTTCGTGGGAGGCCGACGCTCACGATGCGCCTCGATCCCCTGCCCGCGTCGGAGGCGCGCAGGTTCCTGCCGAGCCTGTCCGCGGGGGCGTTCCTGGAGGCCTACGCGGCGTGTGGCGGATATCCATTGCACCTGCGCCGCTGGGACGAGCGGGCCAGCACCGACTCGAACCTGTTGCACCATGCCCTGACTGCGGGCGGCATCCTCCTCGAGGATGCTCTCGGGATACTCCGAGAGGAGCTGCCTGATGTGGGCGGCTATCCGCGCATCCTGGCTGCCATCGGTCGCGGTCGGACCCGTGCGTCCGAGATCGCGGACGAGGCTGCCCAACGGATCGAGCATCCGCTCGAGGTCCTGGTCCGCGCCGGATTCGTGCGCCGATCCGTGCCCTTGGGCGCGCACCGGCGAGTGCGGCCCATCTATGAGATCGACGATCCGTACCTCGCGTTCTGGTTCCGTGTCGTCTACTCCGACCTGTCCCAGATCGGCGGTGGCCAGGGACGTGCCGTCCTGCGCCTGCGACACGAGCAGTGGCAAGGTCACCTGGGATGGGTCTTCGAGGAGCTGGCGCGCCAGCACGCGGCCCGACTCGTCGCGAGCGGCGGTCTGCCAAGGGACCTGATCATCGGCCGGTGGTGGAGCACCAGCGGGATACCTGCGGAGGTCGACGTGCTCGGGACGCGGGGGACGCGATCGGTCCTCCTTGGCGAGGCGCGATGGCAGACACGACCGTTGGGCTCGCGGGATGTCGCCGCACTCCGGGCCAAGGTGGCCGTCGTCCCACGTCCGATCGATGATCCGCTGCTCGTGCTCTGGGGTCGTGGCGGACTCGACCAGCGGCTCCGGAGTGACACGGTTCGGGGCTATGGTCCTGCCGAGATGCTGGACGCCGCGGACGGCCAGCTGCCTGCCTGAGCCTGGGCGTCCCGCTGGCGACGCGCCTCGTAGGCGAGGATCGCCGCAGTCACGCTCACGTTGAGGCTGTCGGCGATGCCCAGCATCGGGATGCGCACGGGTGTGACGTCGTCGTCGCGCCATGCGTCGGAGAGACCATGGGCCTCGCTGCCCAGCGCGATGGCCACGGCCCCCGTGAGGTCGGCGTGGGTGTAGGCCCTGGGTGCGTCGACCACGGCGGCCACAAGGCGCAGCCCGCGGCCCGCGAGCCAGGCCCGCGCCGAGGCCGCATCGGTCACCGCGATCGGCACCCCGAACAGCGTGCCCATGCTCGCCCGGATGACGTTGGGGTTCCAGGGGTCGGTGCCCGGGTCAGCGATGATCACGCCATCGACGCCCGCGCCATCCGCGGTGCGCAGCACCGCGCCCAGGTTGCCCGGCTTCTCCACCGACTCCAGGACCAGCAGCAGCGGCTCTGCGGGCATGCGAGCATCCAGCGTGGCCAGCGACGCCTCCGGGATGCGCGCCACCGCCAGGAGCCCGTCCGAGCGATCGCCGAAGGCCATGCGCCCCATGAGCTCGGCGGTCACGGGCACCAGGCGCGCCGTGGACCCTCGGGCCGCCTCTGACGCCATGGTCGCCTCGGCTCCGGCGGCCATCACCAGGTCGTCCGCCACGAAGACCTCGACCACCCCCACGCCCGCGGAGAGCGCGCGGCCGACCTCCCGTGCGCCATCGATGAGCATGAGGCCCGTCCGTCGGCGCTCGCGGGGCTCTCGGAGTCGCAGCGCCTCACGCACCCGGGGGTTGTGGATGCTGCCCAGGGTGGGCGTGTGCGCCATGCCCTCGAGTATGGGACGTGCTCGGCCGATGGTCCGAACGGCCCGTGGACGCGGGCAGGCGACCGGCGATGGACCTGACAACCGGCACTCCCGGTGGCACACCGGACGGCCCACCATGGGATGCCGAGGGATCGGCACCGCCGCCGTCCCCGGGTCTGTGCATGGGAGGTCAGCAATGGACGCACGACGTCACGTGGACAAGGTGGCCATCGTCACGGGTGCCGGTTCTGGCATCGGTGCCGCCACCGCGCTCCGACTCCTGCGTGAGGGCGCATCGGTCGTCGCCGGCGACATCGCGGCCGCGGGACTGGAGCAACTCCGAGTGGACGCAGGGGACGCCGCGGAGCGCCTCGTGACCGTGGTCGGGGACATCAGCTCCCAGGCTGACGTGGACGCCTTGGTGGCGAAGGCGACCGGCGTCCATGGCCGCGTCGACATCGTCGCGAACGTGGCCGGCATCATGGACTGGTTCCTGCCCGCGCACGAGGTCGATGACGCGACATGGCGCAAGGTCATGGCGGTCAACGTGGACGGGCCCATGATGCTGACCCGCGCGGTCCTCCCCGGCATGATGGAGCGCAAGCGCGGCGCCATCGTCAACGTGGCGTCCGTGGGCGGCATCCGCGGAGGCGCGGCCGGCGCGGCCTACACGACCTCCAAGCACGCCCTCATCGGCCTCACGCGCAACACCGCGTGGACCTACGCCGAGGACGGCATCCGGGTCAACGTCGTGTGCCCCGGCGGTGTGGCGACCAACATCACCACGACCGCGACGCCGCGCAGCCCGTGGGGCATGGCCCGACTCGCCAAGATCCATGGCTCGGCGAGCGGCATGGCGCAGGCCGACGAGGTCGCCACGCTCATCTCATGGCTGGCGAGCGACGAGGCCTCGAACGTCAGTGGCGCGGTGGTCACCGACGACGGCGGCTGGAGCGCCGGCTGACCCAGTGACCGTGGGGCCGGCCCTCGCGCCTGACCGCGACCGGACCGGCCTCATGCCCCGGTCAGGGTCCGCCGGCCTGTGACGCCTCGGTCAGCCCGGCTTCCAGCGCGGCCGTGAGGTCGGGCGACCAGTCCGGGCCGAACGCTCGATACAGGGGGATGTCCAGGCGCGTGAGCGTGGCGCCGGGATGGTCGGTCAGATAGGCATCCTGGCAGGCGTCCACTGGTGCGCGACTCGCGTCCCAGGACTTCTCCCGGAACGCGTAGACCCAGACGTCACGCAGCCCGTCATCCGCGGGGTCGGCGACCTCCAGGTGCATCGCGTTGGCCAGCAGGCCCGGGTCGTCGCAGGCGGACGCCCCCGGTGTGGCGGCATCCACCCTCAGCCCCTGTCGGCCGATGACGGCGACCAGCTCGCGGGCATCGGCGGGGTGGTACGAGGGGGTCGCGAAGTTGTAGCACGACGCCAGGACGAGGGGCATGAGGGCGAGCGCGGCGAACGAGGCTCGGCGGTCCGGGGGCACGCCCGGAGCCTACCCCGAACGTGCCCCGGGCGTGCCCGCTGTGGGTTTCGGCATCGGTCGCGCGAGTCCGCTGCGAGGCGCTCAGCGACGGGCGCGGTCGCGGGCGCCCTTGAGGCGGGTCATGGTGTCGTCGGTCGACGCGGGAGGCGCGGAGGCCGCGGCCGCGGGCGCAGCCGCGGACGAGGGAGCGGCAGAGGGGGACGGGGCGACCGCAGGCGACGGCACGGCCGGGGCCGAGGCTGAGGGCGTCGGCACGCTCATGGGCTTCGACGGTGGCGTCGCTGTCGTGGGGGAGGCCGGGGTCGGCCGATCGGGGGGTGATGCGGACACGAGCGTCGCGCGCGCCCCGGCACCACTCGCACGCTCGCGCGCCGCGAGCATCTGTTCGGCGGCCGCGGTCCTCGCGACCGGCCCGCGGCGCCCCGCCCACCGGGCGCGCACCCAGCCGCGCGCGTCCGCCAGGTCGCGCCGCCCGACGGTCAGGCGGCGCACCCCGACGTCGAGGGGCCAGAGCAGCATCGCGAGGAGCACCAGCCACGGCGCGAGGTCCTGCGCCGCGATGCTCGCCGGCACGTCGTGCGCCCAGACCTCGGTCGCGGCGCCCTCCCCGGCCAGCGCCCGCCCCCTGGTCGCGTCCCGGAGCGCTGCCAGCAGCCGCTCGTTGGTGCCCAGCAGCCGGTACTCCGCGGGCGTCGGCGCCACGAGCACCAGGGTCCGACCGAGGGGCGAGGTGCCGTCCCGCACCTGGTCCACGCGCAGCGCCCAGGCACCGGGCTCGATGGTGCCCAGCTCCGCCTCGTAGGTCCCGGGCGCCACCTGGTCGAGCGTCACCGCCACCGGGTCGAGCCCCGGCGAGGTGAGCCGGACGGTGGTCTGGTACTGATCGCGTGGCGACCCGTCCTCCTCGGTGGAGCGCACCTGTAGCCGGGTCCGGTCCCCGTCCGCGATGAAGGCTGCCTCGATGCCGTCGCTCTCCTCGCCCGGGAACGTCCAGGCCACTGCCTGCGCGAAGAAGCGCCCGAAGCCATCCCAGCCCAGCCAGTCGCGCGCCCATCGGCCGGTCGCGTCGGAGGTCCAGGCGACCGCTCGTCCCAGGCCGTACTGCCATTGCGCGAGGAGCGGGTCGTCGCGCCCGGTGACCAGCACCGACTGTGCCGCGGGCTTGATGGTCGAGCCGTTGTAGCCCAGCAACTGGGGGAAGCCCGCCTCGAGGCCGGCGAGGATCGGGGAGTCGGAGGTCCGTACCGGGAAGAATGGCTCCTCCACGATGCGCTGACCCGATGCGACCTGGGTCTCGCGCAGGAAGATGTCCGGGATCGACGAGGCGTCCTGGGCGGGCCAGTAGCGGCCACCACCACGCTCGGCGAGGTCCTCGAGGAACGCCGATGCGCCGCCGCCACCGGCGCCCACCGCCGAGAGGGTGATGCCCGCGGCCCCCATCCGCTCAAGGAGCTTGTCGTACTGGCCGCTGCTCGACCAGCCGTCGGTCAGCAGCACGATGTGACGGCGCTCGGCCTGCACGCCCTCCAGCGACTCGACCGCCGCGGTGAGCCCCGAGAGGATGTTGGTCTGGCCGTCCGCGCGGATGCCCGCGATGCGCGCCTCGATGTCACCGGCCTGACCCAGTGGTGCCGTGCGGATGACCCAGTGCGCCCCCTCGTTGAAGGCGACCACCCCCAGCTCGTCGCGGTCGGTGAGCGCGCTCGCGGCGCGCAGGATGGCTTCCTTGCCGATGTCCACCTTGGGGACGCCTGCGATGGCCACGCCCCTGTCGCGGTTGGCGGTGTTGCAGTGGCACGCGTCCATGGAGCCCGACTCGTCGATGACCACGACGAGCGCCACGTCCGGCTGGCGATTGCGGTCGCGGACGTCCATGTCCACCGGCAGCGCCTGCTCGATGGGCGTGCGGGCGTACCCGCCCGCGCCATACGAACCCTCCCCGCCGATCATCACGAGCCCTCGGCCAAGGTCCCGGACGTACGACTGGAGGCTGGTCATGACCCCCGCGCCCAGCCGCTCCGCGGGCACGTCCGCGAGGACCACCGAGTCATAGCTGGCGAGCCCCGTCAGGTCCGCCGGCACCGCCTCCGGCGCGACCTCGTCCACCTGGTGGCGCTGGGCTGTCAGGGCGTCCCGGAGCGCGGCTGCGGTCGCGGGGTCGTGGGCCACCAGGAGCACCCGCGGCTCGCCCTTGACCACGGTGTCCGCGTCCGCCCGGTCGTTCTGGTGGAACGTGTCCTGCGTGGCCTCCACCACCGCGCGGAAGACGTGGAAGCCCGCCTCGGTCGCGGTGACCGTGAAGGTCACCCGGGTGGCCCCTACGGCCAGGCCGACACGCTGCGGGGCACCCATCTGGACCCCGTCGCCGTACAGGCGGACGGTGGCGGGCTGCGCCACGGTGGAGGTCACGGTCGCCACGATCTCCAGGTCGTCGCCCACGCGGGCCGTGGCGGGCGCGACCAGGCCCGTCATGAGCACCTCGGCGCCAGCGCCCCGCCCGATGATGAGCGTGTCGATGGGGATCCCCGCGGCCCCCGCCACGGCCGCCTCCGACTGGCCCCGGCCCGTGGTGTCGTTGCCATCGGAGAGCAGCACCAGGCGGCGGCGCGTGCCATCGGGGAAGAGGGCGGACGCGAGGCGCAGCGCACCTCCCACGTCCGTGGCCGAGCGCACGGGCACCGACGCGATGCGGTCGAGCGTCGCGAGCTCCGCGGGGAGGCGCTCGACCACCGCGTCCGAGCCGAACGCCACGACAGCGGCCTGGTCGCCACCGGGACGCTGGGCGAGGGCGGACCGAAGGTAGGTGAGCGCCTGCTCCCGACCCGCCGCACCCACGCTGTCCGAGAGGTCCACCAGGAACACCGTGGTCAGGCGCTCGACGGGCAGCTCGAGCCGGAGGCCCGCCACCGCCAGGACCAGGGCGCCCACGATGACCGTGCGGAGCACCAGGCTCAGGCGTCGTCGGCCCGCCGACAGGTGATGACGGGCCGCCATGCTGACCGCCAGGGTGAGCCCCACGAGCGTGACGCCCACGAGCAGCAGCGCGGGGTCGGCCACGGAGAGCGGCGACCTGATCATCGGGGCGCCGCCCGTCTCTCCTGCGTCCGTCCGACCCGGGACCGGATGCCCTGCATGAGCCGACGCGCCCCGTCGCGCTCGTACAGCAGCCACTCGGCCGCGAGCGCCACGAGCAGCAGCAGCGCCAGGGGCACCCACCACTCGTCGCGGGCGGCGCCCGGCGGGGCGGCATCCTCGGGTGCCCCCCCCAGGGCCATCAGGGCGCTGCCATCCCCCGGCCTGATGGAGGCCTCGCCCGGCTCGAACAGGTCGACCGCGAACCGGACGCCGGCGCCGACGGGCGCATCAGCATCGTCTGCCGGGATGGGGTCGGCCCGATACACGCCCAACTGCCATGTGTCCACGAACGTCGCACGACCGCTCCCCGCCGCGCTGGGCACGACATCGCGGACCGAGCCATCGGGGAGTGTCACGCGCATCCCCGCGACGCCCTGGGCCAGGGGCAGTTCGATGACCGACCCCGGGCGCAGCGGCGACCCCCCGGAGGCATCGCGACCCAGGAGCTCCGCGGTGACGTTGCCGAGCAGGATCGGCCAGGCCACCTGGAGCGGCAGGTCGCTGTCAGGGAGCGCGAACGCGAACACGGTGGTGGGCACGCCGTCCCGGGTGCCGCTGTAGACGAGCGGGGCATCACCGGGTCCCGGCACCACCACCCGCGCCCAGTCGGGTGTCGCGAGGTGCCGCGCGCGGGCCACGTGGAGGCGACTGAGGTCCACGTCCCGGAGGAGCGGCTCGTCGTTCGGCGGCTGGCCCACGGCGGGTGCGGTCAGCGTGCCGCGCACCTCGCCGAGCACCGAGCTCGCAGGTGGTGCGAAGGCCAGGATCGGTGCCTGGGGGAGGGGGTCGGGGGCCACGCCCTCGAGCACCACCAGGTCCCACACGGCCTCCCGCGCGGTGCCCGCCTCCCACTCCGCCTCGGTCACCCCGTACAGGGCCACGTCCGGCAGCAGCGCGAGGGCATTGCGCAGGAACAGGCTGCCATCGCCGATGAGCAGGACGTCCCGGACCCGCTGGTCTGGGACGATCGCCCATGCCGCGTCATCGAGCGCCAGGTGGTCGGTCACCACACCCGCCGGGCCGCCCGCCGGGGCCGTGAGGCGGGCCTCCACCACGCGCGCCTCGGGCGGCAGCTCGTCGATGACCACGTCGTGGCGGGTCAGCGCATCCAGTGCCAGGTCGCGCGCCGTGAACACGGTGCCGTCCGCGAGCAGCTCGAGACGTCGTGGCACCACGCTCGCGCTCTCGTTGGCGATGCTCACGAACACCTGCCGTCGCAGGCCACCGGGATCCACACGCACCGCGAGCGCGGCGATCGCCTGGTTGTCGCGGTCCCGGCCCACGGTCAGGACCCGCACCGGCGCGGCGAGGCGCAGGTCCGGCGGGACCGGACCGGACGCATCGGTCACCACGAGGATCTCCGAGCCGAGCGCGCGCGCCGCGAGGGCGTCGGCGAGCCGCAGTGCGGCATCGAGGTCGCCCGTGCCCACCGATGGCTCGATGGCCTCGATGGCCCGCGCGGCCTGTCCCGGGTCGGTCACTTCGTTGGCGACGACGCGCGCCGTGTCGCCGGCGGCGATGACGCTCACCCGGCCGCCCGACGGGAGGTCGCGGAGCGCGGCGACGGCGGCACGTCGAGCGGCGTCCAGGCGGTCGAGCGGCACATCCGTGGCGGACATGGACGCGGACGCATCCACCACCAGCACCAGGTCGTGGGCGAGTGCCGCGGGCCGCTCGAGCGCCGGCCGGACCACGACCGCCACGAGGAGCAGCGCGCACAGGAGCTGGAGCAGGAGCAGGAGCGACCGGCGGAGGCGCTGCCAGGGCGTGTTGGCCTCGACATCCCGGACCAGGTGCCGCCACAGGACGGTCGAGCTGACCTCCCGCTGCGGTCGTCGCAGCCGGAGCATCCAGAGGGCGAGGATGACGGGGATCGCGACGAGGCCCAGCAATCCCAGGGGCGCCAGCAGGGACACGAGCGGCGCCCCTATGCCACCACGCGGCGTCGACGGAGCTCGGCGAACACGAGGTCCGCGAGCGGCAGCGAGCTGGCCACCGGCACGTACGCCGCGCCCCGCCGCTGGCACAGGTCCGCGAGACCCTCGCGCCACGCGCCCAGGCGCGCCCGGTACGCGTCGAGGCTGCCCAGGTCCGCGGTGACATCGACCGTGGCCCCGGTCTCCCGATCGACCAGCCGCAGGTCGCCCTCGAGGGGTGGGTCGAGCTCGTCGTCGGACAGCACGTGCAGCACGGACAGCTCGCAGCGTGTGCCGGCGAGCTCGCTGATGGCCCGGTCGGCGGCCGGGTCGAACAGGTCCGACACGAGCACCATGGGCCCGCGCTGCGACACCTGCGCCGCGTAGTGACGCGCCGCCGCGGCGAGGTCGGTGGCGCCCGCTCGCGCCTCCACCGCGGACAGGTCGCCCAGCAGGCGCATGATGCGACCCGTGCCGCGGACCGGCGGCAGACGCCGGGCGACCCTGCCGGCGAGGATGGCCACGCTCACCCGGTCGTACGACGCGAGGCCCACGTAGGCCATCGCGGCGGCAGCCCGCTTGCCCCACACGAGCTTGTCCGGGGAGCCCCCGTCCATGGACGCCGACGCGTCGAGGAGCACGTGGACCGTGACGTCCTGCTCCTCGATGAACAGCTTGATGAACAGGCGCTCCAGCCGTGCGTAGACGTTCCAGTCGAGCGCCCGGAGGTCGTCACCTGGGGTGTAGTCACGGTAGTCCGTGAACTCGACGGACTGACCACGCTGCGCGCTCCGACGCACGCCGGCCAGGCCGCCCCGGACGGCACGTCGGGTCACCAGCGCCAGGCGCTCGAGCTGTCGCAGGAACGACTCGTCGAACACGGTCGGGTCGACCGGCGAGGGGAGCGCCTCTGGTCGACCGGGTCGCGCCGAGGTGCCCGGCTCGGGCCCGGGCCCGGTGATGTCGGACATGGCGACCGTCAGTCGACCGACGGCGGTGACACCGCGTCGAGCACGGAGCGGACCAGGGCGTCAGGGGTGATGCCCTCCGCCTCGCCCTCGAAGCCCCGGATGACCCGATGCCGCAGCGCCGGCAGCGCGACCGCCCGGATGTCGTCGGTGGCTACGTTGAACCGACCGTCCATGAGGGCGTTGATCTTGCCCGCCAGGACGAGCGCCTGGGCTCCCCGGGGCGACCCGCCGTAGCGCACGTAGCGCCGCACCAGCTCCGGGGCACGCGCGTTGTCGGGATGCGTCGCGGCCAGCAGGGACACGGCGTAGGCGGTCACGTGCGGCGCGATGGGCACGCTCCGGGCGAGCCGCTGCATGGCCACGATCTCATCCGCCGAGGCGACCTTGCCCGCCGTGGGCTGGTCCGCTCCGGTGGTGCGCTCCATGATCGCGACGAGGTCCTCCTCGGACGGGAACGGGACCCACAGCTTGAACAGGAACCGGTCGAGCTGTGCCTCCGGGAGCGGGTAGGTCCCCTCCATCTCGAGGGGGTTCTGGGTGGCCAGCACGAAGAAGGGCGGATCGAGCCGATGGCGCTGGCGAGCCACGGAGACCTGGTGCTCCTGCATCGCCTCGAGCATGGCGCTCTGGGTCCGGGGCGTGGCGCGGTTGACCTCGTCCGCCAGGACCAGGTTCGCGAACACGGGTCCCGGCTGGAACCGGAACGTCCGGCTGCCGCCCTCGTCCACGAGCACGTTGGTGCCGATGATGTCCGCGGGCATCAGGTCGGGCGTGAACTGGATGCGCGCGAAGGTGCAGTCGATGACGTCGGCGATGGTCCGCACGAGCATCGTCTTGCCCAGCCCTGGCACGCCTTCCAGCAGTGAGTGGGCGTTGGCGAGCAGGCAGATGAGCACCTGACCTACGAGTTCGTCCTGGCCCACGATGACCTTCCCGATCTCGGCACGGATGGCGGCCGAGCGGTGTGCGAACGACTCGACGTCCGCCCGCCCGGTCGCCATGGTGTCCGTCTGCGTCATCGCTGGTCCTCCACTGCCTGGTCGAGCGAGGCGAAGTAGTCGCGCACGTAGTCCCGGATGTCCACGGGCACGTACGCGTGGTCGATGGCGTCCTGGGCCACCGGCGCGAAGTCGCGGTACACGTCGGTCCACGGGACGAGCGCCTCGTTGGGGTCGCCTTGGCCCTGGCCCTGCCCCTGGGTCTCGGTGCCTCGACTCCCGGAGCCCGCGACATAGCTCGGGTCACCGGGCCGGCCGAGCCGCCCGAAGTCCGCGTACACCGTGTCCTGGTCGTCGGGCTCGCCCAACGGGCGGTTGGGTCGTGTGGGCTGGCCGGCGAAGCCACCGCCGGCCCGTGAGCCGCTGCCCAGGTGACGGGCGCCACTGCCTCCGCCACCGCCGGCACTCTGGCCCTGCCCCTGGCCCTGGCCCTGGCCCTGCCCCTGCCCCTGACCCTGGCCCTGCCCCTGCCCCTGGCCCTGCCCCTGCCCCTGCCCCTGCCCCTGGCCCTGGCCCTGCCCCTGCCCCTGGCCCGCGGCGGTGGTCAGCGAGCGGCGCGCGTCACCCA
The DNA here is from genome assembly GCA_034436475.1 of Chloroflexota bacterium. Taxonomy (GTDB): domain Bacteria; phylum Chloroflexota; class Limnocylindria; order Limnocylindrales; family CSP1-4; genus JAFMJV01. Next base: position 10,228 of record DAOTUX010000358.1, on the reverse strand, counting down.
CGGCCGTGGCGGTCCGAACCAGGTCCCGAGTCGCCTCCACCCCGGATGCCGCGCTCGCGAGCGCCTCGCCCAGACGGCCCATCGCCGCCTGTGTCGAGGCCGTGTCACCGCCCGCGACCGCCTGCGCGGCGTCGTGCAGGGCGGCTCTGGCCTCCGGGCCCACCTGGCGTGCCAGACCGTCGAGCTCGCTGAGCGCCCGGGTCAGCGCGACCCGCTGGTCGGGGGTCAGCGCGTCCGCCCGCTCGCCCAGCCGAGCGAGGTCCTGCGCGGCCTCCTGGGGCGTGCCTGATGCGTCCTGACGACCTGCCGCGCGCGACAGCTCCCGGGAGAGCGCCGCGATGGCGGACGCGCGCTGCTCGGCACCTCGGTCGATGCGGGACCGGAGCCGGTCCTCGAGGGCGCCCATCCGGGCGAGGCGGTCCTCGAGGTCGTCCGGTCGGGCTCGAAGCTCCGCCGCCAGGCGTCGCAGCTCCGCCACGATGGCGTCCCGCTCGGCGATCCGCGTCGGGTCGGTCTCCAGGCGACGCGCCGCCTCCTCGAGCCGCACTGCCTGCGCGGAGGCCACCTCACGCTGGAGCCGCTGCTGTGCGGTGATGGCACCCCACGGGTCGGGCAGCACGATGGCCGGCAGCATCAGCGCCGCCGCCACGAGGACCACCGATGCGGCTCGCCGTGGGACCACCAGCCCGATGGCACCCGGGTCGACGCGGTCCATGCTTGCCAAGGCATCACGACGCTGGAGGTCCAGCAGTGCGGCGGTGGTCGCGTCGTGACCTGTCTGGGAGCCCAGCGCCACCGCCGTGGACAGCCGGTCGGCAAGCCCCTGACCACCGTCCAGCGCGAGCGCGGTCTCCATCGCGGTGGGTCGGACACGCGCGGCGTCGAGCGCTATCGCGAGCAGGGAGCCCAAGACCACGGCCAGGAACGCCGCGGGCATCCACTCGACCCTCAGGAGACGCCCCGTCACCGCGAGCGCGAGGGCGATCGCGAGGGCGACCGCGCCGATGCGGACCGCGTCACGGACAAGGCGCCGGAGCCACAGGCGCCGTCGGAAGCCTCGCAATCGGTGGGTCAGCTCAGCCACCTGCCGGTCCGGCATGGCCGACTGGGCGGCCAGCGACCCCTTGATGAGGGATGACGCCTGGATGGCGGATGGGTCCTCGGTGGCGGACGGGGCCCCGGGAGCGGGCGCATCCATCACGGGCGACTCCTCGGCGCTCGGCTGGTGGGCGGTCGGTCGTTCGGTCGATGTCATGGCGCTGCCTCGGGCGATCGGGCCGACGTGGCGGGTGGGGTGTCAGCCACCCGACGCCGACGGAGGCGCAGACGTCGCGTGGGCGCGATGAGTTGCGTGGACAGGAGGGTCAGGACGATGCCCAGCACGAGGAACGAGGCCGCGTTGCGGGGCCAGAAGGTATCGCGTGGGAACCCAAGACTGGTGGCGGCCGGCTGTTGGTTCGCGACGTCGTCCAGGGGCTCGTCCGCCGCCACCCCCTCGAGCGCCACCATCCCGTTGGCGGCCCAGATCACGCCCTTGCCGTCAGCGGGCACCGGGATGGGCATGCCCCGCTGCATCAGGTCCAGTTCGCCGGACCCGCCGAAGAAGGGGGTGTGCGTGACAGCCGCCACATACCCGCAGGTGAATCGCTCGTAGCCCCCGGGCGCGGTGGTGCAGATGAGGTCCATGGCGCCCACCAGGGGGTTGAGCCAGAGGAGCGCGTCAGGCCCGCGGTTCGGCTGGCGGATGGTCGTGACGCCCGTCTGCGAGCGTGACGCGGACGTGCCCAGCACGCTCCACAGGGCATGCACCGGGATGGTCCCCAGCGCGAGCACGAGCACCACGATCGAGGCGAGCACGGTCGCCGCCTGGGTCCTCCGGACGAGCGCCGACAGGAACAGGCCGACCGCGCCCATGCCAAAGGCGAGCGTGAACAGCAGGACGTACGCGCGGATCACGTCCTCGGGCCCCACCGAGCCGAACACGAACACGAGCGACATGAGCGGGACCGACGCCACGATGAGCAGGAGCAACCACGCCAGCGCGGAGACCAGCTTGCCCACGACCACACCCAGGGTGGACAGAGGGGTCGTCACGAGCAGGTCCAGGGTCTGGTGCTCGCGCTCGGAGCTGATGGCGCTGGCCGTGAACGCCGGGGCGAGGATGAGCACCAGGAGGGTCTCGAGCAGCAGGATGCCACTGAACAGCGCGTGACCCACGCTCGCCGAGAGCGCGAAGCCGGGGGACACGCCGCCGATGGACCCCATCCATTCCTCGCCGTCCTGGATGCGGAGCGCCGCGTCGAGGTCGGCCTGCCGCTGGAGGTAGGCGTGGATGCCGAACGCGATGGCGGCCAGCAGCAGCAGGTAGATGGTGACCACCACGAAGGCCCGCCGCCCGCGCATCCGGCCCCGCAGCTCGCGACTGGTCACCGCGGTCACGCCCTGGGCGAAGTCGGTGAGGGGTGACAGCACGCTCATGCCGCCCGCCCCTCCGCGTCTCCCGCGAGTGCGTCCGGCTCGCGCTCGTGCACGGCAGTCACCTGGAGGAACAGCTCCTCGAGGTCGCTCGCGGCAGGGGCGAAGCCCGCGATCGGGTGGCCGTCACGCACCAGGCGGGCCAGGAGCCCCGCGAGGTCCGCGTCATCGCCGGGCACCCCGATCTCGATGCGGCCGTCCGGCAACAGGGCCGCTGACGTGACCGATGGGTCAGCCTCCAGGGCGCGGCGGGTGGCCGCCACGGCCTCGGTGTCACCCGCGACGCTGACCCGGAGCACGGTGCCGCGGCGCAGGCGCCGCTCGATCTCGGTGACCTCGCCATGGGCCAGCACGCGCCCATGGTCGATGATGGCGACGCGTGTGCATAGTTCCTCGAGCTCCGGGAGGATGTGGCTGCTGATGACCACGGTCTTGCCCATGGCGCGCAACTCCCGGATGAGCTCCCGCAACTCCACGCGCGCGCGGGGGTCGAGACCCGACGCGGGCTCATCGAGCAGCAGCACCGGGGGGTCATGGACCAGCGCGTGGGCGAGGCACAGGCGCTGCTGCATCCCACGTGACAGCGACTGCACGTACTCGTCGCGCTTGTGCGCGAGACCCACCAGCTCCAGCAGGTCCGTGATGAGCCGCCTGCGCCGCTGGCCCGGGATGGCGTAGCAGCGGGCGAAGAAGTCCAGGTACTCCCAGACGCGCATGTCGTCATAGACCCCGAAGCTGTCGGGCATGAAGCCGATGACCCGACGCACCCGCTCGGGGGCACGGCGGATGCTGTGGCCCATGACCCAGGCATCTCCGCCGCTGGGGACCAGGAGCGTGGCGAGCATCCGCAGCGTGGTCGTCTTGCCCGCGCCGTTGGGGCCCACCAGACCCAGGATCTCGGAGTCCTCGACGGCCAGGTCGACACCCGAGACGGCCAGAGTCCGACCATACCGACGCGTGAGGCCCTGGATGCGGATGGTCTCGGTCACTGGGCTGCCCTCGGGCGGGCGGGCGCCCTCGCGGCGACCCGTCGTGGGGTGGGGATCGGGGTCATGTGGCATCCGCCTCGATCCGGGCCGCCACGCTGAAGTACATCCCCGAGTTGGGGACACGGTTCACGAACCGCATGCGCAGCGCTCCCGACGCATCGAGATAGCGCTCCGGTGACGGGATGCGCATCTCCCGCCCGTTGGCGGGCGTCCCGAACTCGACCCAGCGCCCGGTGCCCCGGTCCAGGAGCTGGAAGGCGGGCAGCTGGATGCCCATGCCGTTCGCGGGTGGCTGCTCGTCCGGCTCCGACCCGGGCGGCACCGGCAGGGTCATCGGGTCGTCCTGGTCGGGTTGGCGATCGGCCGGCAGCGGCTCGACGTCCAGGCCACGACCCGTCAGCAGTCGCCCCTGCTCCTGGCTGACCGCGAGACCCAGATAACTGGGGCGGATGCCGTCCAGCGGGACGACGGGCCGCAGCTCGACCGTGATCCAGCCGGGCCCCAGGGACCACGACCCGCCCTCATCCCAGACATCGTTGGCGTGCATCTCCAGGACGCTCCGCGTGATGAGCGGGTCGGGCAGGACGACCCGACCGTCGAGCCGGGCGGTCGCCGGGAGCAGGTACAGGGTGTCCCCCTCCTCGCGCACCGACGTGCCGGTGCCGACCGCGAGGGTGGGCCCGGGGCGGAACGCGATGACCACGGGGTTCGCCTGCATGCCGCCGGTGCCGAGCGTGCTCCGATAGCCGCTCACCTGGTCCAGGATCGCCCGCCGGACCAGGGAAGTCTGGTCGCCCGGGCGGGACCCCGGGATGACCATCATGGAGAGACGGTCCGGGCGGCTCGTCCGGCCGCCGATGTCCAGGCGGACATCGATCGTGGCACCCGGCGCGAGCTCCGGCACGGATGTCGACTGTCCAGCCCACGTCAGTGCGACCGACTGGAGGGCCTCGTCGGAGCGATTGGTGAGCGTCCCCTCGAGCACTCCGTCCCGATAGGTGAGGTCGGCGTCCACCCGGGGTGCCGCCACGGGCGCCTCGGCGCGGAACGCGCGGAGCACGCCGAAGCCCACCTCATAGCCCCGAAGTCGTGCGGACTCGCCGCCGATCACGTCGAGCGGGACGCCTCCCTGCGCCTGCATCTGATACGCGGGGTTGGCCAGGAGGGCGTCATCGCCGACCGACACGTCGAACGTCTGCCGGTTGGGCGAGAAGATGCCCACGTACGCCTGTGCGAGACCCCGGTCGGTGCCCGCCGCGGCGCGCACGATGGCCAGTTGGTCCACGATGACGTCGGTGCCCTTGAGGCCCATGCCCACGACGTACGTGCCCACGCCGAACACGAGCACCAGGACCGGCATCGTCACCCATGCCCACTCCCGCCGGTCGATGCGCCGGAGGACCAGGTAGTTGATGGGACCGATGAGCGCGATGTACAGCGCCAGCAGGCCGAACAGCAGTCCCAGGTCGGGGAGCGCGACCGCGGGGAGCGTGTTGAGGGCGGCGACGATCTGGCTGTCGTCCTGGAGCACGAGCGGGTTGAGCGCCTGACCCGTGAGCGGGCCCAGGACCCGGCGCCACAGGCCGTTGGCGCCCGCGGCGCCCGCGATGGCCGGGACCGTGGGGTCGATGCCCAGGAGCGACACGGTGCCCAGCCCGACGGACGTCTGGGCCGCGATCGGATGGCCGTCGCTCCAGGCGGTGACGCTGCCGCGCGCGAGCTCGCCGGTCAGGGCCGGGAGCGCGGGCGTCAGGGCCGGGAGCTCGCCCACCAGCGGGGCCAGGTCGGCTGCCGGGGCATCGATGGTGCCGCTGGGCACGAAGGGGAGCAGGTCCTCGGGCAGCCCCGAGACCCCCGCGACGCCGGAAGGGCCACCCACTACCACGAGCCGGCCCCCGGCGCCCACCCACGTGGTGAGCGCATCGAGCTGCTCGGGGGACAGCCGGGCCGGGTCCACGTCCTGCCACACGAGGCGGTCGATCACCGCCCATGACTCCGCGCGCGGCGGCAGGTCCTCGGGCGCCACCGTCAGGACGCGCGCCATGGTCTGGCCCGGTGCGCCGGCGATGCCCCGGATGGCAGGTGCGATGGCCTCGGGTCGCTCGGCCACGATGAACACGGTGGTGGTGTAGGGGTCGATGGCGGTCAGGGAGACCCGCTGCTCGGCAAGGGTCTCGTCGCCCGCGACCAGGCTCGCGGTGAGGCGCCCCCCGGACCATGTGGGCTGGCTGTACAGGAGATGGTCCTGGCGAGCGCCGGTGGGCAGCTCCACGGGCAACGAGTAGCGGCCCTGCTGCGCGCCCCCCGTGAGCCGGACCTCGCCCCGGACGGCAGGCCCGTCGTTCTCGAGATGGACGCGCACGCCCATCCAGGACCCGGGTCGGACGTTGCCACCCATGAGGGGCTGCGCCGTGAGGCGGAGGCGGGCGGGCTCGGCGGACGGGCCCGGGGTCGGTGATGCCGCACCGCTCGCCACGGGGACTGCCAGGAGCAGGGTCACCACACACACGACGCTGGCCGCGATGTGCGCGCGCATCCGACCGGGGTGAGCCTCCCGAGGTTGCTTCATCGTCCTCCGATCCAGTGGTGACCCGTGTCGGTCGGCCGGGTTCGACCAAGGCATCCGCATCCAGACGTCTGAGCCCCCATGGATGTTCCATCGGTCGTGCCCACGACCGAACCGCCATCGTACGGCCCCTCGCGATGGTCCCTTCGGCACGTCCGTGGGGCCGGCACGCCCGCGTAGCATCACGGCATGCATGAGCTTGCCATCGCGGAGGCGATCGCCGGCCGAGTGGGTCGCCTGACGCCGCCCGGGCGCGTGGTCTCGGTCGAGGTCCGGGTGGGCCCGATGCGAGGCATCGAGCCGGCGGCGCTGCGCATGTGCTGGGACGCGGTGACCCGCCGGACACCGCTGGATGGGGCGGCGCTCAAGGTCGAGGCCCTGCCCTGGTCGATCGCGTGTGACGCGTGCGGGCGCTCCTGGACGAGCGGCGTGCCGTTCGTCAGTTGTGCGTGCGGGAGCGACGACCCTCGCCCGAGGGGCGGGGACGAGCTCGACCTGGTCGCGGTCATCATCGAGGAGGAGGTGGCTGGGCCATGACCGACCAGCGGGGGCCCGCGCGGGCCCGCCGGATCGAGTTGGTGGAACGGGTCCTGGAGGTCAACGACGCGATCGCATCCGCGACACGCGCGGAGCTGCTGGGGCGGGGCATCCTCGCGGTCGGAATCATCGGGGCGCCCGGGAGCGGCAAGACGTCACTCCTGGAGGCGACCCTCCAGGCCCTGCGGCAGCGGCCCGGCTCACGCCCGCCGGCGGTCCTCGTGGGCGATCTCGCCACGCAGCGCGACGGCGATCGTCTGGCGCGTTGGTGCGACCAGGTGGTCCAGATCTCGACGGGGCAGGGGTGTCATCTCGAGGCGGCGGAGGTGCGAGCGGCCATCGCGGAGCTGACGCTGGAGGGTGTCGACCTCCTGCTCGTGGAGAACGTGGGGAACCTCATCTGCCCGGTCGGCTTCGACCTGGGGCTCGGCGCGACCGTGGGCCTGTTCAGCGTCACGGAGGGTGACGACAAGGCCGCCAAGCACCCGTATCTGGTGGAGCGCGCGGACCTGCTCCTGCTCAACAAGGTCGACCTGCTGCCGCACGTGCGGTTCGACCTGGGTGCGTTCCGGCATGACATCGAGCGGCTCCACCCGGGCGTGCCCGTCCTCGAGGTGTCCGCGACGACCGGTGCGGGCATCGAGGGCTGGCTGGCATGGCTCGGGGCGCGTGCTGGGACAGGGTCGTCGCACGAGGCCACCAAGGTGGAGCGCGCGTCCGCCGGGTCGTCGCGCACGGCACCCGGAGCATGATCCGGCCCGTTTTCGGGTCCACCGGTACCATGCGGTGGTGCCCACCCTGAGGCCCTTCCGGGGCCTGCGATACGCGCCGTCCCGGGGATCGGACCTCTCGGCCGTGCTCTGCCCGCCCTACGACATCATCGACGCCGCGTCCGCGGACAGGCTCCTGGCGCGCGACCCGGCCAACGCCGTGCGCCTCGAGCTGCCCCGACCGGAGCCCGGTGGGGACGCGGACAGCCGGTATGCCACGGCGGCCCGCACCCTGGCCGCCTGGCGCACGGAGGGGGTCCTGGTCCTCGAGGGCCAGCCATCGGTGTACATCCATGAGATGACCTGGCCTGATGGAGGCGCCCGGAAGGCGGGCCGCGCCCGCGGCGTGCTCGCCCGGCTGCGGCTCGAGCCCTTCGGACCTGGGAGTGGCGTCCGCGCGCACGAGCGGACCATGAGCGGCCCCAAGGAGGATCGGCTGCGGCTGCTGCGCGCGACCCGTGTCAACCTCTCACCGGTGGTCCTGCTCGCGGACGGCGACGCTGACGCGGGGGCGTCGCTCGATCGGCTGACCGATCGCGACCCGGACGTCGTGGCGGGCACCGACGATGGCGTGGCGCATCGGCTGTGGGTGGCCCCGGTCACGCCTGACGACCGAGGGCGCGGCGCCGGTGACGGCGCTACCCTCCTGGCGCTGCTCCACGCCCTGCCCCTGACGATCGCGGACGGCCACCATCGGTACGAGACCGCGCTCCGCTACAGCATCGAGCGTGGCACGGACGGGGCTGCGGGAGACGACGCTGCCTGGGCGTCGGTCATGGCGCTGGTGTATGACGTGCGCGAGGCCCCCCCGGTCCTGCCCACCCATCGGGTGCTGCGAACCGGGCCGTCCGGCCAGGCCCTCCTCGCGGTCCTTGACGGGCTCGTCGACGTGGAGCCGCTCCCGGGTCCCCATGCCCTGCTGGCGCGGATGGCCACGCCAGCCCCGCTGCCGGCCCCGGATGCCACCGGGACCGGTCGCATCGGTCTCGTGACGGGCGACCAGGCGAGCGTCCTGACGGTGCGGGCCGCGGCCCTCGAGGCGATCGGCGACCCGGCGGCCTCGGCCGCCTCGCGCGGCCTCGACGTGAACCGGCTCGGTGTCATGCTGGCGCGCGTGGGCGTGGATGCGGCCGCGCTCGCCGCGGGCGACCGCCTCAGCTACGCCAAGGACGCTGCCGAGGCGGTCGCGATGACCACGGGCGGCGGGTCGGTGGCGACCTTCCTGCTGGACGGGCCGCCCGTCACCGCCGTCACGCGGGTCGCCGCCGCGGGTGAGGTCATGCCCCAGAAATCGACGTACTTCGACCCCAAGGCCCCCACGGGCTTGGTGTTCGGGCCATTGGATCCATGAGCGGGAGGGACGCGTGACCATCGATGCGCAGATCGGCACACTCGGGACCGTGTCGTCCCGTGCCCCCGCGCGTCCGGTCCGGAAGGACGAGATCGTCATCGAGGATCGTGGGCTGTACGTGGAGAGCTGGCTCCCTGAGCGGCGGTCGCGACGTCGCCCCCTGTACCTGCTCCACGGGGAGCTGACCGGTTCGTGGGTCTGGGAGCGTTACCTCGCGCACTTCGCACAGCGCGGATGGGAAGGCCATGCGCTCAACCTGCGCGCTCACTTCTGGTCGGAGACGGCCGACTTCGAGACGCTGGACCTGGACAGCTACGTCGATGACGCGATCGCCGGGTATGACGCGCTCGGTCGGCCTGCGGTGGTGATAGGCCATGGCATGGGCGGCCTGCTGGCGCTCCGTCTTGCCGAGCGACGCGATGTGGTGGGTGTCGTGCTGCTGAGCCCGGCCCTCCCTGACCCCATACGGCCAGCGTCGCCGTCGCACGTGGTGCGTCTCGTGCCGCCGAGGTTCCGCCAGGAGCTCATCGGCTGGGCCGGTCCCGCCGAGCAGATCCAGCGCCAGCACCCCGACCTGACGCTGGCTGACGTGATCCGCATCCAGCATCTCATGGGTGCCGAGAGCGGCGCGGCGCGGCGGCGGATGCTGGAGGGTGTGCCGGTGGACCGGGACGCCCTGGGTGAGGCGCCACGGCTGGTGGTCGGCGCCGGTGTCGACCGCCAGTTCCCGGCGCCTGACAGCGAGCGTCTCGCCGAGTGGCTGGGCGCGGAGTACCTGGTGTTCGGGGCGCACTCGCACTACGGGCTGGTGCTGGGCGAGGACAGCCACGAGCAGGTCGCGGAGGGCATCCGCGCGTTCCTCGAGGCTCATCGCCTGTAGCGTCCGGCGGCTCGGGCCGCTTCGCCGAGCGCTGGTCCGGCCCCAGGACAGTGGGGTTGCGGGCGAACGCTGCGACGCCCTGTGTCGCCCTGCCGCGGTCGAGCACCCCAAGGGTCGGTACCGGCAGGCGGCCCTGATCGTTCCCGGGGCGAGACCCATCGCGGTCGGGTCGCCACGCGTCAGAGCGGCAGCCCGGTCATGCTGGTCTCGAGGCGCCACAGCTTGCCTGTCACATGCGATGTGTCCCAGTCCGTGCGCACGTCGGTGACCCAGATCGAGTCGCCCTCGAAGCAGCAGTTGGTGGGCACCACACCGTCGGCCCAGGTGATGCGTTCGCTGTGTGCACCATCCGCCGCCCAGGCGATGACGTCCAGCCCACCGGAGAACAAGGTCGCGACGACCAGCCGCCCGTCGATGGCATAGGCGCAGCCATCGGGTGTGGTCTCCGCGCCCATCTGTGCGAGGACCTCCCACCCCCCGTCAGCGGTGGCGCCGACGGCCCGCTTGGGATGCGACTCCATCCAGACCAGCCGCCCCGCGGGGTCGAACGCGAGACCGTTGGGAAACGTGTTGCCCAGCTCGTACCGCACCTCGGTCCCGGCGGCCGTGTGCCGGCAGACCCAGCCATGGAGGTCGCCATCGGGCACGAAGTCGTCCGGG
>DAOTUX010000357.1:0-2355 GCA_034436475.1 Chloroflexota bacterium | reverse complement strand
CCCCGCTGCCGACCGATCGGCGGCCCACCACCCTCCCCTGCAACGCGGTCGACACCTCTCTGGCCGCCTATGGCGGGCCCCGGCTCCGGGCGGTGCGGCTCGACACACCCAACGACACGGTGCGGCGCACCTGGGACCAGGCCATCCGTGACCTCGAGTCGCTCCGGCTGGAGGGTCCGGCATCCCAGCGCGGGGTCGTCATCCCGGCCGCCGGCGTGCCCTGGTTCGTGACCCTGTTCGGGCGCGACACCCTGACCGTCTCGATGCAGGCGATGGGCGGGTATCCGGAGTTCGCGGTCGGGGCGCTGCGGCGCCTCGCCGAGCTCCAGGCGACCGACGATGACCCCGAGCGCGACATGGAGCCCGGCAAGATCCCGCACGAGGTCCGCCACGGCGAGCTGGCGCAGCTGGGCATCCTGCCGTTCACGCCCTACTACGGGTCGCACGACGCGACGCCGCTGTACGTCATCGTCGCCTCCGAGCTCTACCGATGGCTGGGCGACCTGGACATGGTGCGGACCTATCTGCCCAACGTGGAGGCCGCGATGCGCTGGGTCGATCGCTGGGGGGACGGCGACGGCGACGGGATCCAAGAGTACCGCACCCGCTCGTCACACGGCTACTACAACCAGGGTTGGAAGGACGCCGGCGATGCGTTCCCGGCGGCCGACGGCACGCTGGCACCCCTGCCGCTCGCCCCCTGCGAGTTGCAGGGGTACGCCTACGACGCCAAGCTGCGACTCGCCGAGCTGTACGCACACCTGGGTCGCGACGCGGACGCGGCGCGGCTGCGACGCGAGGCCCGGGAGCTGTTCGATCGCTTCAACGACTTGTTCTGGTGGGACGAGGAGGGCACCTACGCCCTGGGCCTGGACGGACAGAAGCGGCAGATCCGGAGCGTGGCGTCCAACGCCGGCCATCTGCTGGAGTCGGGCATCGTGCCACCGGAGCGCGCCGCGCTTGTGGTGCGGCGCCTGCTGGAGGACGACATGTGGTCCGGCTGGGGGATCCGGACCCTGTCGGCGCGGCACCCCGCGTACAACCCCTTCAGCTATCACACAGGGTCCGTGTGGCCCCACGACAACGCCATCATCGCCGGCGGGTTCCGACGCTACGGCCATACCGCGGAGACCGCCAAGGTCGCCAAGGGCATGTTCGACGCCGCGGAGCACCTGGTGATGCAACGTCTCCCGGAGCTGTTCGCGGGTCTCTCGAGAGAGGGTGCCTCGTTCCCGGTGCAGTACCTGGGCGCCAACGTGCCGCAGGCATGGGCGGCCAGCGCCATCCTGCGCCTCGTCGCGGTGCTCGCCGGTATCCAGGCGACGGCGACACCCGGCCGGCGATGCCTCTACGTCGACCCGGTGCTCCCCGACTGGCTGCCGGAGCTGCGCATCGAGGACCTCCGGGTGGGCTCGGGGGCGGTGACCCTCGCGCTGCGCGAGGGCAGCGTCACGGTCGAACGGAACACGTCGCGCTACGAGGTGATCCAGGGGTCGCCACGGGAGCCCGAGGTCCCTGGCTGAATGCGCGTTCAGGCGCCCTCGACCGCGAGCCCCATCGAGCGGGCCGCGTCAGCCTGACGTCGGTCGAAGGTCAACACCACCAGCGGCCGCGGCATGCGGTCGGCGGCCGCCAAGTGGATGGCGTCCAGCGTGCGCACCCCGTGGAGGCAGCCGACCTCCATCGCACGCTCGAGGCACGTGGCGTCGAGAGGCACCACGTGACACCTGTCCCAGTCGTCTCGGACCCGCCGCCGCACGTCGGGGTCCTCGTCCGTCCCGAGGTCGATGCGGCACAGGGCGATCTGGGTCTCCGTGCGAGCGATGGCGGACACGCCCCACTCGCGGTCCTCGTCCATCCGCCGCAGCACGAGGTCGGTGCCTGGCTCGTCGACGTAGCGCTTGAGCAGCGCCGAGGTGTCCAGGAACAGCATCAGCGCTCGCGCAGGTCGTCCAGCACGTCCCCGCTCGACCGTCCCGATGTCGCGCGCACCGGTCGCGCCGGCGATGGGGCGGTGCGCACCCGTGGGGCCACGACGGCGCCGGTCGCGATGAGCTCCTCGAGGCTGGCGGCGCGCACGGTATCGCTGACCGGGCCGATCTCGGCCGCGGGGACCCCGTCGACGGTGATGATCAGCCGCTCGCCCGCTCTCGCCCGACGCACCACCCGACTCGCATGGTTCCTGAGCTCCCGGACCGCGATCCGCTCCATGCAAGCAGCGTAGCACATGGACTACGCGCTCACGCCCCGACCCATGTCCATGCGTACCAGGCGGTCATCGCGTTGAGGATGAGGCTCACCAGGATGAGGAAGTTGTCATACCAGCCGACGTACGGCAGGCCGGCCACGTTGAAG
>DAOTUX010000356.1:0-2620 GCA_034436475.1 Chloroflexota bacterium | reverse complement strand
CCGGCCTGTTCGACACCACCCGCTTCGACCAGCTTCGGAACGAGACGGCCGACCTGGGCGGGCCCGACGGCTCGGCCGGGGCGGCGGGTCGCCCCTCCGACTAGGTCTGCCTGCAGGGCCAGCTGCCCCAGCTGGCCTAGTCCGAAGTTCCAGCCGGAGCCGAGCGTGACCGAGCGTGGTCGTCGCGCCCGGTTCTGCCTACACGCTCGTGGGTGCCAGCCCGAGCAGTGACAGGGCGCGTGCCTGGATCGGCGTGGGCACCGCCACGAGCTCGAAGGCCGCCTCGTCGGGCGCGCCCGCGGGAGCGAGGCGGTTGCGGGTGAGGGTGGCGAGGTCGGCGAGCAGGGTCCGGAGGCTGTGCGGCCGCGTGCCGTCCGGGAGCCGGCCGGTGCGGGCCTTGGCGACCGCCGCGTCCGACCGCTCCGCGGGCGCGACCGGGTCCTCGGCGATGGGCGGGTCCTCGTCCCGGAACAGCAGCGGCGCCCATGCCCGCTCGAGGTGCCACTGGACGTGGTACGCGAGCATGCACAGCAGCACGTGCGCCCGGACCCGGTCCCCGGTCCGGTGGTGGATGGGTCGGATCGCGAGGTCGACCGCCTTGAGCGAGCGGAACGCCCGCTCGACGCGGGAGAGCCGCTCGTGGGCGCGCACGACGTCGGCGGTCGGCAGCCGGTCGGCGCCCACCGAGGTGCGCAGGACGTAGATGCCGTCGAGGGCGGCCTCGGCGGCGATGGCGGCCTCGTCGCGGGTGACCGCGAGGCGGTCGTCGGCGATGTCGAGCCGGAGGTGCTTGGCGACCTTGAAGCGGTCGATGACGCGACCGACCGCGAGCCCGATCGCGGCCGCCCCTCGCAGGCGCCCGGCGGCGACCCGCGCCACGACCGGCGCCAGGCGCGCCTCGGTCGCGGCGAGCAGGTCCTCGCGCTTGCGCGCCCGCTCCGCGGCGAGCAGCGGGTTGCGGCACACGACGAGGCGCTCGCCGGGGTGCGCGGGGCTCGTGACCTCCGCGAGGTCGCGCTCGTCGAACAGCCCGAGCTGGAGGACGCCCCCGTCGGCGAGCGCCCGGATCGAGGGCGCCCGGAGCGAGCTGACCCAGTCGAGGCCGAGGGTGCGCAGGACGTCGATGCGGGCCGACGTCAGCATCCCCCGGTCGCCCACCAGCACGACCCGCTCGAGCCCGAACCGGCCCCGGAGCCGGTCCACCGCCGATGCCACGGTGGCGGGGTCCGCGGTGTCCCCCGGGAACACCTCGACCGCGACCGGCCGGCCTTCCGCGTCGGTGACGAGGCCGTACTCCACCTGGAGCGTGCCCGGCCGGCCGTCCCGGCTGTGCCCGAGCCGTGCGAGCGCGTTGTGGCGGCCGGTCACCCAGGACGACGACAGGTCGTAGAGGACGAGGGCGTCGGGCGCCAGGTGGCGCTCCGCGAGGATGCGCTCGATGCGCGGCTGGCGCTCGAGCAGCCAGTCCATCGCCGCGTACAGCTCGTCCTCGGTCGCGTCGGCCACGCCGAGCGTGTCGCCGAGCGTGGTCTGGGCGAGCCGGCGGCTGGTGGCGAGCTTGGACCCCGGCGTGAGCAGGCGGGCCACGACCATGGCCACCACGAGGTCGCGCTGGCGCGACCGCCGCCGGTCGATGGCCGCCTCGAGGCCGAGCCGCCGGAGGGTGCCCAGCACCGCCGCGACATGGCCGTGGGGCAGGCTGCGACGCACCTCGAGGCCGTCCTCGGGCAGGAACCGCTCGCCCCGCAGCCCCCGGCGCACCAGGTCGACGAGGTCCGCCGGCAGGTGGCTGATGTTGCCCAGCGTCTCGGTCCGGACCCGGTCGCCGTCGCGCACCGAGCGGCGCAGCAGGTGGGTCTCGTACACGCGGCCCTTGTAGTGCCTGCGCGTCGTGGCCACATGGACCGCGCCACCTCGTCTTCCCACGCACGCATGATGCCACATCCGGGTGGTCGTCACAACCCAGATTAGTGCCTACATGACGCGGCATCTGCGAGCACCGCATCGTGCTCCGGGGACCGGCCTGTCGTGCTTACGCGTGGGGAGCGCGGCGCTGGAACTTCGGGCTAGGGTGCCTGGTCGCCCAAGACGACCAGGTCTCCCGACCGGGCCACACCCACTGGCAGGGGTCGGGAGACCACGCGGACCCGAGACGGGCGCTACTCGTCCCCGTCGAGCGACAGGTCCGGGCCCGGCGACGCCGACGCCCCAGGCCCCTCCATGGGTGGCAGGTCGATGCCATCGGGGCCGTTCGCGGCGCCCGGCAGGGGCAGTCGGTCGGTCACGTCGAGGAAGTCGTAGATGTGGTCGTTGTCGGGCCAGTCGTATGACCGGTCCGGCAGGGGAGGCAGGTCGGCCCCGAAGTACGCGGACAGGATGCCCCGGAACGTGTTGACGTGGGTGTGGTCGTCTGGGAAGAAGCCGGCCGGCTGGCCCGGGAGGTAGTACGCGGCGAGCGCCCCGAACCGGATGCCCAGGCGCCGCTCGGTGTCGTCCACGCAGTCGACGTTGCGACACAGGAAGGGCCCCTCGTCCCCCATGACCACCACGATCGGATCGTGGTCATCGGGACCGGCGAGCAGCGCTTCCACGGTGGCCCGGACCTGGGAGTCGGTGTACG
>DAOTUX010000355.1:0-3213 GCA_034436475.1 Chloroflexota bacterium | reverse complement strand
CCGTGGTCAGGAGCTGGTAGGGGTCGTCCTGCGCGGCGGCGGGCGTGATGACACCCAGCAGCAGCGCGGAGGACAGGGCGGCGGTCGTGACAGAGCGAATCCTCATGGGTCTCCTCGTATCTGGGACGACAGGACATCGATGCCCTCCCGGCAGGGGGGCGTGCTGAAGCCTACCCGGTCGGCGCCTCGGGCGTGGTGGAACGAAGGTCCGGGGTGGTCAGATGTCCTCGGGGCTGCTCAGAGCCGGTCGAGCAGCTCCTGCTTGCGACTCTCGAACTCCGCTGCCGTGATGGCACCTGAGTCACGCAGCTCGGCGAGCCGCGCGAGGGCGCTGGTCACCGAGTCCGCGCCCGATCCATCCGCGCCCTGGGTGAGCCCGCCGATGGCCGAGTCGGCCTGGTCCAGGGCGGCCACGTAGTCTCCGCTTGGCGACTCGATCGGGCTGGCGGCAGCGGCTTGGGTCGCCCCGGCCGCCTCGGGGTTCTCGTGGTCGGCCTCCGACGTCTCAGGGTCTGGATCGGTGGCCTCGTCCACGGCGCTCGCCGCCTCCGCCGTGTCGCTCTCCGCGTGGGGTGAGTCGACCATGACGCCCTCCGCCTCGGCCACTGCGACGTCGGTCGCCGCTGCGACCACGGTCGCCTCCGCGGTGTCGCGTGGAGCGGCCTCGTCCACGACGCCGGCTGGCTCGGCCGTGCCTTCGGCATCGTCAGGACCCGTGGACGCGCCGGGCGACCCGAAGATCGCGGGATCGCCGGGCGGGGCGTCATCCTCGTGCATCTGCGGGACATCCGAGCCATCCCAGGCCGGCTGCGGGGGCGTGGCAGGGGCAGCGGGCGTCGGCTCGGCCGCCACGACCGTTGCCGCGGTGGCCGCCACCGTCGGTGCGAGGCCCTTGGCGGCCAGGATCTGGTCCGCTCGCGCCTCGATGGTCGCCTGCTGTGCCGCCATGATCGCCTTCTTGAACTCGAGGGCGTCCCGCATCTGACGGAAGCGGAGGGGTCGGGACGACGCGGTCGCGATGACCAGGTCGCCATAGCCCAGTCGTCGCCCGATGACCCCCTGCCGGAAGCCGACGTCGGTGATCATGCTCAGACCCGCGTCGGCGCTGGACTTGCGCAGGACGCCTTCGACATAGAGGACCCGACGGTCCGTGACGAGGTATCGACGCTGCAGCCAGCGGAACGCCTGGATGGGGAGCCAGAACACGGCCAGGATGAACAGGCCCGCGGTCACCAGCCCGAGGAGCGTGTCGAACCAGCGGACCATGTTGCTGAACAGGCCCTCGCCATCCGGGGTGAGCCACATGCCGATGGCGAGGCACAGCAGGGCCGCCCCCAGGACCAGGATGGGCTGGAGGGCGAAGCGGATGAGCGCCACAGGATGCTGCGAGGCCTCGGAGCGGATGGTCTCGCCATCCCCGAGGAGCGACTGGAGGTATGCGTCTGCCATGGCGCGGAGTGTCGCATGCCGGACGGCCTTCGGGTAGCCCTCCGCACGATGCCAGGGTTTGGAGGTGAGTGGCCCTGTCGTGCAGGCCCGCGTCCCATCGACCAGACACGGGGGCCAAGCAGGCCACAGGCATCGCCCAGCCTCGGACGAGCCCTATACTCGGGCTCTCGCGTCCCCATGCAGGAGCCGGGCCACCATGACCGTCGACCACGCCAGCGTCCCGCCCAACCCAGTCGTCGGCGGTGAGGGCGCGATGGCAGCCACGGCTGGTCGTTCGCGCCTGGCGCGCCGGGTCCTGGACGTGCCGCCCTCGGGGATCCGCAAGTTCTTCGATGTGCTGGCCACGATGCCCGACGTCATCAGCCTGGGTGTCGGCGAGCCCGACTTCACCACCCCGCCCCAGGTCGTCGAGGCAGGGGTCCGCTCCCTGCGCGCCGGACGCACCCACTACACCAGCAACTACGGGACCATCGAGCTCCGCCGGGCGCTCACCCGCCAGCTCGAGCGGCTCTACGGCGTGTCGTACGACCCGGAGGGGGAGGTGCTCGTCACCGTGGGGGCGAGCGAGGCGTTGGCCGTCGCGTTCGGGGCCATCCTGGACCCCGGTGACGAGGTCATCCTGCATGAGCCCTCGTATGTCGCGTATGTGCCGGGGATCGTGTTCGCTGGCGGACGGCCGGTGTTCGTGGCCACGAGCGCCGACGACGCCTGGGAGTTGGACGCCGCTGCGCTTGAGCGAGCGATCACGCCGCGCACCAAGGCGATCTTCCTGGGGTATCCCTGCAATCCCACGGGGGCCGTGCTGGAGCCCGGCAAGATCCGCGCCATCGCTGAGATCGCCGCACGCCATGACCTGCTGGTCATCAGCGACGAGATCTACGACAGGCTGGTCTACGGGGGGCATCGACACGAGGCCTTCAGCGCCCTGCCCGGCATGCGCGACCGGACCATCCTCCTGGGCGGCTTCTCGAAGGCATACGCGATGACCGGCTGGCGCGTGGGCTACGCGTGCGCGCCGCGTGACCTGCTGGAGGGCATCCTGAAGATCCACCAGTACCAGATCATGTCCGCGCCCACCATCGCCCAGGATGCCGCGGTCGTGGCGTTGACGGGCGCCGAGCAGGACGTCCAGCGGATGGTCGACGAGTACGACAGGCGCCGCCGGATGTTCGTGGCCGGCCTCAATCGGGTCGGGCTGCCCACGGTCGAGCCCCGAGGCGCGTTCTATGCGTTCCCGCGCATCAGCGGCACGGGACTCACGAGCGACCAATTCAGCGAGCGCCTGTTGTTCGACCACCAGGTGGCGGTGGTGCCAGGCTCCGCCTTCGGGCCATCCGGAGAGGGGTTCGTGCGTGCCAGCCTGGCGACGAGCTACGAGGGGCTGGAGCAGGCCCTCGTGCGCATCGAGAGGTTCCTGGGCACGCTGGGCTGACGGGCCAGCGGCTCGCCACGACGGCTGCGGCAGGGCTCGCGCGGCCGAGGCGTCCGGCTGAGCCGCGCCTCAGCGACACGATGACGCCCGATAGGCTCGCCACGACGGCTGCGGCAGGTCGCCTGATCACCCTGTGCGCACTACGGCGGGTGGACCCGGCGCCCGGAGCGATCGACGGGCTGTCGCGGCTGGTCGCACCCCAGTTCGTCGGTCGTCGCCGCAGTTCCACGGTGGCCGGTTGCGCAACCGACCGATGAGCCGCACCGCGACACGGGTGGGCTCCCGCCTCGACCGCCGTAATGCGCACGGGCTGAGCGAGCGCCCGACCGATG
>DAOTUX010000354.1:0-9534 GCA_034436475.1 Chloroflexota bacterium | reverse complement strand
GCGAGGATGCCTCGGTAGCCGGTGCAGCGGCACAGGTTGCCCGACAGGCCGCGCCGGATCGAGGCCTCGTCGCGCAGGTCGCCTGCCTCCAGCAGGGCGTGGATGGTGAGCGCCATGGCCGGTGAGCAGAAGCCGCACTGGACCGCCGCGTGCCGCTCGAAGGCGTCCGTGATGGCCCCGAACGCGTCGAGCTCCCGCAGGCCCTCGATGGTCAGGATCTCATGGCCGTCGGTGTCAGCCGCGAGGACCGTGCAGGCGCTGATGGGTGCGCCGTCGAGGAGCACCGTGCAGGCGCCGCACACCTGGACCTCGCACGACCGTTTGGCGCCCGTGAGCCCCTGCGCGTCGCGGAGCACGTCAAGGAGCAGGTCCTCGGGCTGCACCTCGAGCGCCACCGCGCGTCCGTTGAGCGTGACCGCGACCTGCATCAGGGCACGCCCCAGCCGACCCGGGCGCGTGCGACGCGGCGCTCCCAGGCGGCCCAGTACTCGTCCAGGAACGCCTCCTGGTACTTCTGCGGCCGGAGCAGCTTCGCGGACGCGGGCGGGATGGGCAGCGACGGGCCCAGCGACGCCGCGATGACCTGGAAGCGGACGGCCCGCTCCAGCGTCAGGGCCGTCAAGACCGCCCAGCGCACGTCCTCGCCGGCGATGACCACGCCGTGGTTCCGCAGCAGGCCAACGCGCCGGTCACCCAGCGCTCGGGCGACCGCCTCACCCTGGCTGCGCTGGGTGATGAGCGCGGGCCCCTCGTCGTACACCCCGACGCCGTCGGTGAACAGGACCGCGTCGTGGGTCAGGAACGCCAGATCGGCGTCCGTCGCACCCAGCGCGGTGGCGTACACCGGATGCCCGTGGATGACCGAGCACACGTCAGGTCGGGCGCGATACACCTCCGCGTGCATGATCGACTCGAGGTGGTAGTCCGCCCGCTCGAAGGCGCGCTCATCGTCCAGGTCGAGGGCGATGACGTCCTCCGGCTCGACCTCGTCGAGCGCGATGCCCTTGCGCTTGATCCAGACCGTGCGTGACCCCGGCTCACGGGCGCTCACGTGACCCAGGGTCAGGTCCGCGTACCCCTCGAGCGCGATGATCCGACAGGCGACAGCGACCCTGCGTCGCAGTTCGGTCACGGCGGTCATGACCCGACCGGCCGTCGCTCGGTGGGGGGATAGGTGGGATGGGGGAACGCGAACACCATGGTCACCGGCTCCTCACCCGTGTTGGCCACCGCGTGCCACACCCCGGCCGGGATGTACAGCGCGTCGCCTGCCCCGTAGGGCACCACCGCGTCGTCCAGGCGCAGCTCCCCGCGACCGCTCGTCACGTACGCGAGCTCCTCGGTGGCGTGCGCCAGCATGGCCGTGGACGTGCCGGGCGCGAAGCTCGAGCAGCCCAGCGTGGTCGACGCCCCGACCTCGTCGGTCGTGAGCAGCAGGCGACTCCAGCTGCCACCCGGCAGGTCGATCGGCGCGACCTCGTCGGTCCCGACCACGGCCACGCCCTGTGGCCGCTCGGCCGGGTCCCCTAGACGTCCCACTGCCCATCACGCAGCACGTAGCCCCCCGAGCCGCCCTCGATGATCTCCAGCGTGGCGTTCCGGACGACCCCGTCGAGGTGGAGGCGGCACGAGTTCTGACCGCCCGGGTAGGCGTTCTTGTTGTCACCCATCGCGAAGTGGACGTTGCCGATGCGGCCCTTCTCGGATGGCGAGCCGAAGGGCGAGATGGCGCTCGTGCCGAAGGCGAACTCCGCGACGACCTCCACGTTGGGCACGCCCTCCGTGACGCGTGCCAGCTCCCTGGCGTCACGCTCCCCCTCGATGCTGACGACGCGACCGTCCCTCACGTGCCAGTAGATGGGCGAGCTGACCACGTCCACGCCGATGCCCAGCATGTTGCCGGTCACCGCGATGACCCCGTTCGTGGCGTTCTCCACCGCGGCATAGGCCACCTCCCCCCACAGCGGCAGGGGGCCCATCATCCAGCCGCGCTGGCGGATGGGCGTGACCTGCAGGGGTGGCCGCTCCTCGATGGAGACCGTCACGTCGGTGCCCTCCGGCGTCCAGACACGGCACTTCCGGACGCCCTTGAGCTTGGCCATCGCGGCGACGGCACGGTCGGTGGAGTCGAGGATGTCCTGGACCTTGATGTCCCAATCGCCCATGCCGCCCTCGACACTGGCGATCTTGACGTTGTTCGCGCAGGACTCGCGGACCGCCGAGACATGGGCGAAGCGGTTCGCCCACTCGAGGTTGGTCATGATGATGATCTCGTCCGCGGCGAGCATCGCGTCGTGCAGGTTCTTGGGTGGCGCCATGGGGAACAGCGTGTCGCCCAGACAGCGTGCGACCTGTGTCTCGTTGTTCATGATCACCGGCCACGCGCCCTTCTCGGCGGCGACCTCCGCCACGACGCGTGCCAGGTGGGCATGGTCGTCATCGGTGATGATCGTGACCACGTCCCCCTGGTCCACCGTGAAGCAGGTGTTGACGATGAGCTCCGCGTGCTCTCGGATCTTGCCCTCGGTCGGCATCGTGACTACCTCCCTGCGATGAGCGACGCGCCCTCGGCCCGCAGCACGGGCAGCACCTCGCGCGCGAACCGCTCCACCTGCCCGAACTGGTCGAGCGAGCCGAAGCGGCAGATGAAATGGTCGACGCCCGCCTTGGCGAACGTCCGGAACCAGCCGATGATCTGCTCGGGCGAGCCCACGGGCCCCCAGTTGTCCAGCCGCGTGGCCTTGGACAACTCCGGGTAGTACTGCCCGATGTACTCGCCGAAGGCGGCCCGCGCCGCCTCCTCCGAGTCGCCGATGTTGAGGGTCACCTGATACGAGATCACCAGGCGCCGTGCATCGTCCCCGGTCTCCTTGGCCACGTCCGCGAGGTACCCCAGCTGCTCCACCAGCTCCTCGGGGTGCTGCGCCCGACAGCAGGTCATCCAGCCCTCACCGTAGCGCAGGATCCGTCGGCACGCGTTCTTCATGGTGCGCACCATCCGCTCGTCGGCGGCGTCGGTGACCAGCCGTGGGTTGGACACGATCCAGAACGGGGGCGGCTTCTGGACGGGCATCAGGGGGCCCATCTCGGTCCCCGAGTAGAAGCTGATGTCGGTGTAGTCGTAGTGGGTGCCGTGGTGGGTCACCGACCCCTTGGTCCACAGCTAGCGCACCACGTCGAGGCCCTCCTCGAAGATGGCGAAGCGCTTGTCGAAGTCGAGACCCAGCGCCTCGAACTCCCGGCGCACGCCCTCCTCCGGGTTGCCGGCACACGGCCCGAAGATGGTGCGCCCGCCCGACAGCACGTCGAGCGTCGCCCACTCGAGCGCGAGATACAGCGGGTTGCGGGGCGAGGTGACGATGCACGCGGTCCCCAGCTTGACGCGGCGGGTCCGCTGGGAGAGGGCGGCGAGCAGCGTCATCGACTCGTAGCGGGGCTTGGAGAACAGGCTGTCACCCACCCACACCGAATCGAAGCCCAGCTCCTCCACCACCTGGGACAGGTCCAGCAGCTCCGGCATGCCGTAGCCGGGCGCGATGAGGGGCTCCCGGTTGTTGAGATTGACCCCGAAGCCGAGACCCGTGGGTGCTGTCACGCCTCCTCCTCCGTGCCACTGTCAGGCGGCCCGGCCCCTCCCGGCCGGACGATGGGCGTCGCGCTCGTGTTGACAGTCGACACGGCTATCCTAGCATGCCCTGGCAATGGCCAGGACGGGCCTCCGCCCGACGGACGACGAGCGACCAGGTCGCCGGCCAGCGGAGGGCGCGGGCGCACCTCGCGATGGTCTGGGTCAGTCGGCGTCCTCGAGCCCCAGTGTGTATCGGAGCGCCGCGTCGACTGCCGCCATGTCATCCGTCCCCAGGGTGACGCCGGTGGGACGACCGAGTCGACGGACCGAGACCGAGCGCACGTGATGGCAGAGTGCCACGCTGTCCCGAGGCAGACCGGTCCGTTGGCGTGGCAGGAGCGCCATGTACGCTCCCATGACGGCGGGCATCGTCGTGGTCAGCGGGACGACGATGACCGTCGGGCCCGTCACGAGGTCGCTGGTCGAGACGATGACCACCGGGCGCCGACCCTGCTGCTCGGAGCCCACGACCGGGTCGAGCCAGGCCCAATGGACCTGACCGCGTGCGAGCCTGTCTGCTGCGTCGGTCACCGGCCCTCCTCCCAGCCCGGCCAGTCCGAGAAGTCCTCGGAGGGCAGGCGGGGGTCGAGTCGGGCGAGCTCCTCGGCGAGTTGCTCGTCCGTGTCCCAGTCGGCCAGCAGCGCCCGGCGCGTCGCCTCACGTCGTCGCTCGCGCCAGAGACGCACCAGGGCGTCCTCCACGACGGCACTCTGGTCCGTCCCGGACTCATTCGCCTCCGCTCGGATGAAGTCTCGGGCACGCCTGCTCAGGCTCACGGTGAGACGCTCTTTGCGCTCGGATGTGCGTATGACCACGATGCTCCTCAATGCGCCACATCCATCATACTAGATGTCTTACGATTGGTCGCATCTGGAGGTCACGGGGGATGAGGTGGCCTCAAGACCCTGTGCCCGCCGCCGACGACCCAGGCGATCGGGTGCGCGATGATGGCCGCCACGGGGTGGCACACCCGCATGCACGAGGTGGCTCCAGTGGCTGCGATCACGGGCTTCTTCCACGGTGGCATCACGGTCCGCGACATGGACGCGTCCCTGGGCTTCTATCGGGATGGCCTGGGCCTGGAACTGGAGTTCGACCGCGTCCTGGACGCGCCGTACCTCAGGAGCGTGCTCGCCCTGGACCACGAGTCCATCCGGGCGGTCTACCTGCGCATCCCCGGTGGCGGCTTCGTGGAGCTGCTGGAGTATCGGGGCATCGAACGGCTGCCCGCGGCCTCCCGGCCCTGCGACTACGGCGCTGGCCACCTGTGCCTGTACGTGGACGACGTGGCCGCCATGCACCGCAGGCTCGTGGGCCTCGGGTACCACGCCCGTTCGAGCGAGGTCGTGGACATCACGTCCGGGCCGAACGCCGGGGCGCGCTCGTGCTACATGGCGGACCCTGACGGATATGCGGTCGAGCTGTTCCAGAAGCGACCGGGCGCCTGAGGCCGCCGCCGACCTCCCAGTGCCGCAGTCCCGCCCTCGAGCCCGCGACCCATCGTGTGGAACCAGGGCCAGGGCAGGCATGACTTGACACCCGTCATGGACCCACCCTAGAGTCGGGCGGCACGCCTGACGAACGTTTCCAGAATGCATTGCTGACCGTCGATCAGGCCGGTATGAGGAGGACACCAGGAGTGGACCATCGACGGCGTCCCTCGCGCACACGGATAGTCGCGCTGGGTGTGGCCGGCCTGCTCGCGCTTTCGCTGGCACCCAGCGCGCTTGCCCAGGACGCGTCCGGCTCACCGGCGGCCAGCCCCGCAGCCGCGCCGGTCAACCCGTACTTCGAGACCGGTGCGGTCGCGGGCAGCGGTGCCGGCAAGAAGGTCGGTTACATCTCGCTCGGCGACAACGTGCCATTCGTGAAGCTCGTCTCGGACTCCATCAAGGAGCAGGCCGAGGTCGCCGGCCTCGACCTCGCCTTCTGCGACTCGATGGTCGACAACGCCAAGGCGCTCGAGTGCGGGCAGAACCTCGGGGTCCAGCAGGTCCAGGGCGTCATCAACTTCCAGGTGTTCCAGGACTCCTCGCCGGAGATCTGCAACTCGTACAACAGCGTGCCCACCATCGCGATCGACATCGTCCAGCCGCCCTGCCAGGTCGCGTTCATGGGTGCCAACAACCATGAGGCGGGGCGCCTGGGTGGCGCGGCGATCGGCCAGTACGTCAAGGACAACTGGGGCTGCGACTACACGGCATACGTGTCGCTGGAGTCGACAGCGGCCGGCGCTGCGAACGAGGCGCGCATGGGTGGCTACCGCGACGGGTTCCAGGAGTTCTGCCCGATCGAGTCCGACAAGGAGATCGTGCTCGACGGCGCGGATCGGACGGACACGGCCCTGGAGCAGGTCTCCAACCTGCTGCCGTCGCTGCCAGGCAACCACATCGTGGTCGTGGCCATCAACGAGGATGGCATCCTGGGCGCCCTGGGCGCGGCAAGGACGCTCGGCCGCGAGGCGGACCTCATCTACAGCGGTCAGGGCACCGACCCATCCATCTGGAAGGAGGTCGCCTGCAACCCGCAGTACGTCGCCTCGGTGGCCTACTTCCCGGAGCGATACGGCAAGACCGTGATCCCGGCCATGATCGACATCCTCGATGGCAAGCAGGTCACGCCGGACGGCGCCAACGGGACGGTCCCCGCGAACCTGTTCACGGCGCACCAGGTCATCAACGCGCAGAACATCCGCGAGGTCTATCCGGACACCCCGGCCTGCTAGGCCGTCGGGTCGGACACCCTCCGGAAGCGACGACTCGTGACGTTCGAGCTCAGGGCTCGACAGATCCGCAAGTCCTTCGGCGGCGTCGAGGTCCTCCACGGGGTGGACCTCGACGCCGTCGGTGGTTCCGTGCTGGCCCTCCTGGGCGAGAACGGGGCGGGCAAGTCCACGCTGGTGAAGATCATCGCCGGGGACTACCAGGCGGATGCCGGCGTGGTGGAGGTCGATGGCGTCTCGTACCCGGTCCTCTCGCCAGGCCAGGCGCGCGACCTTGGCGTCGCCATCATCTTCCAGGAGTTCCAGGACGCCTCGACCCTGAGCGTGGCCGAGAACATCTCGCTGGGTCGGCTCCCCAGCACCCGGGGCATCGTCCGGTGGGGTGCCGTCCAGGATCGTGCCAGACGCATCCTCGACCAGCTCGAGGTGGACATCGACCCGAACGCGACGGTGGGGTCACTGCGCGTCGGAGAGCGCCAGATCGTGGAGATCGCGCGCTCGCTCTCAGGCTCCGCACGGCTGCTGATCCTCGACGAGCCGACCGCGGCGCTCTCGCACCACGAGGCCCAGGTCCTGTTCTCGTTCATCCGGCGGCTCCGCGACCAGGGCGTGGCCATCATCTACATCACGCATCGCCTGGACGAGGTGAACGAGGTCGCCGACCGGGTCCAGGTGCTTCGGGACGGATCCACGTCGCTGCTCGAGGCGGTGGCGGAGACCGACCGTCGCGAGATGATCGAGGCGATGATCGGCCGGCGGATGGCCGAGACGAGCCGGCCCATGACGGGTCCCGTCGCTCCGCCCCCCGACACCCCGCCCGTCCTGCGTTGGCAGGACGCCACCTCGGGGACCGCGTTCGAGGGCGTCTCGCTCGATGTCCACCAAGGCGAGGTGGTGGCGCTCTACGGCAAGCTGGGTTCGGGTGCGAGCGACGTGGGCGAGACCGCGTATGGCATCCGCTCCCTCGACTCGGGCTCGGTGGAGGTCGCCGGCGAGCGGAGGAAGTTGCGCCAGCCCACCGATGCCATCGCGGCGGGCATCGGGTTCCTGCCCGCCGATCGGAAGGCCGGAGGGGCCTTCCTGGTGCGACCGGTTGCCGAGAACGTGGCCGTGGCGAACTGGCCCAACCTGTCACGCGCGGGCATCATCACCGATCGCATCGAGGCGTCCGCCTTCCGGCGCTGGCGGGACAGGCTCGCCATCCGATCCCGGAACGACCCCAAGCAACGGATGGGCACGCTCTCCGGCGGCAACCAGCAGAAGGTGCTCCTAGCTCGTTGGCTGGAACGGGACTCCCGGGCATTGGTGCTCATCGAGCCGACCCGGGGCGTGGACGTGGGGGCTCGCGAGGACATCTATCGGTCGCTGCGAGAGCTCGCCACGGGTGGGGTGGCTGTCCTCGTCGTCACCTCGGACTACGAGGAGGCGGTCCAGGTCGCCGACCGGGCGTATGTCATGGCGAAGGGACGCATCGCCGCCCACCTGACGGGCGACGAGATCACGACGAGCCGCCTGCTGGCGGCCGCAGGGGGTTGACGGCGTGACACAGGACGAGCTGAGCGGAGGGGCCCAACGGGCGGCTCCGGAGGCCTTGGAGACCGGCGCCTCCACGAGCGAGGCCACGACCGGGTCGGCGATCCGGCCGATCGAGGCGAGGTCCCGAGTCTCCATCCCGGAGACCGCGGCGCTCTTCATGGTGCTCGTGGTGCTGTTCGTGTTCTTCTCCCTGACCTCCCCCTACTTCTTCAACGCGGACAATCTGGTGAACATCCTCCAGAACGTGGCGCGCATCGGGATCATCGCGTGCCCGGCCACGATCCTGCTCATCGCCGGCCAGTTCGATCTGTCGGTGGGCTCCATCGCCGGCTTCACGGCGATGGCGATGGCGGTGGCTGCGGCCCCGGTGGGCGTCACCAAGACCCCGTTCGCCATGGGTCTGCCGTTGGAGGTCGCACTCGCACTGGCCATCGGTGCCGCGCTGCTCGTGGGTCTCATCAATGCCGTCAGCGTGACAGTCCTGCGCATCAACGCGTTGATCACCACGCTCGGTACGCTGGCCATCTTCCGAGGCCTCACCAAGGTGCTGGGCGACGGTCAGACCATCCGGATCGACGGGTTCGGGTCGCTCGGTGTGACACGCATCCTGGAGATCCCCATCCCCGTCTACATCTTCGCCGCGGTGACCGTCGCCTGCTTCCTCATCCTGCGCTACACGACCTATGGTCGGTCGATGTACGCCATCGGCGCCAGCCCGACCGCCGCACGCCTAGCCGGGATCCGGACCGGCCGGGCAATCTTCATCGGCTTCATGCTCTCGGCGACCATGGCGGGCGTTTCCGGCCTGATTCTGCTGTCGCAGGTGGGTGGTGCCTCGGTGAACGCAGGGATCGGCCTCGAGCTGTCGGTCGTGACGGCCGTGGTGCTTGGCGGGGCATCCTTGGCTGGCGGTCGCGGCGGCATCGTGGGCACCATCCTCGCGGTGCTCATCGTGGGTGTCCTGGGCAACGGGCTCATCCAGTTGCGTATCCCCTCGTTCTGGATCGAGGTCTTCGGTGGCGTGCTCCTGCTCGCCGCGGTCGGCTTCGACCAGTTGCGGATCCGGCTCACTCGGTCCACGGACTAGTCGGTGACCGGGATGCACGCCATGTCGCCCAGCCACCTGGAATGGTCTGGCACTCTGGGCAAGCGGGTCTGATTGGGACTGGCAGGATTAGACCGTCCCCGCACTCCACAAGGCGCTCGAGGCTCTGACGGAGGCCGGTGACGAGTTCGGCCGGCGGGCGGGGCGCCGCGAGGTGTCAGCCCAGCTGGTCGACCCCTTCATGGAGGAGGCCAAGGTCGCCTCCCTCCTCACATCGCGAAGGTGACGATGGCGTCGAGGACGACCGTGGTCACGATGAGGCCCAGGCCCACACGGATCGCCCAGGCCGCGGGGATCGACACGCAGCCCAGGATCGTCACGTACTCCTGCCCGCCCCCACAGCGTGACGGCGGCGGTCCCTGGGGCGCGCCCCCACCGGGTGGCCGAGCGCCGGGCGGGTAGCGCCGGATCGAGCCGTCGGGATGGAGCCAGTGGGTGTTCGCGCCGCCGGCGCCTCCGCGATGGACGACCGGTGGTCGGTGCCGGATGGTGCCCCAGGCGATCTTGCCGTTGACGCCGCCCGTGCCCGAGTCGCCCCCCACG
>DAOTUX010000353.1:0-2735 GCA_034436475.1 Chloroflexota bacterium | reverse complement strand
CCGAAGGCGATCGGTGGGTGCGCCCGTCGCAGCGGTCATGCGCCGTACCTCCGGAGGTGCGCGGCGGCCCGACCCGGGGACCGGGCCGGGCCGCCGCTGGCCGCGCTAGCGGGTCGTGCCCGCGTTGGCGATGACCTTGTCCACGTTGTCCTTGGTGACGAAGCCGGGTCCCGTGTAGATCGGGGCGCCGCCACCGGGAAGCAGGCCGTACAGGTTGTAGTAGGTCAGGATCTGGATGGGCAGATAGCCCTGGAGGAACTGCTGCTGGTCGATGGCGAAGTCGACCGTGCCGTCCTTGATGCCCTGGAGCATGTCGGGCGACAGGTCGAACGTGGCGATGTGGATGGTGCCCGTCTTGCCCAGCTGCTCCACGGCAGCCAGGGCCGGGGCGGCACCGGTCGGGCCGAGCGCCATGACGGCGTCGATGGTCGGGTCGGCCTGGAGGGCGGCCACGATGGCGCTCGCGGCGCCGGTCTGATCGTTCAGGTCGACCTGGACCACGGTGGACTTGTTGGCCGAGCCGAGGCCCTCTGCGAAGCCCGCGCAGCGTGCGTCAAGGGCGGCGTTGCCGACCTCCTGGTTGATGCAGATGGCGTTCTTCACGCCGGCCGCGGCCATCTTCTCGCCCGCGCCCTTGCCGGCCGGGAACTCGTCCTGCCCCACGTGGGTGAGGATGCCCAGGTCCTTGTACACGTCCGAGCCGGAGTTGGCCGAGATGACCGGGATGCCAGCGTCGACAGCGCTCTTGATGGCAGGACCGAGCGCCGTCGCGTCGGGGATCGAGACCACCAGCCCCTGGGGGCTCTTGCCCACGGCCGCGGTGATGAGCTGCGCCATGGCGTTCATGTCGAACGTCTGAGGTGCGGAGTAGTTGACGGTGACCCCGCGGCCCGCGAGGTCCTGACCCGCCGCGTTGACGCCGTTCACGAACACCGACCAGAACGGGTCGGACGCCTGGCCGTGGGTCACCACCTCGATGTTGATGGGCCCTCCCGCGGCCGGTGACTGCGCCGAGCTCGCGAACGGGAACAGTGCTGCGCCAGCCACCAGGCTCGTGCCCAATGCCAGGCCGACGCCCTTGCGTACCTTCATGCGATGCGATCCTCCTCGCAGCGGCGGTGTCCCGCCGGTGTATCCAGGGGCATGGCCCGGGCGTTCGCCGGGCTCAGCCGAACGTTGCGTCAGACGGCACCTCCCTTCGAGTCAGGACGCCGCGGCCGGGAGGCCGGGGATCTCGGTCAGCGGGACCGGTCGATGCTCCTGCATCGACCGCGTGGCCGCCTCGGCGATGCGCAGGGCCTCGACCCCGTCCGCGGCGGTGCACGGGGACGGGTCCCGGCCGCGGGCGACCTCGAGGAACGCCACCAGCTCGGCACGGTACGCGTCCGTGAACCGGCGCGCGAAGTCGGGCCAGGCGGGGCCGGCGGGCGGCGGCACGCCCGGCTCCACGGAGCGCATGGGCGTGTGGGGGCCCAGGCCGACGCTCACGCTGTCACGTGAGCCGAACAGCTCAGCCCGGATGTCGTAGCCCAGCGGGTCGTGACGTGTGGTCGTCAGGACTCCCAGGGTGCCGTCGGCCATGCGCAGCGTGGCCACCCCGGTGTCCACGTCAGCGTACTTCGCGAACACCGGGAACCCGCGGACAGATCCCGTGGCATACACCTCAGCCACCTCGGTGGCCAGGAGCCACCGGATGACGTCGAAGTCGTGGACCGAGAAGTCGCGGAACAGGCCGCCGGACGCCGGGATGTACGACTCATGCGGCGGCGCCGGGTCGTGGCCTGCCAGCCGGAACGCGTACACGGTGCCCAGCTCGCCGCTCTCCACCAGCCGGCGGGCCTCGCGGTAGCCCGGGTCGAACCGGCGCTGGAAGCCCAGCTGGAAGGGGACCCCCGAGGCGCCGATCCGGGTCGCGAGGTCGATGGTCTCAGCGAGCGACATCGCGAGCGGCTTCTCGCAGTAGGTCGGTCGGCCCAGGGCGAGCGACTGGCGGACCAGGTCGGCGTGGGCGTCCGTGGCGGCCGCGATCACCACGCCGTCCGCCGCGTCCATCGCGGCCGCGATGGATGCGGCGTGCCGCGCCCCGGCGGCCTCGGCGACGGTCGCGGCGCGCGCGGCGTCCAGGTCGGCCACGAGGAGCTCGTCGACCCCATCGAGCGCTGCCAGGATGCCGGCATGCATGGACCCGATCCGACCAGCACCGATCAACGCGATCCGCATCCGCACCAGACCTCCATCGGCACGGCGCTCGCCCCTGGGTCGCGCCGTGCTCCGTGCCAATGTGTAATCGTTTGCGTCGGTGCATTGAGACACCACGCACCGATGCCTGTCAAGTACCGGCTTGCGCGACCCCACCGCCGGGGCGCCGTGACCGGAGCGCCGCGACCTCGCACCTCACCAGCGCAAGCGCTTACGATGCGCGCTGGCGGTCGCGCCGGCAGGGATGCGACGCACCAGAGCTGGGGAGGAGCCCGTTCGATGGTCAAGGTCGCGCTCGACCCATACATGCTCCGACGGCACTCCTTCGAGGAGGTGTGCCGCATCGCGTCGGGGATCGGCTACCGATACCTGGAGCTGTCGCCGCGGGACGACATGTTCCCGTTCTTCGTCCACCCACGCGCCGACCGGGCCACCATCCGGGCCGCGCTTGCCTCCCTCGACGCCACCGGGATGGAGGTGGCCTCGGTCCTGCCCCTGTATCGCTGGTCGAGCCCCGACGAGGATGAGCGCCAGGC
>DAOTUX010000352.1:0-2108 GCA_034436475.1 Chloroflexota bacterium | reverse complement strand
CGCGCTGCCCATCGGTGCTCGTGAACGGGAAGCCCAACGACAGCGGCGTGGCGTACGACTTCAGGTTGGCGTCGATCCAGTTCCGATGGTCCTGGAGCTCCATGAGGTCGCCCTCGATGCTCGTGACGGCCTCGATGCCGGGCGCCACCTCGATGGCCAACTCGTCGTACGCGGCGAACATCCCCGAGAGGCTGCCGTCCACGATCCGCTGCGGGTCGATGCTCGACGGCAGTACGCCTCGCAGCTCGCCGTCGGAGGTGCGCGCCCGGAACGGGCGACCCACGCTCCCCTCGAGCGGGTGGTGCACGTTGCATCCGATCTTGCTGTAGCGAAAGACCCCGTGGAGCACGACGTCGATCGTGTAGCGCAGCGTGCCGTCCCGACCGCCCTCGATCAAGCCGTCCCACTCGACATCGATGTCCTGATGGCGATGCCGGACATGGAACGTGACGCGGCTCTCGTCAGCGCCGTCCGCGACCACGCGGTCCGAGACCACCCCCGGGATGGTGTTCCAGGGCGCGTCCCGGACCGCCATGTACACCCGCTCCGCGAGCTCCACGTCCCCCTCGCGGACGTGGCGCACGTCGATCCCGTCGAGCAAGTACCGGACAGGGCCCGCGCGGAGCTCGATGGGCGGCGGGCTCAGCGCTGGACGACCCACGATGCGCTCGGCCCGGCCGATGTCCCGCCCGTCCCGGCCGCTCGGAGGACTCACCACATCACCAGTCCGCCGGTCTGGTTGATGGCCTGACCGGTCATGTAGCCCGCCTCGTCCGAGAGCAGGAACCAGATGAGCGCGGCGCACTCGTCGGCCGTGCCGGCGCGACCCAGGGGCACGGCGCGTAGCCGCGCGGCGCTCAGCTCGTCCACCGTCATGCCACGGAGCGGCGCCACCTGCTCCAGGACCCTATCCTGCATCGGCGTGTCGATGATGCCCGGGCAGACCGCATTGACGCGGACGTTGCGGGAGGCCAGTGCGTACGCGAACGATCGCGTGATGCCCAGCACCGCGGCCTTGGACGAGGAGTAGGGCGTCACATCGATGGTCGTGGCGAGCTTGGCCGAGCTGGACGAGAGGTTGACGATGGCGCCACCGGCCGGCATCCGCTGCCCCAGCGCCTGGCACAGGAAGAAGGTGCCCTCCACGTTCACCGCGTACAGCCGACGCCACTCCTCGAGTCCCACCTCCCAGATGGGCCGCACGAACAGGATCCCCGCGGCGTTGACGAGGTAGCGCGGCTCGCCAGCGGCAGCCAGGATGGCATCCCGACCCTCGGGCTCCGCCACGTTGGCGACCAGCGTCTCGGCCCCGTCGGCCTTGACCTCCTGCAGACCCCCCGCGTCCAGGTCGACCGCGAGCACGCTCGCGCCCTCTCGCAGGAGCCGACGTGCAACGGCCTGTCCGATGCCCCGCGCCGCACCCGTCACCACCGCGCGCGCCCCCTGAGTTCCGCCCATCTGATCCTCCGCCCTCAGCGCTGTGCCGACATCGCCCCGATCACAGGTATGGGGCCCCGCCCGGAAACGATCCCGATCGTACCAGCGCTGGACCACGCGGACCGCGGCGAGTGGGTCCCGTGACAAACCACCGATCGAGACTTGACGGGTCGGGACCACACCCTGCGAACGTCGCCTTCCTGCACGACCTCACCCCGTCGCCAGAACTTCGGTCGGTGCGCTCATCAGCATGATTGCGGGCGGCGGGATTGGTGGAGGCATCGGAGGCTTGCCCCAGCAGCGGGGTTGATGCCGTCGAGCGACGGCTGACGGTCCCTGGCGTGCCCCAGGGAAGGGCGGGTCGACGGCTCGACCGGCCCTTGAGTCATGTCAGGCGCGGATACGCCGGCTCGGTCAGGAAGTCGGCGAAGGTGTCGTCGAGGGCCAGGTCCGCGAGCAGGCCTGCCGCATCGCCGAGCCGCCCCCTCGATGGTCCGCCCAGAGCGTTGAGCTCGTCAGCCAGGACGCCGCGCAACAGGCCGGCATCCACCGTGCGTCCATCGTCGAGTGTCACGCCGTGCCGGCGCCACTGCCACAGCTGCGAGCGGGAGATCTCGGCGGTCGCCACGTCCTCCATCAGGTCGTTGATGGCCGCCGCGCCGTTGCCTCGC
>DAOTUX010000351.1:0-27651 GCA_034436475.1 Chloroflexota bacterium | reverse complement strand
CCACGTCGCTGATGGTGTCAGTGGGGTCCGCGACCGCCACGCGCACCTCCATGGCGTAGTCGCCACGCAGCGGCGACACGCCACCCTGGCCGTCTGGCGTGCCGAACAGGTACCGCTCAGGGCGTCCGGCCACCTGTGACTCGGTGAGCGAGACACCGAAGGAGTCCCGGTACAGGGCGAGGGTCGCCTCCGTGACGCTCTCCTCGGAGCTCAGCAGGACCCGCATGGGCTCGTCGACGTTGCGCTGGTACGGTGGCTCTTCCCCGGGTCGCGGGCCTCGCACGACATCCCGATACAGCACCACCTCATGGCCGTCGGGCCGTGCCAGCACCACGCTGAAGGAGGGCGGCCGCCCGTGATACGTCGCCGTGCCCATCTGGAACGACAGGAACCCGGGGGCCTCGTCCTCGTCGAAGGCGAAGGGCATCCGATACGTCCGGACCTCCGCGGGCCCCGAGGCCCTGACCTCGGCGGGCTCGGAGGCCGACAGGACCCGATGCACGGCCCGTCTGGGCCCCAGGAGGTCGGCCCACACCGGTGGCGCCGCCTTGGGGTTGTCCGCCCAGACCGTGGGGTCGCTCCAGCGACTCGGTCCGTAGTCGAGCGGGTACCGGATCACGACGTACCCGGCCGTCAGGAGCAGGCCCGCGAGCAGGATGAGACCGATCCGGCCCGGCCCGGACGCCCACACGCTCCGGAGCAGCGCCCGGGCGCTCATGTCGAGCCATACCGCACGCGCGGGTCGAGGACCACGTAGAGCACCTCGAGCACCATCCGCGCGATGACGTACACGAGCGTGAACATGAAGGTGAGACCCACGATGAGCCCGTCATCGGGGGTGCCCGCGATGGCGTCGTAGTAGAGCCGGCCCATGCCCTGCCACCCGAACACCGTCTCGACCAGGATGGCGCCGCCCAGGGTCCCGGCGAGCCCCAGGATGAGCCCGGTCACGATGGGTGGCGCCGCCACCCGCAGGATGTGGCGGCGGGCGATGGTGGTCTCCGGCATGCCCTTGGCACGGGCGAGCGTGACGTGGTCCTCCTGGGCGACGTTGAGGGTGAGGGTCCGGATGACATAGATGGACGGCCCGATGGACACCAGCACCAGGGTCAGGATGGGCAGGACCGCGTGCCACGCCTGGTCGAGGACCCGTTCCAGGGTCCCGGTGGGCGGCGGGACGCTGTACATGCCGCCCGTCGGGAGCAGGCGCAGCGCGAACCCGAACACCAGGATGAGCAGGATGCCCACCCACCAGCCGGGCATCGCGAACGAGACCGCGGCGAGATAGGACACGAGCCGGTCCAGGCGCGACCCGACGCGCGTGGAGAGCCAGGTCCCGACGCTGATGCCGATGACCGCGGTGATGAGCAGCGAGGTGGTCAGTAGCAGGAGCGAGGCGGGCAGCCGCTCCAGCACGATGTCCACGATGCTGCTGCTGCCATCGGACGAGCGAACCGTGCGCGCCTCACCCAGGTCCAGCGTGATGACCCGTGCCACCATGCCCGGCAGTCGCTGGTACCACGGCACGTCGAGTCCGTACGAGTGCTCCAGCTCCGTGCGCCGCGTCTCGAGCGCCTGCTCCAGCTCCCCGGGGTCCCGGATGGTCTGGGCGAGCTGCGGCCGCAGGTTGCGCAGCTCCTCGCCGATGACCGCGTCCAGGATCCGCTCGGAGTATCCGGTCGCACCGAGGGTGACGACCAGCAGCACGAGGACCGCGAGGAGGACACCTGCCAGGCTCGCGGCCCGGATGGCGAGGGGGCGCCAGATGGAGCCGCCTACGGCGTGACCTCGACGTCCACGGTCCGCTCCGTGATGAGCGCGGTCGCGTCGCTCGAGGCCGCGAGGCTCAGGCGATAGAGGCCCGGGAACAGCTGCCCCGTGACATCCGCCGGCAGGCGGACCACGAACGTGCCGGGCGTCAGACCCGGCTCGGCGGTGCCCTGCTGGACGACACTGCCCGTGGCTGGGTCGAGGAGCACGTACCGGAGCGCGAGCGCGCCCTCGCCGGTGACGGTCACCGCGACCTCCGCGGGCTGCCCCATCGCGATGAGCACCCCCTCGGGTGGCTCGATGGCGAGCTGCGGCGGCTCGCCCAGCGTGAAGTCCGCGGCCGTGAACGGGTAGCCCGGGTCACGAAACGCGTCGAGCTGCGCGAACTGGGCGGGCGCATCGAACCGGGACAGGACATAGGGTCCCTGGCTGATGACCAGGTGGTCGTGCGCATCCATCCAGTCCTGCGCGGCTTGGTAGCGGGCGTCCGCCTCCTCCTGGGTGACGAGCGACCGGCCACCGAACTCGAACACCCCCGCGGGCACCTCGCCCTCCATCTGCCGAAGGGTGCGGTCGACGAGGCGCGCGTCACTGCGCATCACGAGCGACAGCCAGGGCACCCCGTAGCGCGCGGCGGCGGTGTCGCTGTAGGCCGCACGCCGCTCGTCGAACACCAGCCGGTCCATGGCAGCGAGGACCTCCCAGGGCATCCCGAACCCGGTCGGGCTGGCGTACCCGGCGATCTGACCCTCGTCGAAGTGCCAGTAGTCGACATACACCTCCAGCCTGTCGTCCGGCGTGACCCGGAACCCCTTGAAGGTCTCCAGGTACGGTCGCGCGGTCACCGCGAGCGCCGTCTCGATGCGCGCCTTGTCCTCGTCATAGGCCATGTCGAAGCCCTGCGCGATGGGGTAGATGGCGTCAGCGAGGGTGATGGGCTGGCCGTCGTGCCAGTGCCCCCCCAGGTACTTGGAGTAGTCGAAGGTGACCAGACTGCGCGCCGTGGTCCCGGCGGCCACGGGCACCCACGCGTCGCTCGCGGCGTCCCAGGTCACCGCGTCGGCGGGCACCTCGAGCGTGCCCGCAGGGCCCGCGGTGGTCACCTCGTAGCTCGCCCGGAACGGGCCCGGGACGCCCGTGAAGGGATGGTTCGCGAGCGGCGGGTCGTACAGGTCGCGCCAGATGTCGGTGCTGTAGGCATCCCCGAAGCCGCCCACCGGGTTCCAGGTGGAGCTCTGCGTCCAGACCCACAGGTTGCCCACTCGGACCGTGTCCGAGCCGGGCACGTGCGCCGAGCGGAGCGTCCACGGAGAGCGGGGCCCGGCGGCGACGTCCAGCGTGGCGTCCGTGAGTGCGGCACCCGCGGGGAACGTGTTGACCACGCTGGCCAGCCAGACGCGCACCGGTGCCACGAGCGAGCGCTGGGTCATGGTGCGCAGCAGCTCGTCACGCTCCTCCACGCTCGCGAACTCACCCCGGAACAACCGCTTGCCCAGCTCGTCCATCTCGGCGTCCTGGTACTGCCAGAACCCCTGCTCCTGCCAGCCGGGCATGTTGCCCATCCAGGGCGCCGCCATGGCGTTGATGGTCGAGTCGTCGTAGCGGCGCGCGGCGCCCCGGCTCCAGCCCTCGGTGTACACCTGCCACTCGAACGCGGCTGGGTCGGTGGAGTACACGGTCTGGATGGCGGCCGCGAACGGCTGGTACGTGATGGCAACCTCGAAGCCGGCGTCCTCCAGCGCGGCCCTCACCAGGTCGCCGATCTGACGGCGCTCGTCCTCGACCCGTGCGATGACCTTCACTCGCACGGGCTGGCCCTGGTACTGCCAGCGGTCGCCCACCAGCTCCGCGCCAGCCGCGGTCATCGCGGTCGCGATCTGCTCGTGCGCGTAGTCGGGGTCGTAGCGGATGCCCGACCCCCGGTCGATGTCATAGACGGTCTGGAAGTCCAGCTCGCTGGGCGCGACGTGGGTGATCATGGGCTGTGCCAACCCGCGATAGATGTCCTGGGTGATGAAGTCCCGGTCCACCAGGTACTCCATCGCGCTCCGCACCTCGGGGATGGCAAACGGGTTGAGGCGTCCCTCCGGTGCGGGCGCGGGGTTGAGCACCAGCGACAGTGCCGTGGCGGGTGCCTGGAACGTCCGTACCGAGGGGTCACCCTGGAGCTGCTGCGCGGCCTCCGTCCGGAGCCCATAGAGGTACAGGTCGATGTTGCCCGCCTGGATCTCCAGGGGCGCGGTGTCCACGAACACCGACTGGAACGTCAGGTGGTCCGAGGCCGGCCCCGGGCGGGCGGCACCGGCCGGGCCCGCGGACGGCTCCGACGACTGCGCCGAGGCCACGCCAGCGACACCCAGGCCAGCGACACCCAGGCCCAGCGCGCATGCGAGCAGGAGCATCGCGGGTCGTGCGGCCGGGAGCGAGCGCGGCGCGCTCATGGCGTCCCCGAGGCGACAGGCCGGTCACCCGGCTCGAGGGCGTCAAGGATCGCATCAAGCTGGGCCTGGAGCCGCTCGTTCTGCTGTCGGATGGTGTCGATGCCGTACTCGGTGAAGTAGGACGTGCTCGCGATGTTGCCCGACTCGTCGACGGCGCTCAGCGTCTGGGCGCCCTCGCTCGTCACGGGCATGTACAGCACCACCGAGAAGTCCCCGTTGCGGTCGGTCCGCGCGGTGGCGATGCTGCTGTCACCGAGCTGGACGTACACGTTCATGAGCGCCTGGTAGCCGAACCCCTGGAGGGTCACCTGCTGGCCACCAGGCCCCGAGCTGGGGGACAGGAACACCTCGGGCGCGGGAACCGCCTTGCGCCGTGCGAACGCGATCTTCTGGTTGGGCCCACCGTACTCGCCCAGGCGGGTGTCCGCCCAGACCATGTACACGTCCTCTGGGGACGCCGCCCGGATGGAGAAGTAGTCCCCCAGGAACAGGCCGTTGGGGAAGCCCTTGTTGGGGTTGGACGCGAAGTCCGAGACCCGGGTGTCACGAATGTCGAGGCCCAGCTGCTCGTCACGGAAGCCCCACGTCTCGCCCTTGTCCTCCGATCGGGTGTAGTAGATGCCATACCGGGTCTGTGCCGGGTCGTCGCGCATGTCGCCCCACATGGCATGGATGACCCCGGTGGGGTCCACCGTGATGGAGGAGAAGAACTGGAGCGCCATCCCATCGTCACCGTTGAGACGCTGCGGGCGTGACCAGGTGTCGCCCTTGTCGAACGAGGAGACGAGATACACGTCACCGTCATCGACGACGTTGTCCGGGGGCCTCGCGACCCACGACACGTACACCTCCCCCTGGGGGCCCGAGGCGATCTGCGGGAACTGGGAGCCCCAGTACCGGAAGAACGCGTGCCGGGGGCGGAAGCCGAGCTCGTTGAAGCTGGCCACGAGCACCGGCGCCGCATAACTGACACCGCCGTCCGTGGAGCGGGCGACGTAGATCTCGCCCAGGCCCTCCATGGCCTCGTCGTCGGTGCTGTCCACCCAGGCCACCACCACGCTG
This sequence comes from Chloroflexota bacterium, assembly GCA_034436475.1. Taxonomy (GTDB): domain Bacteria; phylum Chloroflexota; class Limnocylindria; order Limnocylindrales; family CSP1-4; genus JAFMJV01. The sequence goes on along the minus strand of DAOTUX010000351.1, from coordinate 22,378 downwards.
CCGTCCGGCAGCACGGTCGGCTGGGACCCCTGGACGGAGCGTCGGGTCCCCTGGGCGCTCTCGGAGCCGAGGGGCGCCCCGAACGATTCGCGGACCACCGGGCTGACCAGCACCGGGTCGCTCCATGTCAGGCCGCCATCGCGCGAGTGGACCGCCCGGATGGAGGTCTCGACCGCCATGATCTGGAACATGGGCAGCTCACCCAGCCACAGCACGTCGTACACCTCCTCGAAGTCGGTGTAGGTGACGTGGATGACGTCCTTGGCCGCATCCTGTGGGTCCGGACCGATGGCCACCCAAGGCTTGTCCAGGAAGCCGATGGTGATGTTGCCGCGCAGTCGTCCGAAGCGGTCCGGCGTGAGGCCTGACGTGGTGACCCGGCTCCGCGCCGTGGGGATGTTGCGAGCCCACGTCGAACCGCCATCCTCGGACGCCGCGAGCGCGATGGAGGACACCGCGGAGGTCAGCGCGGCCGGTCCGACGACGAAGTCCTCGGTGCCGATCGAGATGGAGGTCATGTACACGTTGCCGGAGCGGTCGAACGCGAGCGACGGGTCACCACCGGAGTACTGGTCGCCCAGCACGTACGGCGACTGGAACGGCCCATCCCAGGTCTCGCCGCCGTCGTAGGTGACGTACGAGGACATCGACGGGAAGTTGTAGTCGATGGTGCCCAGCACGATATGCTCCGGGTCCTCCGGGTCGATGGCGATGTTGGGCTCGGTCTGGAACGGGCTGTTGCTGAAGTCGCGCGTGACTAGGTCGTTGGCGCTGAACGCGGGCGAGGGGTCGCGATACGGCACCAGCGCACCCGCGGTCGCGCCCTGGAGTCGGGGCGCGCCCGTCCACAGACCCCCCTCCACGCTCGCCCAATCGACCCCGTCCAGGTCGCTGCGCCCGGGCCCGGGCAGCAGGTTCGGCTCAAGGCCGACCGAGCGGAGCCACACACGTCCCGACAGGCGCGTGGCGATGGGCGCGAGCAGGTCCTGCTGGTCCGCCGGCACGGGGCGGTCGTTCGCGGTGAAGGCACCCTCATCCTCCTGCGCGAGGGCGCTGCCGCCTGGGAGGCCGCCCGCGAGCAGGGCGATGCTCATGGTCACCGCGGCAGCTCTGCGGGATGGTCGCTGCACGTGCATCTCCTCCGTGGGGGTGATCGAGGTCCGGGTCGAGCGGGTCACTGCCCGACCTCGATCTGGTCGGCGAGCTCGATGATGGTATCGAGTCGGTTGACGACCGTGAGCAGCGCGGCGTCGTGCAGCTCCTTCCACGACGCATCGAACGCCCCGGCGCCGAGCCGGGCGTAGGCGTCCGCGGCCTCCTGCGGGCTGGCGTACTGCTGCGCATGCCACTCGAGCCAGGCGGGTGCCGCCGCACGCACCCGGCTGGCCACGACGCCGAGACCCACCGGGTCAGCGGCGAGCGCGAGGCCGACCACCCGCCCCACGAACGTGGTGCCCTCCTGGGTCGTGGTCGGCACGTCCTTGCGCAGTTCCGCGAGCAGCATCCGGTCGGCCTCGAGGGTTTCCCGCATCGCGAGGAGCCTGCCCGTGGCGCTGTCCGGGTCGATGGGTGGCACCGGTCGCGCTGTGACGGGTGTGCCGGCGGGGGGCGCGCCGGGTGACTGGGCTCGCGCCGGGCCCGCGAGCAGCAGCAGGAGCGGGACGAGCATGAGCGCGAGGAGCGAGGTCGGACGATCGGCCCGTCGCCGGTGGGGGTCGCGCTGACTCATGGCATCACTCCGGTGCTGTGGTCCCCTGGGCCGATCGGCGGAGCTCTCGGATCGCGCTCGCGACCCACGTGTCAGTGTCCGCCGGCTGTTCCAGCCAGGCATCCTCATGCTCGATGTCCGGCAGGACGCCATGGCCCTCCAGCCTCGTCCCGTCCGACAGCAGCATGCCACCCGTGACGAACTGGAGCAGGGATCCCTCCGGCAACGGTGTCTGGGTCACCAGCTGCGTGTGCCCGGGCGTGCGCTCGCCCACGATGACGGCGCCCCGCTCGGCCTGGAGCACGGCGGCCAGTCGCTCGGCCTCGCCATCGGTCTCGCCATCGACGAGCACCGCCACGGGCACGTCCCGAAGACGGTCACGGAGGAGACCGGCCTGCACGACGAACGGGGTGTCACCGTCGCGACCGACGAGCGTCCCCACCTGGCCACCAACGAAGTCGCCCAGGATGTCCTGGGTCACCGCGAGTTCCCCCACCGATGCGTGACGCAGGTCCACCACCAGCCCGGCGAGGTCCCCCTCGTCGAGCAGCCGGGTGAGCGCGGCGTCCACCTGTGCGGCGGCGTCACCCGCGAGGGACATGAGCCGGATGTGGCCGAACCGTGGCCTGCCAGGCACGCGCGCCGGCACCACCTCATAGCTCGGTGTGAGCTGCTGCCGCTCGACCTGGACCGTGCGCGGTTCCTGGCCGGGCGTCTGGACGAGCAGTTCCACGCGCGTGCCCACGGGCCCGCGGATCAGCTCCGGGCGCGCGCAGGGGTCGCCTCCCACCGCGAGGATGGCGTCGCGCGGCTGGATGCCCGCGGCGCGCGCCGGGCTGTCGGGGAACACATAGACCACGCGCAGGCCGGACGACGGGTCGGCGATGCTCTCGGCGTCCACCAGGATGCCGACTCCTCCGTAGCTCGGGTCGAGTCCGCCGGACTCGAGGTCGAAGGCGGACACGAAGAACGTGTCGGGGTCCTCGAGCAGGGCCACCATGTCCGTGAGGGCCTGGTAGGCCTCGCCCGCGTCCAGTGTCCCGAACATGCGCCCCTCGAAGTCCGCCCGGACGGCATCCCAGTCGAGGCCGTGCATCGTGGGGTCCACGTACTCGTCCCGGAGCTGCTGCCACACCTGGTCGAGGAGCCCCATCCGATAGTCCTCGGGCATGGACATCGGCATCGACGGCGGTGGCGCCGATGGCGGCGCGTGCGTCGGACAGGCCACCGGGGGCCTGGTGGACGCGTCCTGCGCGTGGGTCATCCCGAACCCGACCGCGAGCAGCGCGACGACGAGCGCGAGGCGCAGGGGGAGCCATGGGACCGACCGACCGCGGGCGGGCCATGGTCGCAAGGGCGGGCGTCGGTCGATCACCGCGACAGGGTACGGGCTTCCGGTCCGCTGCGCCTACCCCTGTGCGATCTCAGCCTGGGTCGAACCGGTGGCCAGGGCGGGGTCGGGCCCATCGTCGAGCGATGCGCGCGTCGCAGTCGATGCCCGTCGCAGGTTCACCAGCGCGATGCCTCCCACGATGAGCGCGGTGCCCATGAGCAGGCCGGTCTCGACCCGCTCCCGCAACACGAGAGCGCCCAACGCGATCCCGAACACCGGGATGAGATACGCCACCAGGGAGGTGCGCGTGGCATCCCAGCGCGTCAGGAGCCGGAAGAAGATGAGGAATGCGAGGCCCGAGCCAAGGGCACCCAGCCAGATCACCGCCAGCCAGCCATCGAGCGTCCGGGGGAGGCCGGCCGAGCCCTCGAGGGCGATGGCCCAAGGTGTCACGTACAGGACCGCGAAGCCCAGCTCGCCGATGGCCAGCATGATGGGTCGGACGCCACCCAGGAACCGGCGCGCCCAGACGCCCCCCGCGGCGTAGGACACGGTGGATGCGATGAGCGCCGCGACCGGCAGGCCGCCACTGGTAGCCAGGGTGCCGGGATCGAAGCCAACCAGGATGACCAGACCGAGGAAGCCCACCAGCAGGCCGGCGATGCGAGGCGCCGTCAGCCGCTCGTCAGGCAACGTCGCTGCGGCGAGCACGATGACCACGAGCGGGATGGCCCCGTTGACCACCGCCGCGAGGGAGGAGGCCACGCTCTGCTCCGCCCACGTGATGAGCAGGAACGGCAGCGCCACGCTGAGCACGCCGATGACCGCGAGGTGGGCCCATGTGCTGGGCTCGCGTGGCAGACGCACCTGGGATGCGACGCCGACGACCGCCAGGAGCGCGAAGCCGATGACGACCCGGATCGCGACCAGGCTCAGGGGCGCGAACCCGGCCTCCACGCCGACCTTGATGAACAGGTAGCTGCTGCCCCATAGGAGACCGAGCAACAGGAACAGGGCCCAGTCGATGCGGGACGAGGTGATCACGTCAGGCGAACCCGCCCCGGCATGGGTCGGTTGCGGGCGCCACGGGCCGCCATGCCCGGCGCTGCCGTCCCGAGACTCGCGCTCATGTCGCCCCCCATCGTTGTCGCATGTCCCGGGCGCATGGTCGCATCCGGGCGGCCATCGTGACAGGGCCTGTCTGACACCCTGTGTCAGGTCCGACCCCGACGGCCCCGTCGCCCCTGGGGCCTCGCACGTCACACGCCCAGCGCACGACGCAGGAAGCCGACCTCGAGGTGGAGGAGGTTCGAGGCGGCCGTGGTCGAGCCCCCCATGTGGGTCGCCCCGGCGAGGGGCACGAACGTGTGCGGCCGGCCGGCCGCGAGCAGGGCGGACGACAGGCGGAGCGCGTGTGCCGACACCACGTTGTCGTCCGCGAGGCCATGGATGAGCATCAGCGAGCCACGGAGGGCGGCGGCGTCATCGATGACCGACGATCGGGCGTACGCCTCCGGCTCGATATCCGGGTGGCCCAGGAACCGCTCCGTGTAGCACGTGTCATACAGCCGCCAGTCGGTGACCGGCGCCCCCGCGATGGCCGCGTGGAACACATCGGGGCGGCGGAGGATCGCCAGCAGCGCCAGATAGCCCCCGAACGACCAGCCACGGATGGCCACGCGCCCCAGGTCCAGCGAGTCGGGATGGGTGGCGGCCACCGCGTGCAGCGCGTCCACTTGGTCCTCCAGCACGGGCCCCGCGAGGTCCCGGAGCACCGCACGCTCCCAGGTCGGGCCCCTCCCTGGCGTGCCCCGACCATCCGCGACGATGACCACGAACCCCTGGTCCGCCAGCCACTGGGGCATCAGCCATACGCTCCGGGTGGCCAACACCCGGGCATGCCCCGGTCCGCCGTATGGGTCGAGGAGCACCGGCAGGCGCCTGGAGCCCGGCACGTATCCACCCGGGAAGAGGACCCCGGTCGACAGCGACCGGGGCCCCAGTCGGTGCAGCGCCACCCGGGGCGCCACGCCCGGGTCGATCGCGAGCGAGCGGATGGCACCCGCCCCCGAGGGCCCGGAGTAGCGCACCTCGACACCCGGTCCCTCCAGGGTGCCACCGATGAGCACCAGGGTGCCACCGCGCAGGCGACCGCCCCACACGCCGGCCCCGGCAGGGCTCACCCGTGTCACCGACCCGTCCGCATGGTCATACACCCAGACCGCGATCGACGTCGGGTCATCGTGGGCGCGGAACAGGACACGCATCCCGTCGACCGACAGGACGCCCGTGACCTGCAGGCTCGGCGGAGTGACGGCTCGGTCGCCCACGAACAGCCCATGGGCATCGCCCGCGATGCCCATGCGGACCAGGGCGCCGTCGGGCAGGTGACGCGGCAGGCCGGGCTGGACGTCCACCCATGCCGGGTCGCGCATCTCGGCCACGATCTCGGTGACGCCCGTCTGCGGGTCCACGCGCCGGAAGCGGAGCGAGCACTGGTCACGGGGCATCGTGCTGATGACCAGGTCGTGGGCGTCCCAGGTCACCTCCGCGAGGTACTCGTCCCCCACGGGCACGTCCACGCTCGACCCGTCGAGGCGCAGCAGACGCAGCGACACCGCGGCGTTCGGGGTCCCCGCGGCCGGGTACCGCAGCATCGCGGGCTCGGTGGCCGGGTCGGCCGGATCGGTGACGTGCCATCGCAGCACCGCGGCCTCGTCGGTCCGTTGCGCGAGGATGGCGTCGCCGGCCGGCGACCACCACAGGCCCTGGTCGCGGTCCAGCTCCTCCGCCGCCACGAACTCCGCGAGCCCCCAGCTCACGGCGGGCCCGTCGGGCTCCACGAGCGCCCGGTCGTCGCCGGTGCGGAGGTGGTGCACCCGGAGCGCCCCCGACACCACGTACGCCACGTGCGCGCCATCCGGGGAGGGTCGCGCCTCGGCCACGCCGGCCGACGTCACCAGCGCGCGAGCCACGCCGCTCGCCACATCCACGACCCACGGCACCCCGCCCAGCGTGAACACGACCGTGGCAAGGGCATCGTCCGCGGCCCAGCGCACGACGCCACCCGCCTGCTCGCGCGCCCGCTCACGGCGCGCCCGCTCCTCTGGCGGCAGGTCGCCGTCATCAGCGCCGATGGTCGCCGGGTCCACCAGCAGGCGCTCCTCCCCTGACGGCACGTCCAGCAGCCAGAGGCAGGTCAGCGGGTCGGCACCCGAGCGGCTGCGCAGGAACACCACACGCGACCCGTCAGGCGAGACCCCGATGTCCCGGGCCACACCCAGACTGAAGCGGCGGGTGCGGGCGCTCAGGAGCGGGAAGTCCAGGGCCATCCCGCCGACGATACCCGGTCGGCCACCTTCCGGCGGGCCGCAAGGGTCATCGGCGGGCCGCAAGGGTCAGCGGCCTGGCTCGAACGTCAGCAGCTCAGCTCGGTCGGCCCCACCGGACACCCCCACCTCCAGCACGGGCCCCACCCCAGGGGCGTAGACCTTGACCTCCAGCAGGTCCGGGTCGAGGGTCGAGGTGTCCGCCGTCATGAGGGCCCGGTCGAAGCGACCGTGTGGGACGGCGACCGAGAGGTCGGTCGCGAGGATGCGGCCCGCGTCCTCCGCCTCGCCGGCCAGGTACTCCTGGCGATAGGACATGCCCACGACGGGCGCCCCGGGCAGGGCGATGCCAGGCTGGGCGCCGTCAACCCCCGCCTCCCACGACCCCTCGGTGGTCACCAGGGCCCCATCCTCGTACTCGCCGGTGGCCTCGCCCAGGTACCACACGTTCCCAAGGTCGTCCTGGGCATACCAGTCGAACGTGTCCTCGATGACCTCGCCATCCTCGGACACGGTGTCGCGGACGACCGTGGCGGTAATGCCCAGGATGGTCCGCGTGTCACCGGTGACGACCACCTCCACCCGCCGGTCCGCGCCCTCCTGGTCGGTCTCCCGATAGACCCATCGGGAGCCGGGCAGCATGGGCCACCACGGGTGATCGATGGGACCACCGAAGCGAGCCGGGTCGAGGGTCACGGGCTCCGCCCCCTGTGGCAGGTGCCCAGCCGAGGCCGCGACCGCTCCCGGACGCGGCGAGGTCAGCATGTGCATCGACGCGAGTGCCGCAAGACCGACCAGCATGCGCCCCGCCGTTCCTGTGATCCGTGGTCCAGACATTCGTGGGTCCTCCGACATCGGCCGGCGTGGGTCGCCGGCGTCGCCCCACCATGCGCCGGGGCATGTGTCAAGGGATGCGCTCCGGGCTGGGACGCGATTCACGATCCCTTTACGATCATCCCGAGACCATCCGCGCGTGGACGGAGCGACGTCGTGAGGGTCCTGCTGCTCGAGGACGATGAGCGCCTGCAAGGCCTCATCGTGCGCGCCCTCCGACAGGACGGCCATGCGGTCGACCCGGTGGACCGCATGGGCGACGCGCGGTGGATGCTGGGCGAGATCCCATATGACGCCGCGGTCCTGGACGTGATGGTCCCCGACGGCGTGGCCTTCGACCTGTGCGCGGAGCTGCGCGCCCATGGCAACTGGGTGCCGGTCCTGTTCCTGACGGCGCGGGGCGCGGTGGAGGACCGCGTCCGCGGCCTCGACAGCGGCGGTGACGACTACCTGGTGAAGCCGTTCGCGCTCGCGGAGCTGATGGCGCGCCTCCGGTCCCTCACCCGTCGGACACCGGCCGCCCGTCCATCCATGGTCGCCGTCGGCGACCTGCTGTTGGACCCCGCGACCCATCGAGTGACAGCGGGTGGGCATCCGCTGGACGTCACGCCTCGCCAGTTCGCGCTGCTGGAGTTCCTGATGCGTCGACCTGATGTCGTGGTCACCCGGTCGGAGGTCGTGGACGCGGTGTGGGACTGGGCCTTCGAGGGGTCGCACCGGATCGTGGACGTGTACGTCCGGTCGCTGCGCGAGTTGCTTGGCTCGGGTCCCGCCCGTCCACGGCTCGGGACGGTGCGCGGGGTGGGATATCGGCTCGTCTCGCCACGCCCTGATGATGCCGCGGTGGCTGCCGACTCGGCATGACCATCCGGGCTCGTCTGGCGCTGGGATACGCCGCTGCGCTCGCTGCGACCATCGCCGTCCTGGCATCGGTCGTGTGGTGGCAGCAGGGCGAGGACCTGCTGGCAGACCTCGATCGACGTCTCCAGGCCGAGTTGCGGGACCTGGTCACGACGATCCGGACGGAGGGACCGCCCGGCGTCAGCGAGCCGGACGACCAGCCGGACCCTATCTTTGACGCCGTGCTCGATGGGCGAGGTGCGCTCGTCATCGCGGCACCCGGAACACCTGGGGACCTCGCGCTCAGCCCGCTCGCGGCGGGCGTGTTCCAGCGCGACCTGGCTGGCGGGCCGTATCGGATCCACGCGGCCTCCGTTGATGAGGACCTGCTCGCGGTGGTGGGCACATCCCTCGTGCCCGTCCGGAGCGCCCAGGCGAGCCTCGGCCGGTCGGTGCTGGTGGCCGGGACGGTCGCGACCCTGCTGTCGGTGGTCGGGGGCTGGTGGCTGGCCGGTCGCGCGATGGCACCCGTCGCTCGCCTCACGTCTGACGCCGCCGCGATCGGGGCGAGCGACCTCGATCGCCGTCTGCCCGATGCCGACCGCCATGACGAGCTGGGCCTCCTGGCTCGGACCCTCAACGCGATGCTCGACCGGATCGCGGCGAGCGTGGCGCGACAGCGGACCTTCCTGGCGGCCGCCTCGCATGACCTGCGCACCCCGGTGACGACGCTCGCGGCCGAGCTGGAGTTGGTCGATCGACCCGATGCGCACGAGGAGGAGTTGCGCGGGGCCGTTCGGGCGGCCCGGGCCGATGCCACCCGACTGGGTGACCTGACTGCGGGCCTGCTGGACCTGGTCAGCGCCGGCCCGGAGGGACGCGCCCTGGTCCGGGCGCCCGTCCCCGTGGCCGACCTCGTGGCGGCCGTTGTCCGACACGTGTCCCCCGTCGCCACCAGCCACGGGGTTGGGCTGCGAGCGACCGCACAGGATGCGACGGTGCTCGTGGATCGGGTGCGCGTCGAGCAGGCCATGCGGAACGTGGTCACCAACGCCATCTCCTGGACGCCGCGTGACGGTGAGGTCACGATCGAGGCACGGATGGCCGAGACGGCGTCGGGCAATCGCGCACTCCGGCTCGACACCCTCGATCGCGGCCCTGGCATCCCGCCCGATCAGGTCGAGCGTCTGTTCCAGCCCTTCGTGCGCGGGACGGGCGCACCGGGCCCTGGGTCGGGGCTGGGCCTGGCCACGGCTCGTGCCGCGATCACTGCCCACGGCGGCATCATCGAGATCGTGCCACGCGCAGGTGGCGGGACCATCGTCTCCATGACCATCCCCGTCGGTGCCAGGGTGACCACATCGGGCTCGGGCTAGCGAGCCTGGCCGACTAGCGAGCCTGGCCGAGGTCGGCCTGGCCCTCCGACTCGATGCCCAGCGCGCGGCGCAGGTCGCGTGCCTCGCCCGCGGACATGCCCGCCTCCTCGAACGGCACGGACGCGCCGGCGAGCGGCTCCCGGATGGCATCCACCGCCCTGCCCGACAGGCGCACCGAGCGAAGCCGATGGTCCCGGAACGACGCCCACGTGAGCGGCACCCACGCCGCCACGATCGACCCGATGGCCCGCGCGTACGCCCTGATCTCAGTCTGGGCGTGCTCGTCCATGCGCAGCTCCAGGAACCGGAGCAGGTTGTGCAGGTCGACCTTCCAGTACCACTCGGTGTAGTGCGAGAGCGGCAGCCCGATGCGGGCCACCTCCCGGGCCACGGCGTCGTCACCCGCGTCCAGCAGCGACCGATAGTGCTGGTAGGCACGGGCCGCATCCTCGCGCCAGCGGGCCTTGGCGACCGCCGCCACGTCCGGCGGCACGGCACCCGCGCTGCCCTGTCGGTTGGTGGCCGACTGGCGCCCGATGTCGACCGGGTCCGGGTCGTAGAACGTGTCCGCGATCTCCGAGTAGCGCCCGGAGTACTCGTTGACGCTCGCGGTGCGATGCCTGATCCACTGGCGCGCCACGAACACCGGCAGCTTGACGTGGAGCTTGAGCTCGCACATCTCGAAGGGCGAGGTGTGCTGATGGCGCATGAGGTAGTCGATGAGCCCCGCGTCGGAGCGCACGGTCCGGGTGCCCGCGCCATACGACACCCGCGCTGCCTGGACGATGGCATGGTCATCGCCCATGTAGTCCACCACCCGCACGAAGCCCTGGTCGAGCACGGGCACCGGCTGGTAGATCAGGCGCTCCATAGCCTCCGACACCGCCCGATGTGTGAGCGCGCTGACATCGCGCTGGGCGGCCACCTGGGCGGCCTGGTCGGGGGACAGGCGGCCAGGCTCGAGCGTGACCTGGGCGGCGCCGGGATCGACCTCGTCGGACATCACCGCCAAGGATAGCCGCCGGCGGCGGTCCGACAGACCGGTCGGGCCCAAGGACCCCATTGGGTACCTTCGCCGCCCGGTGGCGTTACCGCCGGCTGACTGCCCGGCCGCGAGCCGATGGGTCAAGGTATCGGCAGCATGAGGGAGCGACCCACCTCGCGGGTGTCATCCGGACGGCCGGCGGACCCGCGATCCGGTCATCAGGGGGAGCGTCATGGTGCGATGCGCGGGACGGTCGTCGTGACCCGCGTCGTGCTGCCCCTGGCACTGGGCTCGGTCGCGACGCTGGCCCTCCTCGTGCCCACCACCCCGCTCCTGGGCCTGCTCCTGGTCGCCGCCATCCTGGGCGGCACGGTCGCCATCCTCATGCGACGGCAGCGCCACGACCACGATGAGCGAGCGACGCTCGACGACCTGGTGGCGGCCGGGTACGTGGTCCTCCGCGATCGCGCGGCACCGGGGTTCGCGGGCACCGTCCGGCGCCTCGTCATCGGGCCCACGGGTGTGTTCCTGGTGGAGATGGTCGACATCACGGGCCGCGTGCGTGTCCGAGGCGACAGCGTGGTCGTGGGTGGTCGCAGCCTGGCGCTCGGTCCCCGACTCCAGGGGCAGGCGCGGGCAGTCGCATCAGCACTGGCGCCTCAGCTCGCCGCGACGGGTGCCCATGTCACGCCCCTCGTCTGCATGCGCCGTGCCGAGCTGCCCCTGTTCCGTCGGAGCATCGCGGGCATCCCGCTGCTGCGCGAGGGCAGCGTCGTCCGACGCATCGTCGCCGCGCCCGGCGTCATGGATGCCGGGACTGCGGCGTGGATCGCCGACCTCGCCCGGACCACCATGCCGCCCGTCGGGCGGGTGCCCCATGACATCGGCGTGGGCGTGACTGGCAGGCATCGGCCACGGCGCGGGACCGCCGACCGATCTCGGGACGGGGGCAGCGATGGCGCGACGGAGCCACTGAGCGAGGCCCCCAGCCCGGCCTGACCCTTCCCCCGCACGCATGTGGCCGCAGCGTGCGCCAACCGCCGATGGCTGGGTGGCGGCCGACCGGGGTGACCATGGTGCAACCGCTCGGATGTGCCCGGCGGGCCGCGTCGTGGGCGTGATCGCCGTCCACGTGCGACCATCGGCCGCGTGGCGACCACTCGGCGGTCCCAGGACCGGTCCCAGCCCCGACCACGCACGATCGGACGGACGGACGTTCGGCGTCAGCCGAGCCCAGCGCAGGGCATGCTCGCGGTCATCGGGCCCATGGCGATCATCGTGGCCTTGGCGGTGCTCGTGCTGGCGGCGATGCCCAGCCTCTGGCCGAGCGGGCACGGTGGAGCCGATGGCGCCGTCGCGGCAGCTGCGACGGGCGCGACACGCCCCACCGAGCCAGCCGGGCAGGCCACGGGCCCTGTCCGGACCTTGCCAGCGCCCGAGACGGGTGCGGTCCCCGACGAGCGCTCGTCCCCCAGACCCACGCGTCGTCCGACACCGGTCCCCACGCTCGACCCGCTGCGTGTCGACCCCACGCCCATCCCGGCCGCGCAGCGTCGGCTCGACCGGGCATTCGCCACCATGGCGAAGGAGGTCGGCGCGCCCGGCCTCGCGGCGGCGGTGAGGCTTCCCGACGGGACCGTGTGGTACGGGGCGACGGGTGTCATGTGGCCTGAGGGGCCCGCCGTGACCGCGGACACGCCGTTCGCGTGGGGCAGCATCACCAAGACCCTGGTCGCGGCGCTCGCCCTCCGGCTCGCATCAGAGGGCTCCCTGGACCTGGACTCGACCCTCGATCGGTGGTACCCGGACTTCCCCCAGGCCCGCCGCATCACGCTTCGGATGCTGCTCGGGCACACGAGCGGGATCTTTGACTACTTCCAGCACCCCGACTACCCCGAGCGGGTGTACGACGACCCGCTCCACGCGTGGACGCCCGAGGAGATCCTGACGCTCACGGGAAAGCGCACGAACCCCCCGGGCAAGGCCTTCCACTACTCCAACACCAACTACGTCCTGCTGGGCCTCATCCTCGAGCAGGTCACCGGCCAGCCACTCGCCGACCAGGTCCACGACCGGTTGCTCGCCCCCCTTGGCCTCGACCAGACCGTGTTCCAACAGGCGGGCAGGCCTGTCGGCGTCGTGGGCGCCAAGGGCTTCTGGAAGCGGAAGGGCGGTGGCTTCCAGGAATGGTCCGATGGCACGGACTTCCGACCCACCACCTCGACAGCCACGGTCGCCTGGGCGGCGGGGGCCGTCGAGGGCAGTGTCCGGGACCTGCTCGACTGGGAGCGGGCTCTCTATGAGGGAGACGTCCTGACCCCCGAGGCGCTCGCCCAGATGCTCGCGTTCGACCCCTCGAGCGGCTATGGCCTGGGTGCCCGGACACAGACTGTGGCCAAGCGACCCGGCTACGGCCACGGCGGATCCCTGCGAGGCTTCGTGTCCGTGATGTATCGCCTGCCCGCCGAGGACCTCGATGTGGTCGTCCTGGCCAACGTGGGCTTCGCCGACCTCGACCGGGTCGCCAATCGACTGGCCAGCGCGGCGCTCAGGGCGCTCGCGACCCCCGAGCCCACCACGCCCTCGGCCGGACCCGGTGACGCCCTCAACGGAGCACCCGGCACCGTCACCCCCTGACCGGCCAGCCACCCTCTGACCCAGCCCCGGGTCCGGTCGCCCGCCCGGGCTCGCCAGACCGGCGAGACCCACCAGCGCCCGCCACTCGCGGGGGTTGCCATACGGAGTAAGGTGACCTCCTCGCAGTCATGACCCGCGCAGCGCTCCCCGTCCAAGGCCGCCTCCTCGCCCTCATCGTGGGATCCCTGGTCGCGAGCGGCTGCGCCCTGGTCGCGCCCGGGTCACGGCTCACCGCGGTCCCGGAGGCGCTGGTGCGCACCGCGTCCGCCAGGACACCAACGTCCCCGGCGGCGGCGGGCGTCACCCTTGCGCCTGGGCGTGACCCTGGCCCGGCTGGGGTCCGCCTGCGCCCTCGACCACGCAAGGGCGCCTTCCGGATGGACCTGTACGATCGCGGCGACCATGTCGCGCAATACACCGCCAGTTGGTGCGTGGGCGCATCCATGCAGATGATGATCAACATCATCGAGGAGGGCCGCCCGGATCGGACGCGTCGCACCCAGGAGGAGCTGTACGACCTGGCGCGGGAGGTGAGCCCGTGGGTGGAGCGCCGCCCGGGTGCCTCCACGGTCGGTTGGGCTGGCGGGCTCACGGAGCTGGGTCACGGACCGTATGGCGAGCTCGCGGCGGCCGGGCGACAGGAGGCGCTGCGCATCGCAGCGCGCCAGATGCGTCACACGCGCAAGCCCGTGGGCCTCCTGGTGTGGCGCGGCCGTCATGCATGGGTCATGTCCGGGTTCCGGGCCACCGCGGACCCCGCCTGGACTGACGGCTTCGAGGTGACGCACGTCTACATCGAGGACCCCTGGTCCGGCCGCACCAGCCCGACCTGGGGACCCGGCCTGGACCCCCACGCGCTGGTCCGAGCGGATCGCCTGTCGGGCTTCACCCGGTGGGCGAGCCGCTTCCGTCCCGAGTACGGCCGGAAGGGCCGGTACGTCATCGTCGCGCCGCTCCTCGAAGAGACGGCAGACGGGCTCGCCCCCATCGCCGCGACACCCGCAGCCCCCGCCTGACCCGCGCCACGCGGCCGACGCCCGGCCACAGCGATACCGGATACGCTGGGTGGCATGCGCATCGCCACCTGGAATGTCAACTCGCTCAAGGCCCGCATGGATGCGGTCCAGCGCTGGCTCGAGCGTGCCGCACCGGACGTGCTCCTGATGCAGGAGACCAAGCTGGCGGACGAGGACGCGCCGCTGATGCCCTTCCAGCTCGCTGGGTACGAGCTGCTGCATCATGGGGAGGGCCGCTGGAACGGGGTCGCGATCGCCAGCCGCATCGGCATCGGGGACCCCATCACCAACTTCGGCGACGGGCCAGTCCGAGACAGCCGGGCCGGTGCCGACGAGGCCGCCGAGGAGGACTTCGACCCCTTCGATGAGGCGCGCATGGTGTCCGCCGTGTGCGGCGGCATCCGGGTCGCGTCGCTGTATGCCCCGAACGGTCGGGCGGTCGGCTCGCCCTTCTACCAGGGCAAGCTGCGCTGGTTCGATCGGCTCGCGGCCTGGGCCTCCGGTGCCCTCCGCGACGGGACCCCGTTGGTCCTGGGGGGCGACATGAACGTCACGCCGACCGACCTCGACGTGTGGGACCCCGTCGCGGCCCATGGCGGCACCCATGTCTCAGCGCCCGAGCGGGACGCCCTCGCACGGCTGGGCGCACTGGGCCTGGTCGACGCGTATCGCGCGCGCCAAACGGCTGGCGGCCGATACAGCTGGTGGGACTACCGGGCGGGAAGCTTCCATCGGAACGAGGGCATGCGCATCGACCTGCTGTACGTGACGCCCGATCTCGCGGCCCGTGTGGCATGGGCGGAGATCGATCGCGAGGCGCGCAAGGGGCCACCCACACCGTCGGACCACGCACCGGTCGTCATCGACCTCGATGCCGTCGGGCAGCCGTTCGACGCGGGCTGGCAGTCGGCGCTCGCGCGTATCGCCGCACGCACACGGCCCAAGGCAGGCGGCTGACGCCCAGGGGTAGATCCGGGGCGACTTCGTGTAACGTCTGACCGGCACACGCGTCGGACCGTCGGACCCTGCGCCCTGGCTTGTCGTTCCGGGAGCGCGCATCGACGGCAGCGGAGCACCCGGACATGCGACGACCCACACCCCCCCCCCTGACATCGGCACCACCGCTCCTGGCGCTGGGGCTCGCGGCGTCGCTGGTGCTGGGCGGGTGTCTCACGGTGCGGTCGACGGACCCGATGGCCCGGCCGGACGCGACACGGACCGACCCGCTCACGGGGGTCGCGGTGGCGACCCCGATGCCGACCGCGGGCGATCGCGCCACGGGCCGGCCGACACCCTTCCCGACCCATCGACCCATCGCCACGACCACGCCGACGCCACCGACCGCGGCCCCGGTCCCCTCCCCGACCCCCAGGGCCACCCCCAAGCTACGTCCGAGGCCTCGCAAGGGCCCCTTCCGGATGGACCTGTACCGACGAGGCGCCTTCGTGTCCCAGTTCGAGAGCTGGTACTGCCTGCCCGCCGCGATGCAGACCATGATCAACATCATGTCGCCGGGGAGGCCCGACAGGACGCGCCGGACCCAAGCCCGCCTGTACCGGCTCGCGCGCCGCCACAGCACCGACCGCCTGGACGGCAAGGGCGCCGAGCCCATCGGCTGGGCACGCGCACTGGAGCACCTGGGGTTCGGGGCATGGGAGGTGAAGGCGTACCGGACCCGCGGCCAAGCAGTCAAGGCCGCTGTCAAGGCCCTTCGGATGACCGGCCGGCCGGTGGGCATGCTCACCTGGCGAGGTGCGCATTCATGGGTCATGTCGGGCTTCCGCGCCACCGCCGACCCGGCGCTGACGAACCGCTATCAGGTGACGTCGATCGCCATCCAGGACGTGTGGTACCCACGGGTCAGCAGCATCGGGGGGCCATCCGACGGGCCCGACACGTGGATGCGGGTCCAGGACCTGGGTCGCGACTTCCTGCGCTACAACCGTTGGACCGTGCGCTATCCCGGCCTCGATGGGCGGTACGTGGTCGTGCTTCCAGTGCCACAGGAACCGGCCTCCTGAGGGGTCCCGAGGGTCCTGGCTCGACCGTGGCCACGGCCGGGACGACCCGGCCACCGCGAGGGCGTATCCTCATCGACCTATGTCCCTCATCCGCCTCGTCGGTGCCGAGCCGCTGACCGCGCCCGTGGTCGTGGCCGCCCTCGATGGCTGGGTGGACGCGGGCAGCGGTGCGACGCTCGCCGCGGCCCTGCTGGCCGACGAGGGCCGGACTCGAGCGACCTTCGATGTCGACCGGATCTACGACTACCGGGCGCGCCGACCCACGCTGGGCATCGTGGACGGGGTGCCGAGCGAGCTGTCGTGGCCCGAGCTGCAGCTGGTCCACCGACGGTTCGGCGAGCGCGACGTGCTGGTGCTCACGGGTCCCGAGCCTGACTATCGCTGGCGCCAACTGGCGGCCGAGTTCGTCCAGCTCGCCCGGGCGCTCGAGGTGAGCGAGTGGGTCAGCCTGGGTGCCATCCCCGCCGCGGTGCCCCATACGCGATCGGTGACCATCATGGGCACCCGGTCGGCCGATGGTCGGCTGGCCTCGGACGTGGACGCGGGTCCGGCGGGGACGCTGACGGTGCCCGCGGCATTCCTGTCCGTGGTCGACATGGCCATCGCCGGCAGCGGCCTGCCCACCGTGGGCTACTTCGCCCAGATCCCGCACTACGTCTCCGGGGAGTACCCGGCGGCGGCGCTCGAGCTGCTCGAGGTGCTGGCCCGTCACCTGGGCGTGCGGCTCCCGCGAGGCACCCTCGCCACCGACGCCAAGGAGCTCCGGGAGCGGCTCGACGCGGCGGCGGCCGCCGACGCCTCCACGCGTGCCTACGTGGAGCGGCTCGAGGGCATGGCGGACGAGTCCCGCCTGCCCTCGGGGAGCGAGCTCATCTCCGAGATCGAGCGGTTCCTCCGGGACCGGGGCGCCGGCTCGGAGCCCAGGGGCTGACGCGGGGCGGCGGACCTACAGCGACCCTCCCGCGGCGGGCGGCGCATCCGTGCCGGCACCGCCATCCCCGACGGCCTCGCGAGCGAGGTACTCCTCCGCGAGGAGGATGTTCGTCTGGGCGGCGCGCTCGACGGTCCGCAGCAGGTCGGCCATGCTTGCCATCTCCTCGCGCTGCTCCCGCAGGAACCAGGCGAGGAACTGCTCGCCCACCAGGTCCCCCTCCTCGCGCGCGACGTGCGCCAACTCCTCGATCTGCGCGGTGACCTGCTTCTCCTGGTCCAGCGCGAGACGAACCGGCTCGATGGGGTCGGCGAAGGTGAGGCGAGGCGCTGGGACCCCCGGGATGGTCACGGGCGCATCCGCGTCCATGAGGTACTGCACGATGATCATCGCGTGGTTCCGTTCCTCCACCGCCTGACGGTAGAAGTGACCGGCGAGCTGGGGCAGTGTCTGGTCGTCGTACCAGACGGCGATCGCGATGTACTGCTGCGATGCCGAGAACTCGTTGACCAGATGCGCGTCGAGCGCCTGGGTGAACCGTGACATGCTCCCTCCATCGGGCCATGACGCCCCGCCACCGGCGGCGTCCCAGGTGATGCACGGTACACCCGCCCGCCCGAGGCGGTCCCGCGCCACACGGCCCGACGGGACGCACCGGCGTGTGGGAGCATCGGCCGTCATGAGCGGCGACGAACCACCGACCGACCCGTGGGCGATCGGGCCCATGATCGACCCCGCGACCTTGGCGCTCCGGGACACCCTCCCGCGCAAACCAGACCCCGTGGAACTGGTCGGGTCGCGCGTCCTCCTGCGACCCCTGGACCTGACCACCGACGCCGCCCCGCTCCATCACGCCTCGAACGGCGGTGCCCTCGACCTGGGGCGCCTGCGTGTGGGCGCCTATGACCCGGAGCGGCGCATCTGGCGGTACCTCTCGGGCGGCCCGTTCGCTGACGCCCGGGCCCTTGCGGCGTGGCTGGCCGTCCAGGACGCCGCGCCCGACGGGCGTCCGCTCACGGTCATCGATCGAGCCAGCGGCCGACCCGTCGGCGTCGTCAACCTCATGGCGAACGCGCCCGAGCACCTGCGGGTGGAGCTCGGCAACATCTGGTACGCGCCGGTCGTCCAAGGAGCCGGGCACAACACCGAGGCCGTCTGGCTGCTGCTCCGCCACGTCTTCGACAAGGGGTATCGGCGCGTGGAGTGGAAGTGCGACGCACGCAACCAGCGATCCCGGGCGGCCGCGCTTCGCCTGGGCTTTCGCTTCGAGGGGATCTTCGAGCAGCACTACGTGGTCAAGGGCCGGGAGCGCGACACCGCCTGGTACCGGATGCTGCGCCGTGAGTGGCCCTCCATCGAGCCCGCGCTGGCTCGGCACGCGCCCGAGGCGACCTGAGCGAACCGCTCGGTCGGGTGCGCGGAGGTCCGGGCTGGTCCGGGCTGGTAGTGCTAGAGGGTCGTGACCCGTCCGGGGGATGCTCGACGGGCTGCCGACAGGCGCACGATGCGTCCGGAACGCACGCCGGCCTGTCCGTGTGCGTGTCAGCAAGGTGCCCCACGGAGGACTTGGCATGAGCTCAGGAGCCGCGACGGCCACGGGTCCCCGTGCCGCGCTGCGCTACAGATTGGTGAGTGCCGCGAGCGTGGGCATGGCCCTCGTCGCGGTCGTCGGACCGTCGGGTGCCACGCTGGCAGCCGACCCCCTGACGGTGACGGCGGGGGCACGCGACGGTACGGCCGCGGTGCAGGCCTACCTGCCGGGGGCCGTGACCGTCGAGGCCGGCTCGACGGTCACCTTCGTGATTGGCGCCGACACCGCCCACAGCGTCACCATCGGCGATGGGCCCGATGGGACGCCCCCCTCGGCATGGCCGGTCAGTGGCTGGCCGGAGCCGGACATGTCGGGGCCCGCGTCCGACGCCTCAGCCCCACCCATCGACATGGGCGTCGTGTACTACGGCGACAGTGGCTTCATCAACACCGGGACCCTGCCCCAGGATTCGACCGCGAGCGTCGTGTTCCAGGTCCCGGGCGTCTACGACGTCCACTGCGTGGACCACCCGGGCATGATCGCCACCGTGACGGTGGTCGAGCCGGGTGCCGCGCCTCCCACGGGCCAGGACCAGGCGGATGCCGCGGCGGTTGCCTCCCGGGACGAGCTCCTGGGCATGGCCGAGGGGCTCCGCGAGTCACGCGCCGCGGACGTCGAACCCATCACGGCCTCCGACGGCACCACGACCTGGAATGTGTTCGCGGATGCGGCGACCGTCCCCAACCAGCTGAAGGGTGGTGGCACCGGCTACCTCGAGCTGCTCGAGTTCGTGCCACCCACCCTCGCCATCGCACCCGGCGACACCGTCCACTGGTCCGCCGTCGGCGTCCACACGGTGACCTTCCCCGCGGGACAGGACCCAAGCACGCTGGCAGCGGACGATCCGCCGACCACGTCTGACGTGTTCGATGGAACGCGCCTCGCGAACTCCGGGCCGCTCAACGCGGCGATCGGCTCCCCATCGAGCTACACGCTCACGTTCCCAACGGCTGGCACATACGAGTACGTGTGCCTGCTCCATGGCAGCCTCGGTCACGAGGGGATCGTCCAAGTGGGCGCGACGACGACCCCCGCAGCGAGCCCGGGGGCGAGCCCCGCGGGCTGACCACGCTCGCCTCGGCTGATCGCGCTCGCTTCGGGCGGACCCATCGCTCGTCAGCCCCCATAGACTCAGGGGGATGACCCGCGACCCTACGCCCATCGGACATCTCGCCGGCGTCCGATATGCCGCGCCCCTGCGCGAGGGCGGATCGCTGCCTGCCGTCATCGAGACCGCGGACGGCGAGGAGTGGGTGGTGAAGTTCAGGGGCGCCGGGCAAGGGCCGGGTGCGCTCGTCGCCGAGCTCGTCGCCGGCCGCATCGGCCATCGGCTGGGCCTGCCGGTGCCCGACCTCGCCGTCGTGGAGGTGCCCCGGGAACTGGGCCGAGCGGAGCCCGATCCCGAGATACGGGAGCTCCTCGAGCGGAGCGTGGGCGCCAACGCGGGCCTCCGGTTCCTGCGCGGGGCCCTCCCCTTCCGTGCCGGGGTCAGCCCCTGGCCCTCGGCCGAGCTTGCCGCGGACGTCGTCTGGTTCGATGCCCTCGTGACCAACATCGACCGCACGGCGCGGAACCCGAACGTGCTCATGTGCGACGGCGACCCATGGCTCATCGACCACGGAGCGGCACTCTACATCCAGCACACGTGGCGCGAGCCTGACGCGCACGCGCGACGCCCCTTCCCCCAGGCCGCCGACCATCTGCTGCTCGGCCAGGCCGGGTCGATCGAGGACGCTGACGAACGACTCGCCGGTCGGCTCGACCGGGCGGGCCTGGAGGCCATCATGGAGGTGGTCCCAGGCACTTGGCTGAATGCGCCCCGCGACCGTCTCGTGACGTATCTGCTGCGCCGCCTCCAGCCACCCCGGCCGTTCGTGGCAGACGCCGAGGAGGCTCGCCAGTCACTCCTGCGGTCGGGTGCCACGCCCGTGGGTCGCGCCCGTGACGCGGCACGCACCGATGCCTGAGCGGGCAGTCGCCAACCGGGCGATGCCTGGTCGCATGCCCTTCCAGTACGCGACCATCCGCGTGGTGCCCGACGTGGAGCGTGGCGAGCGCATCAACGCGGGCGTCGTGCTGCTGTGCCGACCTGCCCGGTTCCTGGAGGCACGTGTCGACCTCGACGAGGGGCTCCTCCGGCGACTCGCCCCGGACGCGCCTCTCGAGCCGATACGGTCCCTGCTGTCGCTCATCCCGCGGCTGTGCGAAGGCGAACCCGCCGCCGGGCCCATCGCCCACCTGGCGCAGGCCGAGCGCTTCCATTGGATCGTGGCCCCGAGCAGCACGATGGTCCAGGCGTCAGCGGTGCACACAGGGGTCACCGACGACCCCGCTGGCACCCTGGAGGCGCTCCATTGTCGGCTGGTCGTACGGGGGCGCCCGGGCTGATCCCTCAAGCGCGCGGGTGACCGACAGGAACTTGACACGAATCGTCCTGTACTGTCACGCTTCCGAGCATGCGTGCATCCCGCCTCCTGTCGATCCTGCTCATGCTCCAGACCCGCGGTCAACTGACTGCGGGACAACTGGCCGAGGAGCTCGAGGTCTCGATCCGGACCGTCTACCGGGACGTCGAGGCCCTGAGCGAGGCAGGCGTCCCGGTCTACACGGAGCGCGGCCCGCATGGCGGCATCCGCCTGGTGGACGGCTATCGGACGCGACTGACGGGTCTCACCGCCAGCGAGGCGGAGTCGCTGTTCCTGTCAGGCCTGCCTGGCACCGCAGCAGAGCTGGGTCTGGGCACCGTCGTGGCGGCTGCTCGGCTCAAGGTGCTCGCGGCGCTGCCACCAGAGCTCCGGTCGCGCGCCTCCCGCCTGGGGCAGCGGTTCCATCTCGATGCGCCGGGATGGTTCCACACGCCCGAGTCCGCGCCGCAGCTCCAGGCGCTCGCGACGGCTGTCTGGGAGGATCGCGTGGTGCGCATCCGCTATGACCGCGGCGATCGGTCGGTGGAGCGCGCGCTGGCGCCACTGGGACTCGTCATCAAGGGCGGCGTGTGGTACATGGTCGCGCTGTCGGAAGGACAGCCGCGCACCTACCGAGCGTCGCGTGTCCTGGAAGTCATCCCGACCGACGAGCGGTTCGACCGGCCCGACGCCTTCGACCTCGCCGCGTACTGGAGCGAGACCACGGCGGCGTTCGAGGCACAGGCGGAGCGCGCGAACCTGGAGATCCGCATCGACCCCGCGTACATGAGCCGACTGGTCGATGCGTTCGGCGTGGAGGCAGTCGGGCGGGCGGAGCGACTGGGGGTGCCCGACCCCGAGGGATGGAGTCACCTCCGGCTCGCCGTCGAGTGGCCGGACGAGGCCCACGCCCGGATGCTCCGGCTGTCGGGGCACGCGGAGGTGCTCTCGCCGCCCGAGATCCGCGGCCGGCTGATCGCGAGCGCCCTGGCCGTCCTCGATCGCTATGGCGTGGCCGTGCGGCAAGCGGGCTCGACCGTGCCGCCGCACGCCGTGGTGGCCTCGCCCACGACCGAGATGTCGCCCGAGAGCGCGGGGCGGCCTCGAGGAGACGCTGGGTCATCATCGTCCTCGGCCGCCCTGCCCGTGGGTGCCACCACCTGACGTCAGCGTCACGGCGCCCATACGACGGACGACGTCGGACGAGGCAGGTGCGCGCCTTCGGCCAGCCTCCCCGCCCAGCATCGCCGCCCAGCGTGCTCGGACGCGCGATACGATCGACGCGCGGCCCGCCAAGCGGTGCGCCCACAGGGCGTCGCGGATGGCACGCTGGCGCTCCGCGACCACGGTGGTGGCCAGGTCATGAGTGAGC
>DAOTUX010000350.1:0-4621 GCA_034436475.1 Chloroflexota bacterium | reverse complement strand
CCACGTCGGACCGAGCCCAGGCTCAAGGTCGGTCCCATCGTGCTCGATGAGACCCGCCGGCTGGTGACGGTCAGCGGCCGACCAGTCGAGCTCTCGCCACGCGAGTTCGCGCTCCTGGAGTGCCTCCTGCGGCACCCCGGCCAGGCGCTCACCCGCGACCAGCTGCTCGATCACGCGTGGCCGTTCGGGGTCGCGGTGACACCCAACGCGGTCGACGCCTATGTCCATTACCTGCGGGACAAGCTGGGCGATGCGGGATCGATGATCCGGACCATCCGGGGGGTTGGCTATCGTCTGAGCGATGCCTGACGTGCCCGACTCGGTCGACCATGGGGGCCAGGGTCGAGCGGTGCCTGCCGCCGCCGCGGCTGAGGACGATGAGCTCGCGCGTGACACCCGCCTGGTCCGGGACGTCCGCTGGCGACTGGTCCTGTTCAGCGGCGGCGCGACGCTCCTGGTGCTCCTGCTCCTGGGTGTGGCCATCCACGCCGCGGTCCGCGACTCGCTCGCCGACACGAGCGTCGGACGCATGTCCCAGCGGGCACAGCGCATCCTCGACTATCTCGATCGACCTGGTCTTCGACCACCCCGCTTCGACCCGTTCCTGGGCGAGGACTCGGGCACCTTCGCGTACATCGTGGATGCCACGGACGGCGCCGTGCTGGCCGGGGCGCGCTTCAGCCAGCCCGTGGAGGGCGTCCCGGACATCGCCGGCGTGAGCGCCGCCATGACCGCCGGCCGGGATGTGCGCGATGCGGCACTCCGGGCGACCACCTTCGACGATCACGTGGTGGACATCCCGGTGCGCATCCTCAGCCAGCGCGCGACGTCGGGCGATCGCGTCGTCCAGGTCGTGCAGGACCGGACGGCAGAGGTGGAGACGCTCGACTCACTGCTACGCGTCCTCATCGGCGGCGGCGTGCTCGCGCTGGTCCTGGCGAGCGCCCTGGGTGCCCTGTATGCGAGCAGGGCGCTGGTGCCCATCCGGGCCTCCCTGACGACGCGGCGGGATGCCCTCCGGCGCCAGCGCGAGTTCGCGGCGGATGCGAGCCACGAGCTGCGCACCCCCCTGGCCATCGTGCGCGCCAGCATCGAGGACCTTCGCCTGCACCCCGAGCAGCCGGTCGCCGAGGTGGGCCAGGCCCTCGATGACATCGATGCGGAGGTCGCGCACATGACCGCCCTGGTGGAGGACCTGCTGCTCCTTGCGCGCTCCGACTCGGGCTCCCTCGACATGACGCTCGAGCCCGTGGAGCTGGGCGACGTGGCCACCGATGTCGCATCCGTGATGATGGGCGCGGCCGGGGCCCGCAAGGTGCGCCTGGCGATCGACCCACAGCCGGTGATGGTCCTGGGCGACCCACTGCGCCTGCGGCAGGTGGTGACCATCCTGGTCGACAACGCGATCCGGCACAGCCCCGAAGGTGGCGAGGTCATCGTCCGGGTCCGCCGGGAGGATGCCGCGGCACGCCTGGTGGTGGCGGACCAGGGCGCGGGCATCCGCGTGGCGGACTTGCCCCATGTGTTCGATCGGTTCTGGCGTGCCCCTGGCTCCCCTGCAGATGGCACCGGCCTGGGGCTGTCCATCGCGGCGGCCATCGTGACCCGCCTGGGAGGTCGGATCGGTGCCGGCGCCCGCGCTGATGGCGGTGCCGTGTTCACGGTGGAACTGCCCGTGGACGGGCTCCCGACCCGACAGGTGTAGATCCCTTCACCATCGCCGGTGGCCGGCTGATCTCAGGCGGCTCTCAGGGTGGACCCCCATCGTGAGTGCCCACACACCAACCCTGAGCCCAACCGGAGGCAGCCTTCCTGATGCACATCCTGACCACAGCGCCAGCCGGCGACCAGCCCGGCCACCCCACCCGAGAGCAGGCGCGACACCGTCGCATCATGGGCATCGGCCGCACTGCGACCGTGGGCGCCCTGGGCGTCCTGGTGGGTCTTTCCGCGGGGATCCCCGGTGGCATCGTGACCGCCACCGAGACGCCCGCGACCACCAGCCCGGCCGGCACCAGCCAGGCGGCGGGTGACGACGAGGTGGTCATCGGCGTGGTGGCGCGCGTCGCGCCGGCGGTGGTGACCATCAACGTGACCACCGACGCGAGCGAGAGCCTGTTCCCCGGCGGCAATGGCCCGCAGGGCTTCGTGCAGCAGGGGACCGGCTCGGGCGTCATCATCGAGCCTGATGGCCTGATCCTCACCAACCACCATGTGGTGGATGGCGCGAGCACCGTGAGGGTGGTGCTGTCTGACGGTCGGACCTTCGACGGCAAGGTCGCGGGCATCGACACCTACACCGACCTCGCCTTCGTGCGCATCGAGGCGACCGCCCTGCCGACCGCCGAGCTCGGGGATTCGTCGTCCATCCGGATCGGCCAGCTGGCCATCGCCATGGGCGACCCCCTGGGTGAGTTCCCGGGGTCCGTCTCGTCCGGCATCGTCAGCGGCCTCGACCGCAGCGTGGTCGTGGCCGACATGGCACGTGGCGGTGCGACCCGGCTCAACCATCTCATCCAGACCGACGCCGCCATCAACCCGGGCAACTCCGGCGGTCCTCTCCTCGATGGCGATGGCAAGGTCATCGGCATCGACACGGCCCAGGCCGGAGCGGCCCAGGGCATCGGCTTCGCCATCCCCATCGACCTGGCCAAGCCCATCATCGAGCAGGTCAAGGCGGGCAAGGACATCGCCCGTCCCTGGATCGGCATCTACTACCAGCCCATCGACGCCCAGGTGGCCAAGGACAACGACCTGAAGGTGACCGATGGCGCCTGGATCCACGTGGCCGCGGTCGACGAGTCCGCCGGGGGCACGCCCACGGACGACAAGGCCCAGGGTGACGAGCGGTCTGAGGTCCCCGACGCCATCGTGACCGACAGCCCCGCCGCGGACGCCGGTCTCAAGGCCGAGGACATCATCACGGCCATCGACGGCCAGGCCATCGACCGGGAGCATCCGCTCGACCTGGTGCTGCTGACCCACGCGCCCGGGGACACGATCACCCTCACGGTCCTCCGCGATGGTGCCAGCCAAGAGGTGGAGGTCGCCCTGGGGACCCGGCCCGCCGAGACCCCCCACTGACCACCGGGGCGCCCGCCCCCGACCGGGCGGGCGCCCTCCCGACGCATCGACCCACCGGGTCAGCCACCCTCTGCGGCCCGGTCGCCGGACGCCGCGCACCATCGCCCCGAGCAGGCATGGCGCGCGGCGTCCACGTCTGTCACCATGCGCATCCCATGACACCGGAGCGCGCGCGACTCCTCGACCGGTACCGTGACGGGGCACGGGCCCTGCGCGCCGCGCTCGCCGATGTCGCCGATGACGCGCTCGACCGCCCGGGCCCCGATGGTGGATGGACCGCGCGCCAGGTCGCCCACCACGTCGCCGAGAGCGAGGCGACGGCGTTCGTGCGGCTGCGCCGGCTGATTGCCGAGGAGGCACCGGTCATCGTGGCCTATGACGAGGCGCTGTACGCCCGACGGTGCCACTACGACCGGCCCATCGGCGCCGCGCTCGCGGTGATCGACGCCGTCCGAGCCTCCAGCCTGGAGCTGCTGGAGGCCCTCTCGCCGGAGGAGTGGGATCGTTCCGGCACCCACACCGAGAAAGGTCGCTACTCCGTGGACGACTGGCTGCGCATCTACGCGTCACATCCGCACGATCACGCCGAGCAGATCCTGCGGGCCCTCGGCCGGTAGTCCACGCCATGGCCCATCGGCGGCAGGCCCGACGGGCTCTCGACCGCCACGTCGACGCCCGCGGGCCCCGCGAGGGGCGATCAGGTGCGGACCAGTGGGGAGACGATCCGGGTAAGAAGCGTTAACCTGTCGCCCTGCGCTCGTCGCCGTGATGACGGTCGCATGACCACGGCCCCGGTCGCCCGACCGGGAGCACGCCGACAGAAGGGGACCCGACGCCCCAGCGGGAGGTTCACGACATGCGCCATGCCCTGCGCACGTCGCGCCAGTCACGTGGCGCACGCCTGCTCTTCGCCTGCCTCATCGCCCTGTGCCTGGTCGTCCCGGCTGCACCCGCGGGTGCCACGAGCGGGACCGGCATCAGCTCGAGTGCCGAGGATGACCTCCAGGCGTTCGCGCTCTCCCTCGTCAACTGCACCAGGGGCGGTGGCTGGGTGCGCTCCAACGGCTCCTGCGACGAGCACCCCAGCCGCAAGTACCGGAGCACGCCCCGCGAGCCCCTCAAGCTGAGCGAACGGATCTCCGAGCGGGTCGCCGAGACCCTCGCCGTCAAGTGCGTCAAGAAGGGCCGGTGCGGTCACTACGTGGGTCAGCACTACACCGTGCGCTTCAGGAACATCGGCATCAAGGGCGACATCGGCGAGGCGCTCGGCTACGGCTGGTGGGGCCCCGCGCGCAAGTCCATCATCAGCTCGTTCCGGATCATGCAGTCAGAGAAGATCACGGGTGCCTGGAACCGATGGCACTGGCGCTACATCAAGGAGCCCGACTTCGAGCGCGTCGGCATCGGCATCGCCAAGCGCGGTGACTACACGGTCATCGTCTACGACTTCGCCGGCTGAGCGTCCAGGGTCGGCCCGGCCCGACGCGTCCGAGACCCATCAGGGTCCGCTCGCGGCCCGGCGGCCACCCCCGAGATC
>DAOTUX010000349.1:0-2917 GCA_034436475.1 Chloroflexota bacterium | reverse complement strand
CGCATCTTCGAGTTCGGGTTTCCGGACGCGATCCTCCAGATGGTCGCGGCCTACTGCGACGAGCTGGCCCATGGGGAGCGCATGGTCGGGAGCTTCCGATGTGCCACGTTGGAGGAGGCGGTCCAGCATCACGCGATCCTCACGGCGGCGCTCCGATCGCACGGGACGGGGCGTGCCGAGCCGGTCGGCCCATGACGGGTAAGCCGGACGTCGTCGTCGCGGGCCACCTGTGCCTCGACCTCTTCGTGTCGGTCGCCACGGGCGATGCCCCGCTGCCCGGCCGCATCGTCGAGGCGGGGCCCATCCGGCTCGCTGCCGGGGGCTGCGTGGCGAACGTTGGCCAGGCCTTGGGCATGCTGGGGGCGAGCGTCGTGGTCGACGCGGACATCGGCGCCGACGACCTGGGGCGGCTCGTCCTCGCTGACCTCGGGCGGGCGGGCGTCGAGTGGTCGGGCGTGCGGCGTCACGACGGGGTCGGCACCTCGTACTCCGTCGTCCTGGAGCCACCCGGGGTGGACCGGTCCATCTGGCACCACCCCGGCGCCAACGACCGCTGGGACGGTCGTGCGACGACAACGGCGTCCGCCAGCATCCTCCACGTGGGCTACCCGCCCATCCTGCCGGCGACCTACGCGGACGGTGGTCGATCGCTCCGGGAGCTGTTCGCGACGGCGCATGGGGCGGGCACGGCCACGGCGCTCGACCTCGCCACCCCCGACCCGGCGGGACCCTCGGGCGCGGTCGATTGGGACGCCTTCCTGGGCGCGGTGCTGCCCGAGGTCGACGTCTTCTGCCCCAGCGTCGATGACCTGCGGGTGGCCCTGCGCCGCGACGTCTCGGGTTTCGACGCGCTCGTGCGGCTCGCGGACGAGTTGCTCGCGCTCGGCCCGTCGATGGTCATGCTCAAGGCCGGCCGCTCCGGCCTGTACCTTCGGACCGGTGATGCCGGCCGCTTCGCGGCATCCCCGGTCATGCGCGACCTGGGGCCGGACTGGCATGGGCGACGCCTGTGGGCCGTGGGTCGCGAGGTCGAGGTACACGCGACCACCGGCGCGGGCGATGCCGCCGCCGCGGGCCTGTTGTATGCGGTGGCCCGCCGTGCCGGCGTCATCGCGGCCGTCCGAGGGGCTCTCGGCAGCGCCGTCGCCTGGGTGGCGGGCGCGCGCCCCCTCCCGACGTGGGCGGCGCTCGACGAAGCGGCGGCCCGCTGGCCGACCCTGCCGCCACCGCCCACGTGGGTCGCCGCCGGGCAGGCCGTGTTCGAGCCGGTCTGTGCCCCCTGACATCCGCCCGGCGGCGCACCGGCGCGCCTGACGCCCGGCTGGCGACGGGCGTCAGGCGTCGAGCTCGAGCTCGATGACCGGGATCAGCACGGCCGGGCGCATGGGAAGTTGGATGACCAGCGCGTCATCTGAGCCTGGGTGGAGCGGCGGCCTCCGGAGCAGGAGCTCGGAGCCGTCGTGGAGCGTGCGCGCGTGGCGCACCTTGCCCGCGAGGCCCGGCAGCCACAGGTGCTGGCCCCAGTCGAACACATGCACATAGAGGCGGTCGCCACGCTGCGTGTAGCGACACGTGGGCGGGGCCACGAACGCCGCCCGGCCGGTGCCCCTGATGGCGGGCTCGTGGAGGTCCATCCACGCCGCGAGCTCGGCCAGCAGACGCGTCGAATGGTCGGCGAGCGTGCCTCGGGGTGTGGGGCCGATGTTGAACAGGAGGTTCCCACCCTTGGCGACCGCCTCGACGAGCAGGTGCGCGACCTGGAGCGGCGTCTTGAGCAGCGGGTCGTCGCGATGGTAGCCCCAATGCTCGTTCTCGGTGTGGCACAGCTCCCAGATGACCGGTCGGCCGTCCGTCTCGACGGGCGTGTCCGGCAGGTTCTGCTCGGGGGTGCGCACGCCGCGCTTCAGCCCGAGCCGGTCGTTGAGGATGGCGCCTGGCTGCAGCTCCAGCACAAGACGCTCGAGGCCCTCCGAGTCCCAGTCGGCGGGCCCCTTGCCGACCGCCCAGGGGTGCTCGGGCAGGCGCAGGTCGGGGTAGGAGAAGTCGAACCAGACGTAGTCGATGCGCCCGTACTCGGTGAGCAGCTCCCGCACCTGCCCCTTCATATAGGCCCGATAGGCATCCATGTCACGGGGCTCGGAGCGCGCCTCGAGGTCATCGCGCAGCGGGTGCAGGGCATCGATTGCGAAGCCCGGATGGTGCCAGTCCAGGAGCGAGTAGTAGAGGCCGATGCGGAACCCCTGGGCACGGAACGCGCTCACGAACGGCGCCAGGAGGTCGCGCCCGGCCCGCGTGCGGGCCGCGGTGTGGTCGGTCAGGCGCGAGTCCCAGAGGCAGAGCCGTCGTGGTGCTTGGTGGTGACGACGACGTAGCGCATGCCGGCCGCCCACGCCACCGCGGCCCAGCGCGCAGGGTCGTACAGGTCGGGGTCGAAGCGGTCCACGTAGCGGCGTCGATACGTCCCAGGGTCGATGGACTCCTTGCTCTGCATCCAGCAGTCGCGCCCTGCGGAGTACGCGCCCCAGTGCACGAACAGCCCGAACCGGGCGTCCAGGAACCAGGTCGGGTCGCCATGGCCGTCGGGCCAGGCCGGGCTGTCCATGCGCTCGTCTCCCACAACGGGTCCCAAGAGTGCGCGAGATCTCCTCGCAGGGGCGCGATCGTCTTCGTCTATGATAAGTGCCACACCGGCCCTGCGTCGGGGTGTCCAGACGGTTCTCGCGGGAGCGACCAGATGATCCCACCTCGGGCGCGGCCGGACGGGCGGCCCACCGACACACGTGACACGAGCGGCACGCGATGAGCGCAATCGCCGACGTGCGGTTCTTCGTGGTCCAGCAGGGTGGCCACGAGGTCGTCGCCGGATCCCGGATTGGTTTCGTGTTCGTTGAGGTGGAGACGGATGACGGGGTGGTGG
>DAOTUX010000348.1:0-1547 GCA_034436475.1 Chloroflexota bacterium | reverse complement strand
ACGGACCCAGCACCCCCGCGAGCAGACCGCATCCCACCGCGATGGCAAGCACCCGATGATGGGGGAGCCCCAGCGATCGCGCGGCATCACGACCCAGCCACCAGGCCGCCGGGGCCACGAGCGATCCCACGAGGAGCGACCCGAACTGGGCCGATGCGTGGGTCGGGCCGAGCAGCGCCATGAACGGGATCGAGAGCAGGCTTGCGCCGGGCATCCAGATCTCGAACGCGGGCCTGGGGAGCACCAACGGTGGCGTGGAGTAACTCCACAGCGCCAGCGAGGTGAGCCCCTGGCCTTCGACGGCTCGTCGCGCGACGTGCTCGTAGTACATGCCGTCCTCGGTCACGGGCATCGCGAGGGCGCGCGCGGCGACCAGGCGGATGAGGAGCGCGAACAGGAACAGGCCGACCGGCACCGCAAGCGTGCCGACATCGATGGGCGCGAGACGCGACCGCACCGCCGACCTCACGCTGGGCGTGGTCGTCATGCGCAGCGTCACGGTGCGCATGACGGGTTGATACGGAACAGCCATGCGGGCGACTCGGCAAGGCCGACGCGCGTGGGTGCCTCGTCGAGGCACGCCGCACCGACTGGATGCAGCAGGACCTCCGGGTATCGGCCGCGCCTGTCGAGGATGACCAGGGTCCGCGCGCCCGTCACCCGCGCCAGCTCGGCGAGTGTCGTGGGTGGGTCGTCCGGGAGCACCAGCACGGGTCGCTGGAGGACCCATGCGAGCGACATCGGGTGGTCACTGACAAGCGGGGCCGCCCGGTCGGCGACGGGATCGTCGGTCCCTGCGGCAGCGGCCAAGGAACGGCCGACGGCCTCGATGCGACGCTGCATGTCGCTGGCGCTGCTGCGCACCGAGGCGACCTGGATGAGCGTCACCGGCAGCATCAGCGCGACGAGGGCGGCGGGGCCCACGATGACGTTCACGGGGTCCCAGCCGCGTGCGGCCGAGATCCGTGTCATGAGGGCGTCCATCCCCATGACGGCGGCAACGATGAGGCCGGTCAGCAGCGGCCCTGCCGCGTGCTGGAAGGTACCCCAGAGCGTCGCCACCGGGAACAGGAGGGCGGTCGCGACGAAGGTGATGAGGCCCGACGTCACGAGCACCGCGAACCCGGACGGTGTGCGCAGCGAGCGTCGTCGTCGCAGGCCGAGCAGTGCGACGAGGCCGATGACACCCACCGGGAAGGCGGCGAGGAGGATGGCGTCAGTCAACTGGGCGCCCAATGCCCGTGCGATGTTGCCGACGATGCCTGCCGCACCCTGAGCGAGGAAGGGTCCCAGGGCCGGCGTGTCGTGGATCGCGAAGATCTGCTCGTTGCGCAGCAGCAGCATGTTGTCCACCACCTGGGCCGCCGAGGCCCCATCGAACGTGGCGTGCTGACGCACCAGCCAGGGCGTCACCACGAGCAGCCCACCCAGGACGACCGGGCCGAGGAGCCGCAGCGCTGCGGCGAGGCGACCCCCCTTGGCTTGTCGCAGGATGCGCGGCGCGACGAACAGCAGCAGCGTGACGCCGACCCAGACGACCTCCTGGC
>DAOTUX010000347.1:0-4023 GCA_034436475.1 Chloroflexota bacterium | reverse complement strand
AGGCACGCCTGTGTCGCGAGGGCAAGGCGGACCTCGAGCGGTTCTGCGAGGCGCGCGCCATCCCCGTCGAGCGCACCGGCAAGCTGGTCGTGGCGCTGACACGCGACGAGTTGCCCCGCCTCGAGGCGCTCAAGGAGCGGGCCATCGCCAACGGCGTGGAGGGCCTGGAGGACGTGGGGCCCGAGCGCCTGCGCGAGATCGAGCCCCACGCGGCGGGCATCCGTGCCCTCTGGAGCCCCACGACGGGCATCGTCGACTTTCGGCGCGTGGCGACGGCCATTGCGGACGAGGTGCGGGCTCGGGGCGGCGCGATCGTCACCGGCCGCGAGGTCACGTCGATCGAGCGGCGGGCCGACGAGCTGGTGGTCGGGACCACCCTGGGCGAACTGGTCGCGCGTCGGGTGATCGCGTGCGCGGGCCTGTGGGCCGACCGGGTGGCCGCGATGACCGACGCAGGAGGGCGCCAGCCGGGTGGGACCGGCGGCTCGGGCGAGCCGGGTGGGCCCAGCGGGCCCCGCGAGGCGGGCGGCTCGGGCGAGACGGGCGAAACGGGCGAGACGCCCCGGATCGTGCCCTTCCGGGGTGACTACTACACCCTGGCGCCTGACGCGCGTCATCTGGTCCGGGGCCTCATCTACCCGCTCGCGGACCCGCGCTTCCCGTTCTTGGGCATCCACCTCACCAAGCGCATCGACGGCGCTGTGCTGGCGGGCCCCAACGCGGTGCTCGCCCTCAAGCGCGAGGGCTATCGGCGCCGTGACGTCGCGGCGCGGGACCTCGCGGGCACGCTGGCGTACCCCGGGTTCCTGCGTCTCGCGCGCCGCTACTGGCGCACGGGTCTCGCGGAGCAGTGGCGCGACTGGCGCAAGGCGGCGTTCGTGGCCGCGGTCCAGCGGTACGTGCCCGAGATCCGGAGCGAGCACCTGACATTCGGGCCGACCGGCGTGCGCGCCCAGGCACTCGCCCGCGACGGGTCGATGGTCGACGACTTCCTGCTGGGTGGTTCCGACCGCGTGCTCCACGTGCGCAACGCACCCTCACCCGCCGCTACCTCGTCGCTCGCCATCGGGCGCGTGCTCGCCGCGGAGGCCGTCGCGCGGTTCGGGCTGTAGCGCCGGGCAGTGTCGGGGGGCGTGGATGCCGTGACACGCTCGTCCTGAGAGGCACGCTCGCTCGAGGGGGGCAATGTGCTACATTCGGTAGCACTATGCGACCGAGCGTCGGGATCCGGGAGCTACGCCAGCACCTGAGCCGCTACACCGCCCGGACGGCGCTCGGGGAGAGCTTCGACGTGACCGATCGCGGACAGCCGGTGGGCCGTCTGGTACCGCCCGCCTCGGATGCGCCATGGCTGGACGAACTGGTGGCGGCGGGTGCCGTCCGACCGGCACGAGCCCACTCGCAACGGTTTCCACCACCGGTCGAGGTTGGTGCTGGCTCCATCTCGGGCGCGCTGGCAGCGGAGCGAGCCGAGCGCCTGCCGTAGATGGGCGGTGTGTTTCTCGATTCCTCGGCACTGGTCAAGCTGGTCGTGGCGGAGGCCGAGACCGATGCGCTCGTCGCCTTCTTGGGCACACCTCGGCGCTCCGTGCTCATCGCCGAGATCGCGATCACCGAGGTGTCGCGGGCGGCGCGTCGCGTGGGCGCGGACCCGACCGCCGCACTCGATGAGTGCGAGGTGGTCCTGCTGCGATCGGAGCACCTCGCGGTCGCCGCGACGATCGAGCCCCGGGGCCTCCGTACGCTCGATGCCGTCCAGCTGGCAGTGGCGACGTCCGTGGCGCCGCTCCTTGATGCGTTCGTGGCCTACGATCGACGGCTGCTCGACGCCGCCATGACGCTCGGGCTCCCGGTCGCGGCCCCTGGTGCGCCGGACCCTCCCTGACCCCCGCGGTCAGGCGTGACGTACCCTGCGCACAGCGATGCCCCTCGAGCCGTATCACCGAAAGCGCGACTTCGCGAGGACGCCCGAGCCGGCCGGTGCGACGCCCAGCACGAGCGTGGGGCCGCCACGCTTCGTGGTCCAGCGACATCGGGCCACTCGGCTCCACTACGACTTCCGTCTCGAGGTGGACGGCGTGCTCGTCAGCTGGGCCGTGCCGCGCGGACCCTCCATGCGCCCCCTCGAGCGACGGATGGCTGCCCGCACCGAGGACCATCCCATGGAGTACCTGGACTTCGAGGGGGTCATCCCCAAGGGGGAGTACGGGGGTGGCGACGTCATCGTCTGGGACATCGGCACCTGGGAGCCCGAGGCGGAGACGCCAGACCCTCGGCGCGCCCTCGCCGCCGGTGAGCTCAAGTTCGTGCTCCACGGGCAGCGCCTGGCCGGTCGATGGGTCATCGTGCGGACGAGCGGCCGGGGCGGGGCGCTTGGCCACGCGAGCGACCAGGACCAGTGGCTGCTCATCCACAAGCGTGACGAGACGGCCGACCCCGCCTGGGACATCGACGACTTCCCAACCTCGGTGCTCAGCGGTCGCACGAACGACCAGGTCATGGCAGGGGTCCCCGCCATCTGGGACTCCGGCAAGCCGGCGACCGAGGCGCTCATCGACCTCTCCGGGGCGGTGGAGGCGCCGCTCCCCGACTTCGTCGCGCCGATGCTCGCGACCGCGGTGGACGCACCCTTCTCCGACCCCGACTGGCTGTTCGAGATGAAGCTCGATGGCTACCGCGTGGAGGCGGTCGTGGACTCGGGGCGGGTGCGCCTGTGGACCCGCAACCGTAATGACGCGGCACACTACTTCCCCGAGCTCGCCGCCCTGCCGCCCACCTGGACCGCCGCGCGCCAGGCTGTCGTCGATGGCGAGGTGGTGGCCCTCGACGAGCACGGCAACGCGGACTTCGGCCTGCTCCAGGACCGAACTGGCCTCAGGGGCCTCGGGGTCGCGCGGGGAGAGCGCCGACCCGGCCCGGCGAACCGAGGGACGACGCCGGAGGGTCGCGCGCCCGCGCCGGGGGGTCGCGCGCCCGCGCCGGGGGGTCGCGCGCCCGCGCCGGGGGGTCGCGCGCCCGCGCCGCTCGTCTACCAGGTGTTCGACCTGCTCCACCTGGATGGTCGCTCGCTCCTGGGCGTGCCGCTCGAGGATCGGAAGCGTCTCCTCAGGCACGTCATCCGCGACACGGCCCGGGTGCGGTACCTCTCACACGTCGATGCGGACGGCCTGGACCTGTACCAGGCGGCCCGCGCGCACGGGGTGGAGGGGATCGTCGCCAAGCTTCGACGCTCCACCTATGACCCCGGCAGACGCACGAGGGCCTGGCTCAAGGTCAAGATCCGCCGCGAGCAGGAGCTGGTGGTCGTCGGCTTCGAGCCGGGCCAGGGCTCGCACGCCCGCCTGGGGTCGCTGCTGGTGGCCACCTTCGACGACGGCTCCTTCCGATATGCCGGCGAGGTGGGCAGCGGCATCGACTCCGCCACCCGGACTCGCCTCCGGGCGCGTCTCGATAACCTGGCCGTGGAGGACCCGCCCGTCGTCGACCCACCCGCCCTCCGGGGCGCCCGCTGGGCGGAGCCGCGCATCGTCATCCGGGCCGAGTTCGCGGAGTGGACCTCGGACGGCCTGCTGCGCCAGGCAGCGTTCAAGGGCATCGAGCCGGACCGCGACCCGCGCACCGTCACCCGCGAGCGCACGCTCGACGCGTCAGTGGCGCGCGCCTCCGCGGAGCGATCGGTCGCAAGGCCGTTCGTCCATGGACGAACGGCCGGACCCACCGCGGCCGGGCCCTCGGCCGGTCCCCCGTCGTCGTCGAACGCACCCATCGACTCGGTGACCCCGAGGAGCTGGAGGCTCTGAGCCGACTGGGCGCCAAGGGGGCCTGGGAGGTGGGCGGCCACGTCGTCAACCTCACCAACCTCGACAAGGTCCTGTGGCCCGAGCCGGGGTACACCAAGCGCGACCTGGTGCGCTACTACACGACCATCGCGCCGGTCCTCCTGCCCTACCTCCGCGACCGCGCCCTCAACACCGACCGCTGGCCCGACGGCGTCACCGGCCATCACTTCTGGCAGAAGCAGAT
>DAOTUX010000346.1:0-5989 GCA_034436475.1 Chloroflexota bacterium | reverse complement strand
CATCACGATCATGCTCCTCGGCCACTGGCTGGAGATGCGCTCGATCGCCCAGGCACGGGGCGCGCTCTCGGCCCTCGCCGACCTGCTCCCGGACACCGCGGAGCGGCTGACCGGCGAGCAGCCGGAGACCGTGCCGCTGTCGGCCCTCCGCACCGGTGACCTGGTGCTGGTACGGCCGGGTGGCCGCGTCCCCGCGGACGGCACGGTCATCAGCGGCCAGGCCGACGTGGATGAGTCGATGATCACCGGCGAATCGCGGGCGGTCGCGAAGGAGCCTGGTGATGGGGTGGTCGCAGGCACCGTGGCGGCCGGTGGCAGCCTGCGCGTGCGGATCGATGCGGTCGGGGACGAGACGGCGCTGTCGGGGATCATGCGCCTCGTCGCCGCGGCGCAGGCGTCGGCATCGCGGGCCCAGGCGCTCGCCGATCGAGCGGCCGCCCTCCTGTTCTACATCGCGCTCGCGGCGGCGGCCGTGACGCTCGTCGTCTGGTGGGCGCTCGGCGATCCGGAGGGTGCCCTGATGCGCACCACGACGGTGCTCGTCATCGCCTGCCCGCATGCCCTCGGACTCGCCATCCCGCTGGTCATCGCCATCTCGACCAGCCTGGGTGCCCGCAACGGCCTCCTGGTCAAGGACCGGCTCGCGCTCGAGCGGGCGCGGGAGCTGGACATGGTCATCTTCGACAAGACCGGCACGCTCACCCGCGGTGAGCCCGCCCTCGCCGCTGTTGCCGTGAGCCGCGGGGTCGATGAGGCCGAGCTGGTGCGGATCGCCGCCGCGGTCGAGTCGGACTCCGAGCATCCCATCGCGCGGGCCATCATCCGCGGCGCCCAGGAGCGTGGACTCGCACCGATGCAGGTCGAAGGATTCGAGCCGCTCCCGGGCCGTGGCGCCCGAGCCACGGTCGACGGACGATCGGTAGCGGTCGGCGGCCCGCGCCTCCTCGAAGAGCTGGGCATCGAGCCGCCCGCCGAGCTGACGACCATCCTCGCCGGGTGGGCCGCGGAAGGCTGGACCGTGCTGCATGTCGTCGCGGACTCGGCGGTCATCGGCGCCCTGGCGGTCGAGGACGAGATCCGCCCCGAATCGGTCGAGGCCGTGGCGCGACTGCATGCGCTCGGTGTCCGGGTCGCCATGATCACGGGCGACTCGCAGGCGGTGGCGGACAGCGTCGCCCGCCGGCTGGGCATCGACGAGGTCGCCGCGCAGGTCCTGCCCGTCGACAAGGCGGCCGCGGTGCGTGGCTTCCAGGCTGGCGGTCGGCGGGTCGCGATGGTCGGCGATGGCGTGAACGACGCGCCGGCCCTCGCCACCGCCGATGTGGGCATCGCGATCGGCGCCGGGACGGACGTCGCCGTCGAGTCGGCGGGCATCGTGCTCGTGCGGAGCGACCCGCGGGACGTGGTCGGCGCCATCGAGCTGTCGCGTGCGACGTACCGGAAGATGATCCAGAACCTGGTCTGGGCGACCGGCTACAACGTGGTGGCCATCCCGGTCGCAGCCGGGCTCCTGGTACCGTTGGGCATCGAGCTGTCGATGGCCGCGGGTGCCGTGCTGATGAGCCTTTCGACCATCATCGTGGCCGCGAACGCGCAACTGCTCCGCCGGCTGGACCTCCGTCCCGCAGGACCTGCCGAGAGCCCGGCGCCTCAGGGCGCGATCGCCGCTGCATGAGACCCGCCGGCCAGCCCACACTGCGTGGATGACGGACACCGAGGACGAGCGGGCACGGACACGGATCCTCGTGGTCGACGACGAGCCGCCGATCGTCGATCTCGTCCGCGGCTACCTGGTGCGTGAGGGGTTCGAGGTGATCACGGCCGGGGACGGACCCGCTGCCCTCGCCGCGGCGCGCGCCAACCCTGTCGATGTCGTCGTCCTCGACGTGATGCTCCCCGGCCTCGACGGCATCGAGGTCTGCCGCCGGCTGCGAACGTTCTCCGACGCATATGTCCTGATGCTCACGGCACGGGGCGAGGAGATCGACCGGATCATGGGTCTGACGGTCGGCGCGGATGACTACCTGGTCAAGCCGTTCTCGCCCCGGGAGCTCGTGGCGCGGGTCAAGGCACTCCTGCGTCGCCCTCGGACCGCCGGGACCCAGCTCGCGGCGGTCGCGGGCATCGAGGTGGACGAGGCCCGCCGCGTTGTGCTGGTGGATGGGGCCCGCGTCGAGCTCACGGCGCTCGAGTTCGACCTCGTCGCCGCACTCGCGAGGGAGCCTGGGGTGGTGGTCCGGCGCTCGGCGCTGCTCGAGGACCTGTGGGGCCCGGAGTTCATCGGGGACGGGCACCTCGTCGACGTCCACATGGCCAACGTCCGCCGGAAGCTGGGCGACGACCCGGCCCAGCCACGGTTCATCGAGACCGTCCGGGGTGTCGGGTACCGGCTCCGCGAGGCATCATGAGGCGTCGGCCGCTCCCGCTCCGGGTCCGCCTCCTGCTGTCCTTCCTCGTCGTCGTGGCGGCCGCGCTGGGCACGGTCGGTGTGGCGGTGCTGCTCGTGGGTCCCGGGTACTTCGCCGAAGCCATGGGCCACGGGACGGGGGACCCGATGGGTCAGGCGATGGCCGACGCCACGCGCGCGGCCTTCTGGGACGCGATGCAGCGGGCGCTGCTCGGGGCGACGCTCATCGCGGTCGTGGCGGCGACGATCGTGAGCTTCGCCGTGGCCGGCCGCATCGTGGAGCCGATCAGCGCGCTCGCTGCCGCAGCGCGTCGCATCGCGCGCGGTCACTATGCCGAGCGCGTCCCCGTCGACGACCCCGACGAGATCGGCCAGCTGGCCAGCTCGTTCAACGACATGGCAGCGTCGCTCGAGGCGACCGAGCGGCGGCGGGTTCAGCTGGTCGGTGATGTGGCACACGAGCTGCGGACCCCCCTGACCACACTCGACGGCTACCTCGAGGGTCTTGAGGACGGGGTCGTGGGAGCGGATGCCGACACCTGGCGGCTGCTGCGCGGCGAGACGGCCAGGCTCACGCGTCTGGTCGATGACCTGTCCGACCTGTGGCGGGCGGAGGCACACCAGGTACCACTCCACATCGAGCCGGTGGACGTGACCGTCGTCGCCAGTGAGGTGGTGGCCCGCTTCGGCCCGCTCGCGGGCGCGAGGACGCTCGAGGTCATCGAGCCCGGCGTGCCGGTCGTCGCGCGTGCCGACCGCGACCGGCTCGCCCAGATCGTCTCCAACTACCTGACCAATGCCCTGCGGCACGCGCCAGACGGATCGCGTGTCAGCGTCATCCCGGAGCGAGCCGGCGAGCGCGTCCGGGTCTCCGTCCGGGACGAGGGCCCGGGACTCGCGCCGGACCAGCTCGATGCGGTCTTCGAGCGCTTCTACCGGGTCGACCCGTCACGCTCGCGCGCCCTGGGCGGCTCGGGCATCGGCCTCGCCATCGTGCGGGCGCTCGCCGACGCGATGGACGGCCGGGCGTGGGCCGACAGCGAGGGCCCCGACCGGGGTACGACCTTCCACGTGGAGCTGCCGTCGGCCTGATGCCTTGACCTCATCTTGAGGAAGGCATGCGCTGGCCTGCATGGACCGGCGACCCCGGCGGGACGATGCTCCTCGACGAGCCGCGGAACGAGGCTGTCAGGAGGTATCCCGATGATGACCGGCTGGACGATGTCCCCCGAAGGTTGGCTGTGGATGGCCATCTGGGTCGCAGTCCTGGTCGTCGCGGTCTGGCTCCTCACCCGCTCGCCCGACCGGGCCCCCCAGGATGACCCGGTAGCGCTCCTGCGCTCGCGCCTGGCGCGCGGCGAGATCACCCCCGAGGAGTTCGAGCGGACGCGAACGCTACTCGAATCGAGCCCCGGGGGTGGAGCGCGATGAGCGACCGCCCCGCCAGCGAGGTCCCGTCATGACCACCCGGTCCGCACGGCGCGCGAGGGCGCGCGAGGGCGACACTCGAAGCGTGGCGCCGGCGACGAGCCGCCTCCGGCTGGGAGCGTTCGGCATCGTCGTCGTCGCGGTGCTCGTCGCGGGCGCCTACCTCGCGTTCGGGGACTTCCTGGACCGCGGCCCGGCCGCCCTCGGCGCGACCGAGGTGCAGAGCTCGATGGCCGGGTTCTCGCCGGCCACCATCCACGTCACCGCCGGCGAGACCGCCACGATCGACTGGTGGACCGATGACGCCTCGGTGCATCTCCAGGGCGGTGTCCACACGATGATCAGCCCCGAGCTCGGGCTCTACGAGACCCTGCCCGCGGAGGGCCGCCGGACCGTCACGTGGCAGGTCCCCGACAGACCCGGCAGCTATGACGTCTGGTGCGATACGTGCTGTGGCGGCAAGGACAGTCCGACGATGCACGGCACGATCATCGTGCACGCCTGAGCGATGGCCGACCTGCGACTCCCTGCCGCGCCCCGGACCGTCCCCGGCTCCCGACTCGTCCTGGGCCTGCCGCGTCCCGCGGCCGTGCTCGGCGCGCTGCTCCTCGCGGTCGGCATCATCGCCTCGGCGTGGGTCGCCATGTACCCGTTCGACACGGCGGCATTCGGCGGCCTGACCGTGCCGACGGTGCTCCTCGCGGGCTTCGCCGATGGCTTCAACCCATGTGCGTTCGCGCTGCTCGTGCTGTTCGCCACCTACACCCTGACGCTCGTCAACGCCGTGACCGCCGACGGCACGCCGACACTCGACGCGCGACGCCGCCTGCTCGGGGCCGGGTCGCTCTACGTGGGCGCGGTCTGGATCACCTACTTCATCATCGGCCTCGGGCTCATGAGCTTCCTCGGCTGGCTCGGGCGCGACCACCTCGTCGCCCGCGCGGCCTCGATCATCGCCCTGGTGATGGCGCTGTGGATGCTCAAGGACGTGTTCCTGCCGGGCGTCGGGCCCTCGATGATGGCCCCCGGCGGCACCCATGGGCGGATGCAGAAGGCCATGGAGCGGGGCGGCCTGGCGGGGATGCTCCTCGCGGGCGTGCTCGTCGGTATCTGCACGGTGCCCTGCTCGGGTGCCATCTACCTCGACATCGTGGCGGTGCTCCACGCCTCGGGCGGCGGTGCGACGGGCCTGGCGCTCCTGGCCCTCTACAACCTCGCCTTCATCGTGCCCCTCGTGGTGCTGCTCCTGATGGTCAGCGACAAGCGGGTGCTCGGGCGGATGGGTCGCTGGAACCGTGCCAACTCCCCGTGGGTCAAGGCCGGTCTCGCGCTCGCCGTCATCGCCATGAGCTTCGGACTCATGGTGTCGATGTGAGCAACGGAGCCGTCGAGGCCGTCCGCTTCCCGGTCGAGGGCATGACCTGCAGCTCCTGCGTCGGGCGGATCACCAGGGCCGTGCGCAAGGTCGACGGGGTGCGCGGGGTGAGCGTCGACCTGGGCACCGAACACGTGACCATCCGACGGTCGATGGGCACCGCGTCCGAGGCCGAGCTCGCCGCTGCGATCGAGACCGCCGGCTACCGCGCGGACCCTGCCGCTGCTGTCGTGGTGCCGCCCGAGCGCACGTTCCTCGAGCGGCTGCTCGGTCGTTGATGGACCCACGGCCACACGACCGCTGGCTTGACCGAGCCTTGAGGTGATCGAGAGCGCCCCTGCATGGTCACGGCGACGGGCGGCCCGGATACTCCCAGGTAGTATCGAAGACCCCCCTCGCGGACGCTCGAACAACCCGGAGGATGAGATGGACCGACTGCTCCGCCTCTGCCTCGCCATGACGCTCGCGATCGTGGCGCTGGCGCTGATGCTGGTGGCGGCGGGCGTGCCCGGTGTGTCCATCGTGGCGCTCACGCCGCTCCTCCTCTGCCTCGGGATGCACCTGGTCATGGGACATCACGCCGGCGCAGGGCGGACGAGCGTGCGCCATGACCGCGGCGTCGGTGCGAAGGAGCGGATGCGATGAGCGCGGCGATGCCGGACCTCGCGACCGCAGCCTCCGGGGGACCCGCTGCCCCTCGTCGTTCCCTCGATCCACGAGGCACGATCGTCCGCGCCATCCGCTCGCTCGACCGGCGCGGCGGGCTCTCGAGCAGGCGG
>DAOTUX010000345.1:0-4816 GCA_034436475.1 Chloroflexota bacterium | reverse complement strand
AGTCGGGCCGGCTCAGCCAGCTGAGCCTGTACGCGGGTGCCACGCTCCTCAGCGCCTCGCTGGGCACCGTGGGCCTGGAGATGGTGGGCCTCCTCGGGTCGCTGCTGGGTGCCGCCATCGTGGGCCCGGCCGTCATCGGGGTCGCCCTGGTGCGGGGTGGGAAGCAGATCGTGGACACACGCCATGAGCAGCTCGCCGATCGACGGCAGGACGCCCGCGCGTTCCTCGAGCGGTTCGTCGACGACGTCCGCTTCGAGGTCGATGCCAGGCTCGGGTCGCTGATCGGGGAGCTCCAGCGACAGCTGCGGTCGCAGTACATCGGGCGGATCGCCGAGCTCCGCCGGACCAACGAGGCCGGGCTCGCGGCGCTCGAGCGGGCTGCGGACCAGGACCGTGACGGACGGCGTGCCCGGCTGGAGGAACTGCGCAGCGGCATCGAGTCGCTCGCGGCGCTCCGCGCCCGCATCGACGCGGGAGGTGTGGCCGAGGCTCCGCCGCGCCTCGCATCCGTCGGTGACGGGTCATGACGCCCCAGCGGGCCGAACCGCCGCACACGCCATGAGCCGTTTCGCGGCGGTCCTCGGGCGGGGCCGGTGCCCCGAGCCAGCAGCTCCCGGCTGACCGGGTCAGCAGGGACGGCGCCAGGCGTCGAGGGCGAGGCGCTTGCGCATGGCCATGATCCCCGCCGCGTTGGCACGGTCGCAGAACTCGCTGGTCGGGAGCTGGTACTCCACATCGAAGTGCGCCTTTCCAGCCCGCCGGAACGCCCGGTACAGGCCGCACTCCCGGTACTGGAAGCACTCCTCGGTCAGCACGAAGTCGAAGTGGCCCACCAGCCGCGACACGAGGGTCCCGCTGTTCTTGAGACCCACCGACAGTCCCCGGTCATGGGCGAGCCAAGCCAGCCACCGGTCGAAGCGGAGCTGATGGGAGCGCGTGATGCGGAAGCCCGTGTCATGCAGGTAACCGTCGGCCCAGTCGTACTCGACCCCATCGAATCCCTTGGCCGCGCACCGGTCCACCCGGT
Source organism: Chloroflexota bacterium (assembly GCA_034436475.1). GTDB lineage: Bacteria > Chloroflexota > Limnocylindria > Limnocylindrales > CSP1-4 > JAFMJV01. The sequence continues at coordinate 3,789 of DAOTUX010000345.1, read as the reverse complement.
CTCGGAGGATGGGCTTGAGCACGTCGAGCTGGCGGATGTCGACCCAGCGCTCGTCCGGCCAGCCGTCGACACGCTTGCCCAAGACGCGCCGCGGATAGCGACCCTTGTCGGGGCGGTACGACTCCCAGGTCCCGGCATCGATGTAGCAGATGGCGCGACGCCCGCTCGCGTGGATCTGGCGGACCGTGCTGCGTGATGTCTCGAACGCGTCCAGGTCGAACACGTCCGCCTCCACGGCCAGGTCGATGCGGCCGGAGAGCTGGTATTGGAGGGTGTCGGTGGGTGCGGGCACCCAGCGGCCCCGGGTTGCCGAGGAGGGCTGGGCGGCCACAGCGGCCGTCGGTGCCAAGGCGAGCCCGAGGGTGATGGCCATCGCGAGCATTGCGAGGCGCTGTCGTGTCACGCGGGTCCTCCTTGGGGCGGCCACCGGTCAGTGACGGTCATGCGCGCATCATGGCCGCGCCTGCGCGCTGCGCATATGGCACGCGGGTCACACCCTGACGTGCCGGTCGTCCTGTGTGACCTCCCTCAGGCGCCGTCACGCGCCGTCCCGTCCGCGTAGTCTCCCAGCATGGAGTTCCGTCACACGCCCGACGTGTGGGCCGACTTCCCCACGCTGGTCCCGGGCGTGCTGTCCGTCAGCGGCATCCGACCCGACACACGCGTCGATGCCCGGGTGGCCGAGCTCCTGCGCCGGGCGACCGAGCGCCTGGGCGCAGGCACCGAGTCCGACCTCCCTGAGGTCCAGACCTGGCGGCGGGCGTTCGCGCGCATGGGCCTCAAGCCCACGCAGTATCGGTGCGCGTCCGAGGCGCTGCTGCGCCGGTTCCGCAAGGATGGCGACCTGCCGCGCATCCACCCGCTCATCGACCTGTGCAACGCCGTCTCGCTCGCCACCGCGATCCCCATCGCCGTCTTCGACACCGAGCGCATCGAGGGCGACATGGAGGTCCGCAGGGCGTCGGGCGACGAGCGGTACCTCGCGTTCGGTGGGGACGTCGAGACGCCCGCACCCGCCGAGGTCGTCTACGCGGACGCGGCGGGCAACGCCCACGCACGTCGCTGGACGAACCGCCAGAGCGCGCTGTCGGCGGTGCGGGACACCACGGCATCGGTGCTGATCGTGGCAGAGGCCCTCCATGACACGGCCCCAGACGACGTCCGACGGCTCGTCGCGACGCTGACCGCGGGGCTCGAGGGCGCATGGGACGTGACGCCCCGGGTGTCGATCCTGTCAGAGGGCGCGCCCGCGTTCATCATCTGACCGACGCGCGCCGGGCTCGGCTCTCAGGTCGGCGGGCTTCCCTCGTATCCAGCACCCAGCTCACCACGCACGAGCATCGCCTCGCCTGCGATCCCAACGTCCTCGAACAGACCCAGCGAGCGTCGGAGCGTACCGTCAGCCTCCGTCGCCTCGCCACATGCGCGCTGGGCCAGACCCAGCTGATGCAAGACGCGCGCAAGGTCCGGTCGGGCGCCGAATCCCTCGAAAGCGCGAGCGGATGCCTCCAGGTCCGCGCAGGCCGCCGAGTGCTCGCCGCGCAGCGCGTGTGCCTCGCCGCGCTTCGCCAGGATCCCGGCCTCGCCATACACGTTCCCGATGGAGCGGGCCGTGGCGAGTGCCTCCTCCCACGCCTCGGACGGCTCGTCGACGCCCAGCGCGACGTCGGTCGTCGCCAGCCACGCCTGGATGGTGGGCCGCCACGTCTTGCGCTCCACGACGTTCGCCAGCTCGCGCCCGCGGGCCAGCATCTCGTGCGCCTCGGTGAGCTTGCCCTGACGCTGGAGGAGGTCGCCCAGGATGAACGAGCTGGCGACCGCGCACGCGCTCGACCCTGCCGCTTCGGCGCGCTCGACGCAGTGCGTCGCGATCGGGCGCGCGGCCTCCAGGTCACCGCGCATGGAGCGCACCGCCGCCTCCGCGATCTGGGCGTCAAGCTGGGCGATCAGGTCGCTCCGCGCCGCGAGCTCGGACGCATGGCGCGCCGCGTCCACGGCGCGATCGAACCGGCCGAGACGGGCGTATCCAATGGCGATGGCACCCCGTGCGAAGGCGGCCCCCACCGAATCGACGTCCTCGTCCAGGAATGGCACTGCCTCCTCCAGATGCGCGACCCCCTGGTCCACGGGACCCATGAACACCTCGTTCATGCCGACCATCGCAAGGGGCAGCGCCCGCAGGGATGCGTCGTCAAGGCGCTCACCGATCTCCGCGACTCGGCCAAGGGACCGTTGCACCTCCGGATCGGTCGGCGATCGGCCACTCTGGAGCCGGACGAGGGCGAGGTCAGTGTGGAGCCGGACGAGGGCGCGCAGGTCGCCGAGGGCCTCCGCAAGCGGTGCCAGGGCCTCCAGGTCGGCGATCAGGTCATCAGCTGGCCGGAACGAGAGGCCCGCATGGGTCCGCCCCAGACCGATGTCCAGGCGTCGCGCGCGTGATGGCTCGTCCTCCGTGTCGGATGCGGCGGGGAGGAGGCGCTGCGCTCGGTCATACGCGTCGAACGCCTCGACGATCGCGTTGCGCTCGATCGCATAGCGACCGGCCGCGGCAAGATACCCGATCGCTCGGTCGGTCTCCTCGGCCTGCTCATAGTGGAGGGCCAGCACTGCCGCAAGCTCGCCGACCCGGTCTGGATACAGGCTCTCGAGGGCGTCGCCGACCAGCCGGTGGAGCTGGCGGCGCTCCTGCCTGAGGAGGGAGCCGTAGGCGGCGTCCTGGACCAGGGAGTGACGGAACAGGTACTCCAGCTCAGGCCGCGCAGTGGCGAGGCGGATGAGGCCCTTGGCCTCCAGTGCGTCAAGCTCCGTGCCGAGCATGGGATGCCTCCCCCACGGGGTGTCGTGTGTGGATCATACGCTCGCAGACGCCTCCTGAGGGCAGGGATGTCAGGCGGGGCGAGGCTGCCCCGGTACCGCGGGGCGAGCGTCCGCGCTGACATCGGTCTGGTCGAGCACCCGCGCGAGGACCCGGACCGGGAACTGCCTTCCGATCACCGATGCCACACGCAGGCTTCGCTTCGCGTTGTCAGGCAGCTGGTCGATGCGGGCGAGCAGGAGCCCGTGCAGCGTCTCGGGGATCTCGATCGTGGAGACCTCGGCGGTGGCCGTCCAGCGATCGCCGCGGCGGACGATCACGCCACGTTCGATGAGCATCCGGATGACCTCCTCGACGAAGAACGGGTTGCCCTCGGCACGGGTCAGGATGGCGTCGCGGACCTGCGCGGGCAGCGACTCGATCTCCAGCAGGTTCGCCACCAGTTGGCGGCTGTCCGCGTCCGAGAGGGCGTCCAGCCGCAGCTCGGTGAGGGCATGGCTGAAGGCGTCACGGACCGAGGTGACGAGGTGCCAGCCGGCCGAGTCCGTCTCGGCGCGGAGGGCGGCCAGGAAGAGCACCGGGTGCTGGACGGCGAGCGGCAGCACCTTGAGCAGCATCTCCACCGAGGCCTCGTCGGCCCAATGGATGTCCTCGCACACCAGGACCACAGGACCGTGCATCGCAAGGCCCCGGATCAGCCGATGGACGACGGCCGCGTACCGGGCGGCGAGAATCTCGGGTTCCGTGGTGATGCGCGGGGACTCGTCGGGTCGGAGCGGCAGGCCCAGGAGGTGCGCGAGATAGGCCGCCGAGTCGGCGACGTCGGCCTGCTCAGGGACGATCGCGGCCACGCTCCGATCGAGGATCGCGCGCGTCTCCTGCTCGGATGCCCCGAGTGGGATGCCCAGGACGTTCCGAACCAGGTCGAGCATCAGGTGGTACGGCAGGTTCCGGCCATACGACACACACCGACC
>DAOTUX010000344.1:0-1921 GCA_034436475.1 Chloroflexota bacterium | reverse complement strand
AGGCGATACTCGCCCCGCAGACCACCCACGAGGTCGAGGCCGAGGTTGGGGCAGAACGACGGGCAGCCGGTCGCGGTGGCCTTGGGATTCGGCAGGACGCTGGCCACGAGGGCAGCGACGAACACCACGACGATCAGGAGGGGAAGGGCCCAGCGCATCGGCCGGGACTCTAGCAGAAGCGCCGCCCCAGCGCGGTCGGGGGGCGGTTGGCGCCGGGCCTAGCCCTCGAGGTGCTCCCGGATGCGTGCCGCCATCGACTGGCCGATGCCCGGCACCGCGGCGATCTGCTCCACGCTGGCGCCCTTCAGCACCTTGGTCGACCCGAACACGCGCAGCAGCGCCCGCTTGCGCGCCGGGCCCACGCCCGGCAGGTCGTCGAGCGCGGAGCGTGTCTGGGCCCTCGCCCGGACCTGGCGGTGATAGGTGATGGCGAACCGGTGCGCCTCGTCCCGCAGCCGCTGCACGAGATAGAGCGCCTGCGAGGTCGCCGGAAGCACGATCGGCTGGCCACGCCCGGGCAGGAACAGCTCCTCGCGCTCCTTGGCGATGCCGGCGAGGGGCACGTCATGCAACCCCAGGTCATCGAGCATGCCACGGCCCGCGCTCACCTGACCCTTGCCGCCATCGATGATGACGAGGTCCGGCAGGCGCCAGCGAAGCTCCTCGGCGCTCCCCTCGTCCGCGTCGAGCGCGCGCCGGAACCGGCGCCGCAGCACCTCGCGGTGGCTCGCGAAGTCATCGGTGCCCTGGACCGTCTTGATGCGGAACCGGCGATAGTCGCCGCTGCGCGGTCGGCCCTCCTCGAACACCACCATGCTGCCCACGGTGGAGGTGCCCTGGATGGTGCTGATGTCGTAGCACTCGATGCGCATCGGGGGCGCCGGCAGACCCAAGGCGTCGGCGAGCTCCTCGAGCGCGGCCAGCGTCCGACCCTGGTCGGCCAGCCAGCGTGCCTGCTCGCGGGCGAGCGTCTCTGCGGCGTTGCGACCCGCGAGGTCCATCAGCGCTCGTCCCTCGCCCCGACGCGGCACAGCGATCTCGACGGCTCCGTCGCGTCTGGCCCGCAGCAGCTCGGTCAGCTCGTCGGCGTCCGGGAGCGCCATCGGCAGCAACACCTTGGGTGGGATGCTGCCCGCGGTCGCGTAGTACTGGCGCACGAAGGTGCTGAGTGCCTCGTGATCGGGACCATCACCCAGGTTCTCCAGTTGGAACACGTCGCGACTCACGGTCTTGCCGTCCCGAATGGCGAACAGCTGGACGGCGGCCTGGTTGCCCGAACGGGCATAGCCCAGGACATCCAGCTGACGACGCGCGAACCCGGCCATCTTCTGGGCCTCCATGGTCCGCTCGATGGCGCGGACCTTGTCGCGCAGCGCCGCGGCCCGCTCGTACTGCATGGCATCCGATGCGATTGCCATGTTCTTCCGAAGCGCCTTGGCGACCTGCTCCTGGCGACCCTCGAGGAAGAGCATCACCTGCTCGATGTCCGCGCGATACGACGACTTGTCGATGGCCTGGATGCACGGCGCCTGGCAACGCTTGATGTGATACAGCAGGCAGGGTCGGTCGAGGGCCCGCTCCCCCTCCCTGATCTCGATGGTGCAGGTCCGGAACGGGAACAACCGACGGATGAGGTTCATGGCCTCGTCCACGCTGCTCGCGGAGGCGTACGGACCGAAGTAGCGGCTGCCGTCGGCAGGGAGCTTGCGGGTGCGCTCGATGCGCGGGAAGTCGTCCGCGAGCGTCACCTTGATGTACGGGTAGCTCTTGTCGTCCTTGAGCCGGACGTTGAAGCGCGGCTGGTGGCGCTTGACCAGGTTGGCCTCCAGCAGGAGGGCCTCGCTCACGGTGTCGGTGAGCGTCCACTCGAGGTCCGCCACCCGGTCGATGGCGGTCTCGATGCGCAGCGGGGGCGTGGTGG
>DAOTUX010000343.1:0-1520 GCA_034436475.1 Chloroflexota bacterium | reverse complement strand
CCTCCTCGTCGCGCACCAGGAGGGTCATCACGATCCTCATCGGTGAACGCCTTGCTCCCGGACGTGGAGCGTGGTGGTGCTCGCGTCGTCCGGGCGTCGCGCGTCACGCCGATCCATGGTCCTCACCGCCGGATGATCCATGAACGCTCGAACGGTCCGCCCGGCGATCTCGATGTAGCCGGACTCGTTGCGCGCGGCGACGACAGCAAGCACGCTCATGACGGTCCGGACCCGACCTCTCCACGCATCCGCTCGCTCCGATCCGCTCCGGGCACATCCCGGTCGCGATCGCACCGGCCGACGTCGGGCATGATAGCGAGGATGGCACCCAGCGACATCGTGGCGGACGGACCCGGCGTGACCCGGGGAGCCGTGGGCGTCCACCGGACCAGCCGCCGGGGGATCGCATGACCGGGACCGTCAGCGTGCTGGTGCCGGCATACCGGTCGGGCGAGGCGCTCCAGGTGACCCTCCGCTCGCTCGCCGCGCAGACGTACCCCCAGGTCCGGGTGCTGGTCTCATTCGACCATGCGCCCGGGTACACGTTGCCGGCGCCGCCGCCGATGGGCCACGTCGACCTTGAGATCATCCAGCTCGCGACTCGCCATGGTTGGGTCGGCAACGTCAACGCGATGCTCGATCGTGTCGACACGCCGTACTTCGTGATCGTGTCCCACGACGACGCGCTCACGCCCACCTATATCGATGCCGCCATGGCCACCCTGGCGGCGCGGCCGGACGTGGTCGGTGCCCACGGATCGGTGCGCCTCCACGGGGCACGCGAGGGCATCCAGACGACCGAGGACATCACCGGCGATCGGCTTGCCCGGGTGGAGACCTTCCTGGACCGTGGACCGGTCAGCGCGCACATGGCGTGGCGCTCGGTCCATCGCCGCCTCGTGATCGACGAGGGCGTCCGCCTCCGTGCCCGTCGGTCGGAGGGCCTGTTCGCAGATCAGCTGTGGGCCCTGGAGACCCTGCTGATCGGGCCGACCGCGAACGTCCCGGACGTGTACTACGACAAGTACCTTCACGGGGACGGACTCGTCGCAGCATGGCGCAGCTGGACCGCGGCGGAGAAGGCCGTGGGCGTCGCGGATAACATCGCTCGCACCGCGGAGGTCATCGCCGCCGCGGGGTTCCCACCTGATGTCCAGGAGCGGATCCTCAGCGCGTGGGCCCTGTGGCTGCTGGGGCTGCAGGGCGATTGGAACGCGTTGGCGGACACCCGTCGGTCGGACGCCCTGCCGCTCGCCGAGGTCCGACCGGCGCTCTCCCGGTTGATCGCGATGGTCGCGCTGGAGGGCGTGGTGCCCACGATCGGATTGTCCGGGCCGTCCACCCCGACAGCCGACGGGCTCGCCACGCGTCTCCGCGCGCGGCTTCGTGGCCTGCTTCGTCCCCTCGCCGGTCCCTGATCGCGGCGATCAGCGAAGGCGCCGCAGGACCAGGTCCGCGGCGCGGCTCGCCAGCAGGGGACCGAGCGTGTACTTCCCGGTGTCCACCGACACGTAGCCCGG
>DAOTUX010000342.1:0-22586 GCA_034436475.1 Chloroflexota bacterium | reverse complement strand
GCGCGCTACCCCTTGAGGCCGCTCGACACGAACCCCTGCACGATGTAGCGCTGGGCGAGGACGAACAGCACGATCATCGGCAGCACCATCAGCGTCGAGATGGCCATGATGTAGTCGATGCGCGACACGAACAGCCCCTGGAACAGGTTGAGGCCGAGCGCCAGGGTGAAGTCCTCGGGCGTGGTGAGGTAGACCAGCGACAGCCCCCCGATCCCATGCGTGGCAGCCTACCCAACACCACCCGGTGCGTGGGCGAGCTGGCGCTGGGTCTGGTCAGGCCCGCGCGTCGGGACGCGCCGGGGCCCCGGCAGCGGCCGCGAGGGCTGCCCGACCAGAGCCCCGGCTGCCCAGGGATCGCCAGGCCTCCGGGTCGTCAGCGAGCGCCCTGACGCGCGCCGACAGCTCCTGGCGCACGAGGTCGGCCAAGGTGGTGGCCTCCAGCACCTCGCGGAGCGCGGCGCGGACCGCGATCCAGACCGTGGTGAGCGGTTCCGCGACCCCCGTGTAGGACGTGTGCTCGGGGCGCTCGCCACGCACGTTCGCGAGCGGGCCGTCAACCGCCCGGATGACGTCCGCCAGGTTGACCTCGACGGCCGGGCGCGCGAGCGCATACCCACCGTCAGGCCCGCGCTGGCTGCGCACGATCCCGGCGCGCTTGAGCTCCAGCAGGATCGTCTCGAGGAACTTGACGGGGATGTCCTGGGCGTCCGAGATCCGCTCCGCCTTCAGGGGCACGGTCGGGTCGGCGGCGGCCAGCTCGGCCGCGGCGCGGATGGCGTAGTCGGCCTTGGCGGAGACGCGCATGTCACCGATTGTCCGCCATCCCCATCGTCTTGGTGTCCCAATGGCGAGGCCAGCGAACGCCGACCCGCCTGACCGGTCCCACAGCGCGTGGCGTCTGGCTCGCGCCGTCAAGCCCCACGGTCTGGTCCGGCCAGTCCGGGTACCATCGGGGCGTGTCCTCCCCGTCGGTCGAACCCCTTGTCCTCGCGCGCGGCCTGACCAAGCGGTTCGGCCAGGCCACTGCCGTTGACGCCATCGACTTCGAGGTCGCGGTGGGGGAGTCGTTCGGGTTCCTGGGACCCAACGGCGCGGGCAAGACGACCACCATGCGCATGATCGGGTGCGTCTCCCCGGTGACCGATGGCACGCTCCGGGTGCTGGGCATGGACCCGGTCACCGACGGCGCGCGCATCCGGGCGCGCCTGGGCGTGGTGCCCCAGCAGGACAGCCTGGACATGGAGCTCACGGTCGAGGACAACCTGGTCATCTATGGGCGCTACTTCGACCTGTCATATCGCGAGGCGCGGGTGCGTGCCAAGGAACTGCTCGAGTTCGTCCAACTGGCGGAGCGCGCGGGGTCCCAGGTCGAGCCCTTGTCGGGTGGCATGAAGCGTCGGCTGGTCATCGCGCGTGGGCTCATCAACCAGCCCGACCTGCTCATTCTGGACGAGCCCACCACGGGCCTCGACCCCCAGGCACGCCACCTGCTCTGGGACCGGCTGTATCGGCTCAAGCAGCAGGGGGTGTCGCTCATCCTCACCACCCACTACATGGACGAGGCGGAGCAACTGTGCGACCGGCTTGTGGTCATGGACAAGGCGCGCATCGTCGCCGAGGGTTCTCCCCGAGGCCTCATCGAGCGCCATGCCACCAAGGAGGTGCTGGAGCTGCGGTTCCGGCCTGATGACGTGGTTGGCCTCGACGGCCAGCTCGATGGGCTCGCGGAGCGGATCGAGCATCTCCCGGACCGGCTCCTGCTGTACACCGCCGACGGTGACGCGGCAGCGGTGGCGGTCCATGAGCGGGGCCTGCGCCCCGAGCAGGTGCTCGTGCGCCGGAGCACCCTCGAGGACGTCTTCCTGCGGCTGACCGGCCGAACCCTCATCGACTAGGTCGTGGGCGTGTCCGGCGCGGTCCGCGTCCTGGAGCACCAGCTGCTCGTGTTCCGACGCACCTGGCGTGGGGGGGTGTTCAGCACGTTCCTGGCACCAGTGCTGTTCCTGACCGCGATGGGCCTGGGCCTGGGCACGTTCGTGGACCAGGCGAACAGCGCCGCGCTGCAGGGCGTGTCCTACCTCGCCTTCCTCGCGCCAGGGCTGCTGGCGTCCCAGGCGATGCAGGTGGCCGCGGGCGAGGCGACGTATCCCGTCATGTCCGCGATCACCTGGAACCGGACGTTCCAGTCGATGACCGCGGCACCGCTCACGGTCCCGCACGTGGTCGCGGGCCTCGGGCTGTGGTACGTGTTCCGCCTCGCGATCGTGTGCGTCGTGTTCATGGTGGTCTCGGTGGCGTTCGGGGCCATGGCCATCGGTCCGGGCATCCTGATGATCCCCGTGGCGGTCCTGACAGGGCTCGCGTTCGCGCTCCCCATCTCCGCGTTCACGGCGACCCAGCGCACCGACCAAGCGTTCCCCGTGCTCAACCGCTTCGTCATCATCCCGCTGTTCATCTTCAGCGGCACCTTCTTCCCCATCGACCAGCTGCCCGCCTTCCTCCAGCCGATCGCGTTCCTGACGCCGCTCTGGAACGGTGTGTCGCTGTCGCGGGGCATCGCGCTGGGTGGGCTTGACCCCATGCTCGCGCTGTGGAACCTGGTGGTGCTGCTGGCCTATGGCGCGGCGGGTGTGATCGCATGCTCGGTCACGTTCCGCAGGCGACTCGTCCAGTGACGACCCTCGCGCGCGTGCTGCCGCTGCCCGGGTCTGGCTCTCGCGCCGTGCGGGTCCTCGAGCGCAACGTGCTCCAATACCGACGGACCTGGTGGGTCCTGCTCTCGGGCTTCTTCGAGCCGGTGTTCTATCTGCTGGGTCTGGGCTTTGGGCTGGGCGCCATCGTGGGAGACATCGAGGGCATCCCGTACGCCATGTTCGTGGCCCCGGCGCTGATGGCGACCTCAGCCATGAACGGGGCCATCTACGACTCCACGTTCAACCTGTTCTACAAGCTCAAGTACGCCCACACCTATGACGCGATGCTCGCGACACCCATGACCGCCCAGGACGTGGCCATCGGCGAGGTGACCTGGGCGCTCATCCGCGGGCTGATGTACGCCGTGGCGTTCCTGGTCGTGATGATCCTGCTGGGTCTGGTGGCGTCCCCCCTGGCGCTGCTCGCGGTGCCGGCGTCGGTGCTCGTGGGGTTCGCGGCCGCCGGTGTCGCGACCGCCGCGACCACGTGGGTGCGCAGCTGGCAGGACTTCGACTTGGTGTTCGTGGTCACGATGCCCCTGTTCCTGTTCAGCGCCACGTTCTTCCCCATCACGACCTATCCGGAGCCGCTTCGGACGCTCGTGGAGCTCACGCCCCTCTACCGTGGCGTCCATCTCATCCGGGCGTTGACCACCGACCAGCTCGACCCGACGATCGTGCTCGACGTGGTCTATCTCGCGGTGATGGGCCTCGTCGGTCTCGCCATCACCTCGCGCCGCATGGGCAGGCTGCTGCTCAAGTAGGAGTGCGCGCCCGGCCTCTGGGAGTGCCCCGTGCGCCGAGGCTCAGAGGATGCCTGCAGGGCAGAAGTCGGCGGCCCCCGGCTCGGTCAGCGGGTAGTCGTAGAAGGTGAACCTGTGGCGTGCGGTGCCCTCGCGGACGCTGCTCGCACCAGCCTGATACCAGACCATCCGGGCGACCACGCGCCAGCGGCCCGAGCCCTTCGGATGCGCCACGCTGACCGTTCGCTGCCGGAACGGCGCGGCAAGGTCGTCGAAGGCACGCGCCTTGACCACCGACGACTTCTGGACGGTCGACCAGCTGCCTCCCGCATCACGGTGATACTGCAGCTCGATGCGCCAGCCGACCCATTGGCTGTCGCGCGCCGACGTGCGATCGCGCGCGAAGACCGTCGGTGGCCGGACGCGGATCCGGGCCGCGTTCATGTCCTTGTCGTAGCCGCACCGGATGCCGGGATACTCCCAGCTGTCGGTGAGCGAGTGCGCGCCGACCCTGCCGACGTGGCTGACCAGCACGTCGGCGCTCGTCGTGCTCGGCATCGCCAGGGCCAGCGCCGCGCCAAGCGCTGCCATGCGTGTCATCACACGTCGTGGGTCCATCCTGCACCCCGTTTCGGTTGGCCCCCTCGCGCGCGTCAACCTACGCCTCGGTTGCGCCGACGGACAGTGCCATTCGGCATGCACACGCAACACCGCCGCATCGGACGGACGCTTGGACGGGTACCAGCTGGGTGCCCGGTCGTCCGAGTCTGCTTGGCGTACTCGCGTCCCCATGGGCGCACCGTGGCTGAGTCCGTTCGGGTAATCGGCGGCGAGGGCAGGCCTGGTCGAGGCCCAGTCGCCCACTCGGCCGTCTGCTCCCCTGCGAGACCCGGCGGGTCGCTGGCACGAGCGACACGGGCCCTCGCCAAGGCCGGAACCTGTTCGGGTCTCCCTGATTACCCAAGCGGACTCATGAAGACCGGATGCCTCCAGATGCGAGGTCCCCATGGGACTCAGAGGGCGAGCGCGGGAGTGGTGGGCCCAAGTGCCACGGGCCGCTCAACCGCGAGGCCGCACCCCGATGAGCCGGCGCGCGCCGCCCAGATGGGTCGCCCACTCGATCGTGCGGACCTTGCCGAAGCGCATGTAGGCCGCCAGCGCGCGTCGCAGGGCGGCCACGAAGCCGTCCTCGCGTCTGGGGTCGAAGCCATCCTCCCACCACAGGCCCAGGATGCGCAGGGTGCCCGTCGTTCGATCGAACCGAGGCTCGAAGCGACCAACGAACCGGTCGCCGAAGAGGACCGGCAGCACGTAGTAGCCCCAGCGCCGCTTGTGCTCCGGTGTGTACACTTCCCACAGGTAGTCGAAGTCGAACACGCCCCGCAGCAGGTCCCGGTCCCACATCAGCGGGTCGAGCGGGCCGAGGAAGCTCACCTCGGGGTCGGCACCAAGGGGGCGGTGGGCGTCATCCAGCACGTCGGCATCGGCGTACACGATGTAGCGCATCCCACGGACGCTCTCGACCATCACGGGCAGGATCTCGCCATCCGCGATGAGCCCCTCTCGCAGCTCGGTGCGGTCCACGTACCCCGGTGGGTCGTCCGGCCGTCGCCGCGCCCTGCCGGTGCCGTACCACATCTCCGCGGGCCCGGCCGCACCCGCCAGCCCGTGCGCCCGGTATCGGGACAGCAGCTTGTGGCGGCGCTGCTCCTCGGGTGACGGCCGGATGGCCAGCAGGTCCGCGGGGTACAGTCGCTCGACCAGGTCGAAGTACTTGCGGTTGCCCTCGCGCCGGGCGAGCCCCACGACCCCCGACACCTCCAGCGCCTCCAGCACCGCACGCGTCTCCGACGTTGGCCCCCACCACCAGTCGATGGCCGGCTTGCGCTCGAAGTCGAGGCTGGACAGCGGGCCCTCAGCCCGGATGCGCGCGAGGATCTCGGTGGCGGTGCCCTCGTGCGTCGCGAGCACCCCGTCCCCGTGACGCGACCTGGCCTCGTCCCACGCCAGTCGGTACCAGGGCAGCTCCGAGGTGGGCAGCAGCGACAGCCCCTTGTTCCAGACCTCGAACAACTCCCGGGTGCCGTACAGCAGCTCCTCGGTGCAGCGCGTGTCGTACTCCGGGACGCGGGCGTGGAGCACCAGGTCGTGGTTGCGCCCGGCCACCGCGAGCGGGTCGAACTGGATCGAGCCGAGCAGCCCCACCACCGCCCGCACGCCGGCGGCTCCCGTGGGCAGGGTTCGCGGTGGTACGAGCCGGTGGCGGGCGACGAGGAAACGGCGCGCCGTGGCGCGGTCCACATGCCGGACGTCGTCGGTGTCGAATTCGGCTGTCATCGGGCGCGATGGTAGGTCGGGCGCCTGTCAGGGATCGGCAGGTACCTGCGCGCTGGCGCGACCAGGGACCAAGGTCAATCCCATGATAGTGTCCATGCTCATGAGAAGGCGCATGAAAATCTCGAAGGGCGGTCAGCTCTCGATCCCGGCCACGGTGCGCCATCGGTGGGCGACCTCCACGGTGGTGCTCGACGACCAGGGCGATCGCATCGTCATCGAGCCCGTGCCCGATGACCCGATCGCGGCTGCAAGGGGTGCCTTGGCGGCCGAGTTCATCGGTGTGGATCTGGCAGAGGTGCGGCGTCACGCGCGCGAGGACGAACGGATCGCCCAAGAGCGACGAATGCGCCCGATGCGGTGACCCTCCTTGACGCGTACGCGATCGTGGCCTTCCTCGCCGATCGACCGCCCGCACAGCGGGTGCAGGAGCTGCTGGGCATCGGCGGCAGCAAAGTGACCACGGCCAACCTCGCCGAGGCGCTGGATGTCACGCAGCGTGTCCACGGCGTGCCGGTTGCCCGAGCGATGGAGCTGCTCGAGCCCCTCCTCGAAGGGGTGCTGCGGCCGATTGCCCTCGATACCGCCGGTGCTCAGCGTGCCGCCGAGATCCGCGCGAGGCACTATCACCGCGCGAAGCGACCCATCTCGCTCGCCGACGCGATCCTCCTCGCTGCCGCCGCCGACGACGACGCGATTGCCACGGCGGACCCCGACGTGCTGGCTATCGCGGCCCTCGAGGGCATCCCGACGATCGAGCTGCCCGGCGAGGGCTGACACCTGACCGCCCGTCATCGGGCCGACGGCCGCTCTTCCCTATACTCGGCCTCGCACGATGGCCTCGACACGCGACTACTACGACATCCTGGGCGTCTCGCGCGGCGCCTCGGACGATGACCTCAAGCGCGCCTTCCGCAAGCTCGCGCAGCAATGGCACCCGGACGTCAGCACGGACCCGGGTGCCGACGTGCGCTTCAAGGAGATCAACGAGGCCTACCAGGTGCTGTCGGACCCCCAGCGCCGGCAGGCGTACGACACGTTCGGGCACGCGGGCGTGGGCGGTGGCGCCGAGGGCTTCGGGCCGTTCGGCGGGTTCGCCGGCTTCGGGGACATCTTCGACGCCTTCTTCGGTGGCTCGGCCACGGGCGGGCAGCGACGCCAGCGCGCGGCCACCGGCGCTGACCTCCGATACGACCTCCAACTGACGTTCGAGGAGGCCATCAAGGGCACCGCCAAGGACGTGACGTTCAGCGCGCTCGGGGCCTGCGAGACCTGCGGCGGCTCGGGCGCCGAGCCCGGCTCGTCCCCTGTGACCTGCCCGCAGTGCAACGGCTCGGGTGAGATCCGCCAGGTCCGCTCCACGATGCTCGGCCAGATGGTCAACGTGACGGTATGCGGCCGATGCCGGGGCTCGGGTGAGATCGTGGAGCGCGCCTGCCCGGTGTGTCGGGGCGAGGGTCGCACGGAGGCGCGTCGGACGCTCCGGGTGACCATCCCCGCGGGCATCGACGACGGCCATCAGATCCGCCTGTCGGGGGAGGGGGAGGCCGGCCCGCGAGGCGGCACGCCCGGCAACCTGTACGTGGTCACCCACGTCGAGGCGCATCCGCTGCTGCGACGCCAGGACACCGAGCTCTACTACGAGTTGCCGGTGTCCATCAGCCAGGCCGCGCTGGGCGCGAAGATCAGCGTCCCCACGCCCGACGGTGACGAGCTGGTCGAGGTCCGACCGGGCACCCAGCCCGGTGCGGAGATCCGGCTGCGTGGCCGGGGAGTGCCACATCTGCGCCGACCGGGCGTGCGGGGCGACCTCCACGTGCTGGTGGGCCTGACGGTGCCCACTCGGCTGTCCTCGCGTCAGCGCGAGCTGCTGGAGCAGTACGCCGCGGAGTCGGGCGAGCGTCCGGACGAGCCGGTGGCCGCACCTGTGGGCGCCCGCCGCAAGGACAGGCACAAGCGCGGCATCGCGGACCGGCTCAAGGACGCCATCAGCTGAGCGTGGCTGTTCGCGCGGCCCTCCCAGATACCGTCGCGACCCACGAGGGTCTCGATGCGGCCGGGACCTGGCTGGAGCTCTCGGTCGAGGTCGACCAGGAGGCCGTCGAGGTCGTCAGCGAGATCCTGTCGCGTCAGGCCATGGGGGGCGTGTCGGTCGAGGTCGCCTGGGACCCGGTGGACGAGGGCCTCGGGGCGGTGCCGCGAGCCGGCGGCTCGGCGATCCTGCGGGCGTGGCTGCCCGGGATCGACGGCAAGGGTGCGGAGGCGTCCATCGCGGCGGTGCGGCGCGACCTCGGTCATCTCCAGGCGTTCGGGCTGCGGCCCATCGGCGAGCTCGAGGTCCGACCCGTCCAGGAGGAGGAATGGGCATCGGCCTGGAAGTCGCACTTCCCGGTGCTGCGGGTGGGGAGGCGCCTCGTCATCCGGCCGACCTGGCGCCGACATCGCGCGCGACCCGGGGACGTGGTGCTGGCGCTCGACCCGGGGATGGCCTTCGGGACGGGGCTGCACCCCACCACGCGACTGTGCCTCGCGGGCATCGAGCGCTGGGCGGACGAGGGGCTGCTGGAGGGCGCCCGCGTCCTCGATGTGGGCTGTGGCTCGGGCATCCTGGCCATCGCGGCGGCACGCTTGGGCGCCCGCTCGGTGCACGGCGTGGACACGGACCCCATCGCTGTGGAAGCCACGCTCGCCAACGCACGACGCAACCGGGTCGCCCGGCGGGTGAGCGCAGCGCGCGGCTCGGTGCCACTCGCGGGCCGTCAGCAGGCGGCTTGCGGTCCCTTCGACCTCGTGCTCGCCAACCTCATCGCGTCGCTGTTGACGGACCTCGCGGGGCCGCTCGGCGCATCGATCGCGCCCGGTGGGCGCATGCTGGCGTCGGGCATCTTCATCGACCGCGAGGCGCAGGTGGTTGAGGCGTTCCGAGCCGCCGGCCTGCGTGTCGTCGATCGTGCCCAGGAGACCGACTGGGTGCTCCTCGACGTCGAGCGACCATCGGACCGGGAAGAGGGAGGAGCATCACATGGCCGATGACCCGGGGTGCCTGTTCTGCCGGATCGCGGCCGGCGAGATCGCCTCGAGGCAGGTCCACGCCGACGACACCGTGGTGGCGTTCCATGACATCGCGCCGCGCGCGCCCACCCACATCCTGATCATCCCGCGGGTCCACATCCGATCCGCGGCCGAGCTGACCGACGATGACGCGCCCATCGTGGGTCATCTGTTCGCGGTCGCCGCGGTCCTCGCCCGCACCCAGGGCATCGCCGATGCGGGCTATCGGGTCGTGACCAACGTCGGGCGAGGAGGTGGCCAGACGGTCGACCACCTGCATCTGCACCTCATGGGCGGTCGACCCATGACGTGGCCACCCGGATGACCGCGCGTCGGCTGTCGGCGATCGCGGCGACCGTCCTGCTCGCCGCGCTCGTGATGGGGTGTGGAGCCGGTCGTCAGGTCGCCGACACCCCGGCACCCGTGGCGACGCCTGTCGCCTCGCCCGGGCAGGCCTTGGCCGGCACGATCGCGCGCATCACCGACGCGCTGACCGGCGCGGGCTATCAGGTCGCGCCGCCCGTGGCGCCGTATCGGCCGTCGGAGCCCGCCTCCCTCACGCAGGTCGGCCGCTCCGTGCTTCAGGTGCAGGACGTGGGCCCGGAGCTTGGCTATGTGGTCGTCTACCAGCTCGCGGGGAGCGCCGAGGCCGCGACCCGTGCCACGGAGCTCGCGGCCTACCTGGGATCGGGGTTCGGTCAGACCAACTTCCCGGTCGACGCCCAGTTCAGTGTCGCCCAGCTGGACAGCAACGTGATCATGACCTGGTGGTCGCGCGAGCGCGCGGACGACCCGGAGCGTGCCCAGGGTGCCTTCGACGTGGTGCGCGCCATCGGCCAGCCCTACCCGGTGGTCAAGTAGCCGCAGCATCGCCCGGCGAGTCACGGACCTGGAGCGGGATGTCCACCGCCGCCCAGGCGCGCACATCGTCGCGTCGGATCTTGAGGGTGTGGGTGCGCGGGAAATCGGGGCCCGGCCACAACCGCCAGGCATCGATGCGCTGGTGCGAGCCGAGCTCCCTGTTGACGTCCCGGACGATGCGCTCGATGTCCGCCCGGACCCGCGCCTCGGTCTCCGCGTCACGCTCCTCCTGACCGCCCCGACCGGGCGCCACGATGGGCATGGTGCCCGGTGGCAGCACCACCGCCTCGATGCGGCCGGGCGCGGTCTCCAAGACCACCGCCTGGGAGATGCCATGGTCGGCAAGGACCGCCTCGATGTCCTCGGGGAACACGTTGAGCCCGTTGGGCAGCACGATGATGTTCTTGGTCCGCCCGGACAGGATGAGTCGGCCCTGGTCATCGAACCGACCGATGTCACCGGTGTGATACCAGCCCTCGGCGTCGATGGCGGCCGCGGTCGCCTCCGGGTCGCCCCAGTACCCGGGGGTCACCGTGGGGCCGGCGACCAGGATCTCGGAGGTCTCGGGCGCGAGTCGAAGGCGGACGGGCGGCAGCGTCCGACCGATGACACCGGTCGGATGGTCGCGCTCGCTGTTGGCAGCCGCCGGACCGCATTCGGTGGCGCCATAGCCCTGCATGACGACGATCCCCAGGTCCTCCCACGCCGCCTGGAGGTCGGGGGGCAGGTAGGCGCCCGCGGACACCAGGAGCGTGAGGGAGCCGCCCAGCTGCCGGTGGATCGCCCGGAACAGGAGGCGGCGGGCCCCCATCGGCAGGCGTCGGGCCAGTCGCCGGGCGCGCTCGAAGGTCGCCATCCTCCCTTGACGGTCCACCTCGCGGGTGATGGCGGTCCAGAAGATCTCCAGGAGCTGGGGCGTGACCACCATGGTCGTGACCCGCAGCTCACGCAGTGCCTCGAAGATGATGCGCGGGTTGCGTGACCGCACGTACAGCACCCGGGCGCCCACGATCGTGCCGTACAGCAGGACGGGCGCCTGCTCGAACAGGTGCGACAGTGGCAGGAGCGACACCAGCCGGTGCTCGCGCGGGGGCACGAGCGTCAGGCACACGCCGACCGTCTCGAGCATGTTGCCGTGGGTGAGCATCACACCCTTGGGCTGTGACGTGGTGCCCGAGGTGTAGACCACCTCGAACAGGCTCTCGCGCGTGGGTCGGGGCCACGCATCGACCTGTGCCTCCCAGCCGGCGGGAAACGTCCGATCGTCCTGGAGTGGGTCCGAGGTCAGGTCGTCCACCGTGACCAAGGTCAGCTCCAGCTCGGTGAGGCCCGCGGCCGCCGGGTCGGGGGCGTCGGCACCGGTCCCGATGGCCAGGACGTGGGCCCCCGAGCGGCCCGCGATCCGCTGGAGCACGGCCGGGGACATGCGCAGGTCGAGTGGGACGAGCACGGCGCCGGCGATGGAGGCGCCCCAGAACACCGCGGGCAGGGCGGGCGTGGACGGGCTCCAGGTCAGCAGCCGGTCACCGGGCTCGACGCCCAGCGACCGCAGGCGCCATGCGGCCAGCCGAGCCCGACGGCGCAGCTCGGCAGAGGACCACGCGTGGCTCGTGCCCTCGTCGGTGCGCAGGCTCAGGGTGGGACGGTCGTGCGGGTAGCGGCGAGCCGCGTCATCGAGCAGGTCGACGAGGGACTCGAAGGTGCTGGGATCGGGTGCGTCCGCCATGGTCGCGCAGTGTACCGACCAGCCCGGATGGTCAGCGGTCCCGGCGCTCGCGACCGTGCCATGCCACGCAGGGCCCGTGCTGGATCCGAGCCGCACGTGGGTGGCGCCCCGGCAGGGGACCAGCGGTGCCCTCGCGCGTCCAGACCTGTCGATCGCGGGCGCCTCCGGTTGCCCAAGGATCGCGGCGACCGCCGCCGAGGTGTCCACCACCAGGACGTCGATCGCCCCGCGGTCGTTGTCGTCCCCGCGGCTGTCGGACCTGCGGGCGTCATGTCGGCAGGCCGTGCTCGTCGTAGCCCAGGACGTCGTCGGCCCCGCGAGCACGGCTGTGATCGACCGACCTTGGGCCGTCGATGAAGGGCGGCACGTCCGCGGAGTGGCGATGGGCCGAACGTTCCCGGGAGCCGAGCCGCGCTGACGCTCGACGACATGGTGTCGCCTCGACCCGAGGGCGGGGCTGGTGTACACTCCGCCGGCCCTACGCGCGCGGACGTGCCCACGTCGCCGGCGGCTCCCGCCAGGCACACGGCCAACCCGCACCAAGCGCGCATCCCGCCCGGTGACCGGCTCCGGCGGGGGATGCCCGGGCCGAAGCGCATGGCCGGCGGGAGGTGATCCCAGGTTGGCAGAGGTCCGTGTCGGTGAGAACGAGACCTTCGAGAGCGCCCTCCGACGCTTCAACAAGAAGATCCAGCAGAGCGGCATCCTCGCGGAGGCTCGGAGACGCGAGCACTACGAGAAGCCGAGCGTCAAGCGCAAGCGCAAGGAAGCGAAGCGGAAGAAGGCGACCCGCCAGGAATAGGCAGGCCGGGGCGCGCCGGAGGTTCGATGGTCGAACGCTGGCACGCCCCGCCGCCGAGCCTCCCGGGCGAGGGGCCCAGGAGCAGTTGATGAGCCTCGCGGAACGACTCCAGGCAGACATGACGACCGCCATGCGGGACGGTGACGCGCTTCGGCGCGACACCCTGCGCATGGTGCTCGCGGCTGCCCACAACGCCCAGGTCGCGGCTCGTCGCCCCCTGACGGACGACGAGCTCCTCGGCGTGCTCTCGAAGGAGGCCAAGACCCGCCGCGAGTCCATCGACGCGTTCACCTCTGCCGGTCGGGCCGACCTAGCCGACAAGGAGCGCGCGGAGGCCGAGGTCATCGCGGGCTACCTCCCGGCCGCCCTCTCGGAGGACGAGCTGCGGGCGATGGTCGCGGAGGCCATCACCACCACGGGCGCCTCGTCCGCCCGGGACCTGGGCAAGGTCATGGGTTGCCTCTCGCCGCAGATCCGGGGTCGCGCGGACGGCAAGCAGGTCTCCGGGATGGTCGCCCAGGAGCTGGCCCGGCTCGACCTGGTCGCCCACGGCCATGGGGGTGGCGGGGGCCGCTAGCCCCCGGAACCTAGCCATGCTGGCACGTCATTCCAGCCGCCTGAGCGCATTCACCCGCCGCGACGCGGGTCGCTTCGTGGTCGCGGCGGTGCTGATGGTGGTCGCGCTCGCAGCGGCCATGGGTCTGTACCCGCTGCTGATGGGCAGCAGCCAGGAGCCGCTGAGGCTCGTGGGCTGGCTGCTGCTCTCGATCGTGGCCGTGGGGGCGCTGCTGGGCTGGACCTGGCGGTTCCGACCGGGCCTGTGGCACCGCAACCGACCCCTCCTGCTGGTCGGCCTTGTGCTCGTCGGCTCCACCCTGCTCGTGGGTGTGACCGCCGATCGATCGGTCCTGCCGTACCTCGTGCCGGTCGCAGCAGGCGGTCTGCTCCTGTCAGTGCTGCTGGACGCCGGCGTCGCGCTCATCGTCCTGTCGATCGTGGCCGTCTTGGGTGGCGCCGTGACCGGCCAGGCGCAGTTCCCGGCGTACGTGCTGCTGGGCGGCGTCTCGGGTGTCATCGTCCTGCGGCGGGGCGAGCGCCTGGGCCAGTACGTGCAGGCAGGCGTGGCCATGGCGGTCGCGAACGTGGCGGTCGTCACGGCCTTCGGGGCCCTCGCCGCGAGCGACCTCGCGGGCCTCCTCCAGCTGGAGGTCGCGGCCCTCGCGTCCGCTGCCGGTGCTGCCGTGGCGGCTGCCGGGACCTTCGCTATCGCCGGCTCCGCGTTCGGCATCACCACGTCCTATCAGCTGATGGAGCTGGCCAACCCGTCACAGCCCCTGCTCCGCCGGCTGCTGCTCGAGGCACCGGGCACCTACCACCACTCGCTCATGGTCGGGAACCTGGGCGAGCGGGCGGCTGAGGCGGTGGGTGCTGACCCGCTCGTGGTGCGCGTCGCTGCCTACTACCACGACATCGGCAAGCTGGCCGACCCGACCGCGTTCATCGAGAACCAGCCTGCGGGAGGGCCCAACCCCCATGACGACATGGCGCCCGAGGAATCCGCCCGCGTGCTCGCGGCACATGTCGCCAATGGCATCGACATCGCCTACCAGTACCACCTGCCCAAGCCCGTCATCTCGTTCATCCCCCAGCATCACGGCACCGGGCGGATGAGCTACTTCTGGGAGAAGGCGCGGGAGCGCGCGGTGACGGAAGCGGGTGTGGTGCCCGGGACTGCCGCCGCCGAGGCCGCGGCTGAGGCGGTCGAGGAGCGACGCTTCCGGCACAGGGGACCCAAGCCACAGTCACGCGAGGCTGGCATCCTCATGCTCGCCGACAGCGTCGAGGCGTCTGTGCGGTCGCTGTCCAGCCATGATGAGGCGAGCATCCGCTCGATGGTCGGCAGGATCATCAGCGAGCGTCTGGAGGACGGTCAGTTCGACGAGTGCGACCTCACCCTGCGCGACCTCGATCGCATCCGCGAGGCCTTCATCGCGCAGCTCAAGGGCATGTACCACCGTCGCATCGAGTACCCCCAGAACAAGATCGTGGAACTCGAGTCACGACGCCAGGCGTCCTGAGCCGGAGCGCGTCTCAGACGAGTGGACGACGGTCAGCTCGAGGCCAGCTCGGTGGTCGAGGCCAAACGGGCCGCGGGGACCAACCCGGCCGCGGGGGCCACCGCGGTCCGCTATCTCGACGGGATGCGCGTGGATGTCACGGTGCGCCCTGGCGTCACCCTGCCGGTGCGGCCCGGGACTCTCGTCCGGTGCCTAGTCAACGCCCTCCGAGCAGGTCAAGCGCCCATGCCCGCGAGCGCGAGCCTCATCCTCGTCGACGATGCGGAGATCACCGCCCTGAACGAGGCGCACATGGGCCACGAGGGTCCGACCGACGTGCTCAGCTTCCCGATGCTGTCGCCCGCCGTCTTCCCAGCCCACCCGGGCCAGGACCCAGCCGTCCGCGCTGTGGGCGTGGTCGGGTTCGCCATGCCCCCGGGTAGCCGGTCCCACATCGGGGACATCGTGGTCTCGGTGGAGCGTGCCGTGGAGCAGGCACAGCAGGGTCGTGGCGGTCAGACCGGCGACCGTGCCTGGTCACCTACCGACGAGCTGCGACTCCTGGTCACGCACGGGGCACTCCATCTGTGCGGCTGGGACCACGCGCGACCCCAGGAGGAGGCGGCCATGCGTGCGCTCGAACGGGCGCTCCTGGGCACGGTGCCCTGACTGGCGCCAGCCGCACGCCGACGGAGCGGGTCGACGCCGACGGAGCGGGTCGACGCCCGCTGGCGGATGCAGCACTGGAGGTCTGCCCGTCACTGCCCCCTGCTACCGTACCGGGCATGATCGACCTCGCTCGCGACATCACCGCGATCCTGCGCATCGACCTTGACCGCTGGCGTGCCATCGCGTCGCTGGGCCGGAACACCCTCGGCCGCCGTCCGGCACCCGATGAATGGTCGGCGCTCGAGTGCCTCGTGCATGCCGCGGACACCGAGCCCCTGTTCGGCCAGCGGATGCGCGCCATCCTCGATGGGGCCGCGACGCTGCCGGCCTTTGACCCGCGCACCGAATCGACACCCGTGGACGATGCCACCGACCCCGCGGAGGTCGTCGGGCGCCTCGCGGAGCACCGGGCCCGCAACGAGGCCATCCTGGAGATCGTCACGGACGTGGACCTCGATGCGGGCTCGCGTCACCTGACCCTGGGGCCGGTCACGATGCGCCAGCTGCTCAACCAGTACCCGGCGCATGACCTGATGCACCTGGTCCAGGCAGAGCGCGCCATCATGCAGGGGTTCATCCCGTTGGTGGGGCCGTGGCGCCCGTCCTTCGCCGACCACGATGTGGGGGTGACGCCCGCGCCCGAGGCGTGATCGGGCATGGCTCCGGGCGTGCCGTCGGACCCGTCCCGGCCGAGAGGGCGTCTCGGCCATCCCGCGAGGCGTCAGCCCGACGAGACGGCCCCAGGCACCGTTCGACCGGGCGGGACCGGGGCGATGGCCGTGGCAGGGAGCCGCAGCACGAAGCAGGCGCCGCGGCCCTGCTGGTCGGGTGATCGCCTTGGCCCTGCGACCTCGAGCGTGGCCCCCTGACGCGTGGCCAGCTGCCGGGCGATCGCGAGGCCAAGACCGCTGCCCTGCGTCCGCCCCACACCCGGCGTTCGGACGAATGGCTCGAAGATCGTCTCCCGCAGGTTGTCGGGGACACCCGGTCCCTCATCGGTCACGCTGATGGCGACCACGCGGGTGCCATCTCGGGCCGCGGCGATCTCGACCGTGCCGCCCTCGGGAGAGTGAGCGACCGCGTTGTCCACCAGCACCAGCACTATCTGGGTGAGGCGGTCGGGGTCCGCGACCACGACCGTGCCGTGCGCCCCCTCGATGGCCGTCGTGAGCGTCAAACCGCGGGCCGCGACCATCGGCCTTGCGCGACGAGCGGTGTCGTCCAGCCACGCACCCAGGTCCATCGGCCTCGGGTCGATGGCGATCGCGCCGGCCTCCGCCGAGGCGAGGGCGAGGAGGTCGCCCACGAGGCGTCCCATACGGTCGGTCTCGGCCACGATGTCCGCCAGGAGGATGTCCCCGGCCGGCGTCGTGTGCCGCTCTCGCTGCATGACCTCCGCCGAGGCACGGATGATGGCCACCGGGGTGCGCAGCTCATGCGATGCCGCGGCCACGAACCGGCGCTCAGCCGCGAACGCGGCCCGGATCGGGGCGAGCGCTCGGTGGGTCACCGCCCAGGTGACCAGGGCCGCGCCGGCGATGCCGAGCGAGACCGCCGCGACGATCGCGATGGCAAGCTCCCGCTGCTGCGCTTGGTACAGCGACAGGACGAACCCCACCTGGACGAACGCCACCGAACCGGCATCGCCATCCCCGTCCCCATCGTGCTCGTCCATCTCACCCGGCTCGACGTGCCGGGTCAGGAGCCGCACCGGGACGCCATCGTATGTGCCATCCCGTCTGTCGTCGGTGCCCGCGCTGGCCGCGCCCATCGCAGCGGCGTCCGGGAGGCCCTTGAGCACCACGCGTGACGGGTTCCCCACCATGCGGCCGCGCGCATCCAGGTAGAGCACGAACGTGTCCGACCCACCGGGGGTCCGAAGCACCTTGTCCTCATCGTGCTCGGGGTCATCATCGAGCGCCGTCAGCATGACCGCGTCCATGGTCCGCCCGACGTTCGCATCCATGAGGCGCGTCGCCGCGAGGCTGGTGACGACCCCCACCGCGGCCAGGAGGGCCGCCACCAGGGCCAGGGTCATGGCCGCCAGACGCAGCCTCGTCCGGCGCAGGAGCTGCTCCTCTGGCGTGCGGGACGCGATGCGCGGCGGCGTGGTCATGACGCCTTGCGTGCGTCCAGTGCGTAGCCCACGCCCCGGACCGTTCGCAGGACGCCCCGTCGGCCGAGGCCCTCGAGCTTGCGTCTCAGGTAGTGCACGTACAGGTCGACCACGTTGGAGTAGACGTCCGGCTCGGCGCCCCAGACGGCGTCCAGGATCTGCTGCCGCGTCACCACCCGACCGCCCTGGCGGATGAGGTAGTCGAGGAACGCGTACTCGCGGGCGGACAGGTCCTCCGCCCGTTCGCCCACGACCACCCGATGACGCGTCGGGTCGAGCCAGACATCGCCGGCGTGCGGTGCGTCCGTGGTCACCTCCGGTGCCCTCCTGGCGAGTGCTCGGAGTCGGGCGAGCAGCTCGGTGAACGCGAAGGGCTTGGCCAGGTAATCGTCGGCGCCGGCGTCGAGCCCGGTCACCCGATGCTCCAGGGTGCCGAGGGCCGTGAGCATCAGCACGGGGGTCCGATTCCCTCGACCGCGCAGGATCCCGATCACCTCGAGACCGTCGAGGTCGGGCAGCAGGCGATCGAGCACGATCAGGTCCGGCGCCTGCTCCGCGGCGAGGGCGAGGGCCGTCAACCCGTCGTGGGCGACATCCACCACATATCGCTCGGCCACCAGGACCCGCGCGATGGCCGACGCCATCCGGGGCTCGTCATCGACCACCAAGACTCGCATGTACCCATGCTCCATCAGGTCCCGGCCCTCCGCAATGGCCCGGGCCGTCCATTGGAGAAGTCTCATGCGCGCCACATGGGCCGCAAAGGCAGGGGGCCCAGTCTGGTGCCGTCGCCGAAACCCCACGGAGGTCGCCCCATGATCCATCGCATCGCGCTCCTGGTCGGTGGCCTCGCGGCTGCCGGCGTCCTCGTCTTCGCGGTCGTACGCGGTGACCGGCCCGTGCTGGGCTGGCCCGGGGATGCCGCACCGGCACCGACGGCGGCCGGCGACAGGCCCGTGACCCCGGCGCCGCTGGTCGTGGACACGGTGTACGTCACGGCTCCCGACGCCTGGGCCGCGAGCGATGGGGTAGGCGGGGCCGCGCTCACGCACACCGACGACGACCATGACGACGACGACCACGATGACGACAACGGGGCGGACGACCGCCACGACGACGACCACGATGAGCTGGACGACCGCCACGACGACGATGACGACCACGATGACGACGACGGGGCGGACCACTGATGAGTACCACCGAAGCGCCCGGCCCACGGCCACGTCCCGACGCGGGCATGCAGAAGCGCCGCCCGGATGCCCGGCCCACCCGGCTCATCCTCGGCATCGGGACCGTCGCTGCCCTGAGCATCGCGACCGCGGGGCTCGCGCGGTTCCCCGTGACCAGCGCCGCCGACGCGACCACGGTGGTCGCCCTGGAGTCGTCCGACCTCTCGGCTGACGCGTCGGTCCAGTGCGTCCGGTTTGTCCGGCTCGAGCGTGGCGCGCGCGCGCCGGAGGGCGCCAGCATCATCAGCGGGGCCGAGCTCGACGCATTGCTGGTGGGCGACTCCGCACGGAGCCAGGTGACGACCATCCCGCGCAGCCGGGTCGTGGCGCGCAGTCGGCAGTCAGGCGGGTGAGGGCGTGACACTCCCCGTGAGCGTGGACGCGGGCGCCCTCGAGGAGGTCGCCCTGGATGTGGCCTCGATGGGTGGCCGGATGCGGCTGCGGGTCGCCTGTCGTCAGGACGAGCGACCTCGCGCCGAGCGAGACCTGGGAGCGCTCGCGCGGCGGGTGGAGCGCTGGGTCGCGCGTCTGTCCCGGTTCGAACCTGCGTCCGAGCTGTGCGCCCTGAACGCCGACCCGGACGCCACGGAGGCCAGCATCGGGCCCACGCTCGCGGCGGTGCTCCGCTGGGCGCTCGATGCCGGTCGAGCGACCCGCGGGGTGGTCGATGTCGGGCTCCTGGAGGCTCGCCTAGCGGCGGAGCAGGGCACGGCATGGGACGCGCCCAGCGTGCGCCCTCGCTGGACCGTCCGCCACTCAGCCACCGGTCGGCGCGGCCAGGTCCTGCGTGAGGGACGCATGCGCTTCGATCTCGACGGCGTGGCCAAGGGATGGGTCGCGGACAGGGCGCTGTCGCACCTCGGGCGCTATCCCGCCGCGCTCGTGGACGCGGATGGCGACATTGCGATCGCGACTGGTGGTCGGCTCGACTGGACCATCGGCGTCGCGGACCCGCATCGACCCGGGTGTGACCTGGTCCGCATCGCCTCCACAAGGGTGGGGCCATCCAGCCTGGGAGTCGCGACGTCCGGCATCGACGTCCACCGCTGGGGTGGGGACCCCGACCGCCATCACCTCATCGACCCGCTGACCGGGCGCCCTGCCGTCACCGACGTCGAGCAGTGCACGGTCGTGGCTCGATCGGCGGCCCTCGCGGAGGCGGTCGCCAAGGCCGTCGTCATCCGAGGCAGCGAGCCAGGGCGCGAGCTCGTGGCTCGAGCGGGCGTGATGGGGGCCGTGCTGCTCCTCCGAGATGGGGAGGCCGTCGTCACAGAGGGGTCGCTCGCATGGCTGGCGTGACCTATCGCGGCCTCGATCAGCGGACCCGCTCCGTCCGCTGGGCCGGCTTCGCCATCGTGGCGGGGGCGACCGTCGCACTGTTTGGAGGGGATGCGCTCGACTCGCTGTCCCGATGGCTCACCAGCGAGCAGGATCGGCTGGCGTGGTATGCCATCCGGATCCTGGGCCTGCTGTCCTGGGCCGCGCTGACCGGATCGGTGATCTACGGCCTGCTGCTGTCCACGGGCATCCTGGACGCCATCGCCCATCGCACCGTCTCGTTCATGCTGCACCAGGAGTTGAGCGCGATCGGGCTCGGGTTGGCGCTGGTCCACGCGGCGCTGCTGGCCATCGACACGAGCATGCCGTTCAGCCTCGCGGACCTGCTCGTCCCGTTCGCGGCCTCCTACCGACCTGTCTGGGTCGGCCTCGGCCAACTCGGGCTGTACCTGACCGTGATCGTCGTGGCCAGCTTCTCCATCCGGCGACGCATCGGCCAGCGCACCTGGCGTCGGCTCCACTATCTGACGTTCATCATCGCGCTTGCCACGACCCTCCATGGCCTGATGGCAGGCTCGGACTCGGGTGCCCCATTCGCGCTGGCGATGTATGGCGCCGCGACCATCCTCCTGGTCACCCTGACGGCATACCGGGTCCATCGAGCGGTCGGCAATCGACGCGCCAAGGCTGTCGCGGCACGGTCGCCCGATGTCCCCAGGCAGGCGGCCACTCGCCGGACCCTCAGCGAGTCCTGACCTCCGTCTCGGGGCTACACTTGCGGCTCCGCCGCGCCAGGCCGTCGAGGTCGGGTGCGGCCTGTCCGCGCGCCCGGAAGCCACGGGGCGCGCTCCGACCAGAGGAGCCGGGTGAAGGTCGTCATCGGGCTGGGGAACCCCGGCCAGCAGTACGAGCGGACGCGCCACAACGTGGGCTGGCTGGTGCTCGACCGACTCGCGGAGCGTGCTGGGCTCTCCGGTCGTCACAAGGCGCGTGACGCAGCGGTCACGGTGCGCGGCCGGCACCGCGGGGTCGACCTGGTCCTCGTCAAGCCCACCACGTACATGAACCTGTCGGGCGTCGCGGTGCGCAAGGTCCTGGCCCGCGAGCGGGTGCCCCTGGAGGACCTGCTCGTCGTGGTCGACGACTTCGACCTGCCCTTCGGGAGGCTCCGGATGCGTGCCGAGGGGAGCGCCGGCACGCACAACGGGCTGCGCTCGATCGTGGCCGAGATGGGCACCCAGCGATGGGCGCGCCTCCGGGTGGGCATCGGCACGCACGGTGGGTCAGCGATCGACCATGTGCTCGCGCCGTTCACCGCCGATGAGCAGGGGGCGCTCCCGACGCTCCTCGACACTGCCGCTGATGCCGTCGAGACCTGGGCGGCCGATGGGCCGGCCCGTGCCGCCGATCGCTTCAACGCCTGGCGCCTGCCGCTGACCGAGGCGCCATCGCCGGACGTCGCCCCGGATGCGGGGAGGGCGTCCGCGCCCGTGGCACGTCAGGGCGCCCCCGATGTGGACGGCGTCGTGCGAACGCCAACAGGATGGCGCCGCCTGCTCGAGAGGGGCACGCGGGACGACCGGTCATGACACCCGCGCAGGTGCGCCGCCCAGGGCTCGACGGGCTCGGCGGGGCGATCGGTCGTGACTGACGGAACCACGCCGCCCCGGGGTCGACGAGGCCGGGAACGGCGCATCGATGCAGCGGTCGCAGAGCGCCTTGCGGTGCGACCGACCTCGCTCGTTGGACCCGGGGCGCCCGCCGGCAGGCATCGGCTGCCGGACCTCTCGCCCCTGACCCGACACCTCGCGGCGACCGACCAGGTGCGGGAGCTCGCGGCGCGCCTCGGGGGCACCGAGGGCCCCGCGCGTGCCACCGCTCGGCGGCACGTCACCTACGGTGCGGTGCCCCACGGTGCCAAGTCCTATCTCGCGGCGGCGCTCGCCCTTGCGTCCGAGGGCCGCCTGGTGTGGGTGGCGCGGGATGCCGAGATCGCCGACCGGGTGGCCGAGGAGCTGGTGGCCTGGATGGGCGACCCGGCCTCGATCGTGACCCTCGAGCCGCGCACGGCACTGGCGTGGGAGCGCAGCGAGCTGGTCCGTGACGAGAGCGCGGCCCGGGTCGCGACGCTGGCGGCGTGGGCCAGCGGCACGCCGCGCATCCTGGTGGCGAGCGTGCAGGCGCTGTTCCAGCGCACGCTGCCGCCGTCCGCCCTGCCCGAGCAGCCCGTGGTGGTGCGACCTCACCAGCGCCTGTCGCAGGACCATCTCCTGGGGACGCTGGTGGCGCTGGGCTACGAGATGGTCCCGGAGGTGGGCGGACGGGGCGAGATGGCGCGCCGCGGGGGCATCGTGGACGTGTTCCCGGCAGGGCGGCCGCTGCCCCTGCGCATCGAGTGGTTCGGGGACGAGATCGAGTCCCTGCGCGCCTTCGACCCGGCGGACCAGCGGGGCGTGGGGCCGGTCGATACCGCCACCATGCTCCCCGCCAGCGAGTTCCTCCTCCGCGCGACGACCGGTGACGAGTTGCGTGCCGGGCTGGGGAGGCTCGCGGGGCGCCTGCCCGAGCGCCTCGCCGCGGACCTGGCCGCGCTCGAGACGGGGTCGCTCGGTGACACCGCCGAGACATGGTCGGGCTACCTCGCCCCGGCCACCGCGCTCGACCACCTGGGCGACGCCGCGTGGGTGGTGGACGAGCCGGCGGACGTGGCCACGACCGCGGAGTCGCTGTGGTCCCAGGCGGACGAGCGGCGTGCCGAGCTGGAGCGGGCGGGCGAGCTGCCCAGGGGCTGGCCCGCCGCCTACCCGGAGCCGCGCGCCTGGAAGCGGGCCCTCCTGGCAGCTCGCACCCTGGAGCTGACCTGGGACCCGGAGGCGGAGGGCGTTGCGCCCGGTGGCAACCCCTTTGGCTGGCACGAGCCCGTGCTGCCGCCCGCGCCCATCGGATCCATCGGCCAGACCGTCCGTCGCTGGCGCTCGCAGGGAGCGAGGGTGGTGCTTGCCTCGGACCAGTCGGCGCGGCTCGCGG
>DAOTUX010000341.1:0-4170 GCA_034436475.1 Chloroflexota bacterium | reverse complement strand
TGAGGAGCTCGTCCGCACGCGCCTCGGCCTCCGCGCGGGGCAGCTTGAGCACCTTGGTCGGTGCGAGAGTGATGTTGCGCAGCACGCTCATGTTCGGGAACAGGTTGTAGGCCTGGAACACGATCCCGATGCGTCGCCGGATGCGGTCGACATCCACTCCACGGGCGGTGATCTCGGCCCCTTCGACCATGATGCGTCCCGCGTCGATCGGCTCCAGCAGGTTGACGCACCGCAGGAGCGTGCTCTTGCCGGACCCGGAGGCGCCGATGAGGCAGACCACCTCATGGTCGGCGACCACCAGGTCGATGCCATCGAGGACGATGTGATCGCCGAACGACTTGCGCAGCCCCTCGATGCGCAGGGCCTCCCGTCCGGGCGTGGGTGCGAGGGCCGGCATCGGCTGGGCCATGTCAGCGTGCGCCCGCGAGGTATCGCTTGCGGTCACGCGCGATGAGCCAGTCGACGAACCGCGAGAGGGGCACGGTGAGCGCCAGGAACAGCAGCGCCGACACGAGGTACGGCGTGAAGTTGAACGACCCCGATGCCAGGATCTGGGCGCGCTTGAACGCCTCGATCGGCCCCAGGAAGGACACCAGCGCGGTGTCCTTCTGGAGACCGATGAGGTCATTGAGGAGCGGCGGGATCACCCGCCGGACGGCCTGCGGCAGGACCACGTAACGGAACGTCTGGATGCCCGACAGCCCCAGCGAGCGGGCGGCTGCCGCCTGACTGGGATGGACCGACTCGATGCCCGCCCGGTACACCTCTGCGACATACGCGCTCCACACCAGGACCAGGGCGACGACGCCCCACACGTAGACATCGTTTGTCACGCCTGGGAGCCGGAGGGCCGGGATGCCCAGGCCCAACACGAACACGATGAGGATGCTGGGCAGACCTCGGAACAGGTCGATGTACACGATCGCGAACAGGCGGATCGGGAAGAAGATGGGATCCTGGAGACTGCGCATCGCGGCCAGCACGAGCGCCCAGACCAGGATGAGCGCCTCGGCGATGAGGAAGATCGCGATGTTGACCATCAGGCCCGCGAGGATCTTGGGCAACGCGATGGCGAACGTCTCGGCGTCGAAGAACCGCTCCTGGACCACCGGCCACCCGGGCGAGTTGACGATGGCCCAGCCGGCGAGGCCGAAGACCAGGAGCGTGCTGACGGTCGCCACCAGCACGGCAGCGCCGCGTGATCGCCGTAGCGACCGACGCGGCGCGGCTGGCGCGTCCCGATGGGTGGCGTCGCTCACGATGGCACCGCCGCCCGAGGGGTCACTCGAACGTGAGGATCGCCTCCCCGCCACCCAGCCACTGGTCGTACAGTGCCTGGACGGTGCCGTTGGCGTGGATGATGGCCATGGCCTGATTGACGCAGGCGGTCAGGGGGCTGTCCTTCTGGAGCACCATGCCCACGTGGTCGATCTGCTGCGTGGCGTCGAACTTGCCCACGAGCTCGGCACCCGTCAGCTGGACGTCCCGCATGTAGATCGCGGACCCGATATCCGCCACCAACCCATCGATCTGGCCGTTCTGGAGCAACTGCACGAGCGCCGCGTTGTCCCCGGGGGCGGAGATCTCGGCGCGGGGCTGGATGACGCTCTCGATGAAGGTCAGGCTCGTGGTCGCCGTGGCTGCGCCAAGCTTGAAGTCACGCAGCCCCTCGACCGTGGTCACCGCGGTGATGGGGGTCCCCGCGAGGGCGACCAGTGACTGGTTGGAGTCGAGGTAGGGGTCGCTGAAGTCGACTGCCTCCGCGCGCTGCGGGGTGATCGAGATCTGGGCGAGATGGTAGTCGAACGGCTTGTCGCCAGGCGCGAACGCGTTCTCGAAGACCGTGTTGGGGATCCAGGTGATCTCCTCGGGCGTGAACCCGAGCGTCTTCGCGATGGCGACCGCGATGCCGCCCTCGTAGCCCTCGCCCGAAGGTGGATAGCCCGCGAACTCCGCGTACCACTCGCTGTCCTGGGGGGGCGTGCCGGACCACCACGGGTTGTACGAGGGGTTGTCCGTGCTGATGGTCAGCGTGCCGGGCGTCTTGAGGCTGAGCTGGTCCTTGGCGCACTCGGGTCCCATCGTCGGGACCGGAGCGGTCGTCGCATCCGGCGACTGCGCGGCGACGCTGAGCGCGCTGCCGACCGCCAGGGCGCACGCGGCGATCGAGATGGATGCCGCTCGACGGAACGACACATGGGGACTGGCCATCGCCTGGGGGACCTCCTAGGGATCTCGGGTGATCGGACGGGGATGGTCGCACATGGGCCACCGTGCTGTCACTGACCGGGTGTGACACACGACGCCCCACGATGGGCGGAATGTCCCGTGACGACCGATGTGGCGGGGCCCACTATGGTCGGTGCCATGCGCATCGACCGAGGCTACCTGTTCTGGGGCATCTTCCTGGTGCTCCTGGGTGCCATCCCGCTCGCGGAGCGCGAGGGGTGGATCGTCGTGGGTGGCCTCGGTGACGCTGGTCGGCTGTGGCCGCTCGTCATCATCGGGATCGGGGTGGCCATCGTCGTCTCGCGCACCCGGCTCGCCCTGGTCGCCACGACCGTGATGGCGCTCGTGCTGGGGACGCTCGCCGGGACCGCGCTGGCGTTCTGGGGCGGTGGCGCGCTGGACTGCACGGCCACAGGTGGCACGGGGCTCCAGCGGACCAACTCCAGTGGCACGCTGGCCACCAGCCCGTTGGTGCGACTGCATCTCGACTGCGGTGAGCTGGCGGTACGGACCGGGACCGGGGATTCCTGGGCCCTCGATGCGGGTCACGCCGGCGACCCACCGCGCGTCGAGGGAACGGCAAGTGACCTGTCCATCCGCTCGGCGGATGGGCCACCGCGTCGCCAGGACTGGGACCTGCAGCTGCCTGCGGTGCTGGACACGCTGGATGTGGGGCTCGCTGCGGCCACCGCCACGCTCGACCTGGGAAGCGCCACGCTCCTGCATCTCGCTGCCACGGTGAACGCCGGGAACCTCGATGTGGCCACGCCGGCCGGGCGCATGGAGACGCTGGAGCTCGATGCCAACGCCGCCGACCTGGATGTGTCGGCGCCCTCGACCGACATCGCGCTGCTGACGGTCAGGGGCAATGCCACCAGCGTCAGCCTCAGCCTGGGAGGTGCCGTGAGCGGCACCATCGGTGGCAACGTGACATCGATCCAGGTCTGTGTGCCGGATACCGCCGCGCTCGAGATCGAGCCAGGCAGCGAGGTCGGGTTCTCGCACGACCTCGCGTCGAGCGGCCTGACACAGGTCGGTGACACGTGGGTGCGGACCGGTCCCGGGCCGCGGGTCTCCCTGCGGGTGGGCGGCACCGCCTCCTCGTTCCAGCTGGACCAGATGGGAGCCTGCTCATGAACGGACGTCTGTATCGCTCCCGGGACGACCGGATGATCGCGGGCGTGTGCGCCGGGTTGGCGGAGCGGCTCGACATCGACCCCACGATCGTGCGCGTGGTGTGGGCCCTGCTGGTGCTGCCCACGGGCCTCGTGGCACTCGCGGCGTACGTGGTCATGTGGCTGGTCGTCCCGGTGGCACCCGCCGGCGCGGGCCCCATGCGGACGGTCAGTCGCAGAAGGGTCGGGGGTGTCGACACGGCACCCCTGGTCGTGGGTGGTGCGCTGATCGCGATCGGTGCCTGGTTCCTGGTCCGCGACCTGTTCCCGGTCCTCGACCCAGGCCGCTACTGGCCGGTGGCCCTGGTCATCCTGGGCGTCGGGCTCGTGGCCTGGGCATACCTGCGCTCGCGAGACGACCCACGAGGCCATCGACCATGAGCGACCAACGGCCCACTCCCCAGCCATACCTCCCCGCGCCACAGGACGCGCGCGGCAGCGATCGTGGCCCACGCGAGGGCGCGGTCAAGGCCGGCGTGTGGCTCGTGGCCATCGGGCTCGTGTTCCTGGTGCGTGACTGGGCGGGATGGTCGTGGGGCCAGGCGTGGCCGCTCTTCGTCATCGCGGCAGGCGCCGCGTCCTTCGTGACCTCCCTGCTGCGCCGCGACCGACTGGACGTGGGCGCGTGGTCGCTCATGTGGCCCATCGCGTGGACGGCCATCGGGGTCCTGCTGCTGGCCACGACCACTGACCAACTTGGCGTCGGCCTGGGCGAGCTCCTGGCTCGCTGGTGGCCTGTCGCGCTCATCATCGCGGGCGTCTGGTT
>DAOTUX010000340.1:0-20449 GCA_034436475.1 Chloroflexota bacterium | reverse complement strand
CACGGGCTACATCCTGGAGCACTTCGACCAGAAGACCAGGCGCAACGAGTCCTATGCGCTGGGCGAACGGCGCGTGCGTGGCTTCAACGCGCTGTTCGCCACGGCCTCCATCGACGCCGCTCGCCGCTACTACGCGGAGTTCGCCAGCCGACAGGCCGGGCTGCCCCTCCGACCAGCGCCTCAAGGTCGGGCTGATCTACTCCTATGCGGCCAACGAGGCGGTGGAGGACGGCGCCCTCGACGAGGAAGGGTTCGAGACGGACGCGCTCTCGGCCGACGCGCGGACCATCCTGGACGCCGCGATCGGGGACTACAACGGGATGTTCGGGACCTCCTTCGACACGTCGGGCGGCAGGTTCCAGAACTATTACAAGGACCTGTCCCTGCGACTCAAACAGCGCGAGATCGACCTGGTCATCGTCGTCAACATGGGACCGCGTGATCCCCGCATCCGAGGGGCCGGGACCGCGTGATCGCCGCATCAGACCGCGTGATCGCCGCATCGGAGGGCCGGGACCGCGCGATCGCCGCATCCGAGGGGCCGGGACCGCGTGATCCCCGCATCAGACCGCGCGATCGCCGCATCCGACGGGCCGGGACCGCGTGATCGCCGTATCCGAGGGGCCGGGACCGCGCGATCGCCGCATCAGACCGCGCGATCGCCGCATCAGACCGCGCGATCGCCGCATCCGAGGGGCCGGTGCCGAGGCACCTGACCGCGGCTACCGGGCAGGGCCCAGCCCCGTGACCTCGCGACAGATGCGCATCGTCTCGGCCGCGACTGGCGCGAGCCGTGCCGCACCGGCCTGGAGGACCTCCTCCACGTAGCCAGGGCGCGCCTCGATCTCGCGGCGGCGCTCGCGGGCCTCCGCGAAGAAGTCGAGCATCCGGTCTGCGAGGAGGCGCTTGGTGTCCACGCACCCGGTGCGCGCGGTCCGCTCGCCATCCCAGATGGTCTCGTACTCGTGCGGGCTGAAGAACCGATGCATCTGGCACACGTTGCACACCTCGGGTCGCCCCGGGTCGGTGCGCTTGATGCGCTGCGTGTCGGTGACCATGCCCATGACCTGCTTCCGGATGGCCGCCTCGTCACCAAAGATGTCGATGGTGTTGCCCAATGACTTGGACATCTTGGCGCCGCCATCGGTGCCCCGGACGATGGGCGAGTCGGTGAACACCGCCTGGGGCTCCACGAAGATGTCGCCGTACCGGGCGTTGAACGCCCGGATGATCTCCCGGGCGAGCTCCAAGTGCGCCGCCTGGTCCTTGCCCACCGGCACGTGGCGCGCGTTGTAGATCGCGATGTCGGCGGCCTGGAGGATGGGGTATGTCAGCAGCGCGTGGTTGATGTCCTCGGGCTGGTTCCGCTTCTTCTCCTTGAAGGACGGCGTCCGCTCCACCCACGTGACGGGGGTCACCGACGCGAACAGCCACATCAGATCCATGTGCTCCGGTCGGTCCGACTGGCGGAACAGCACGGCTCGCTCGGGGTCGAGGCCCAGGGCCAGCAGGCCCGATGCCATCTCGTGCGTGTTGCGACGGATCGCCTCGCCGTCATGGGTCGAGGTGAGCGCGTGGTAGTCCACGATGCAGTAGATGGCGTCGTGGCCCTCCTGCATCGCGATGTAGTTCCGGAAGGCGCCCAGGTAGTTGCCCACGTGCGGCAGGCCGGAGGGCTGGACGCCGCTGAACACCCGCT
The DNA here is from genome assembly GCA_034436475.1 of Chloroflexota bacterium. Classification (GTDB taxonomy): domain Bacteria; phylum Chloroflexota; class Limnocylindria; order Limnocylindrales; family CSP1-4; genus JAFMJV01. The sequence continues at coordinate 18,750 of DAOTUX010000340.1, read as the reverse complement.
CCAGAGGAGAAGGGTCACGACGCAGGACACGCTGGGCAGGGGGGTCGAGAGGGCTGGTCACGGCGGCCGAGTCTACCGCTCTCGTATGATCGCCGGGTGATCGAACCCCTCGCCATCCCATCGCCGGTGCTCGCGGCACCCCCCAACCGCCCATTGCGGGTGGCCCTGCTGGGCCTGGGCACCGTGGCGCGCCCGGTCGCCGCGCACCTTCTGGACCCGGGCTGGCGCGCCTCCCTCCTGGAGCGCGGCATCCAGCCACCCGAGCTGGTCGCCGTCGGCGTGCGCGATCCCGCGCGCGCCCGCGGTGTGAGCCTCCCCGACGCGGTCCGACGCACGGACGACCTGCTCGCCCTCGCTCGCGACCCGCGAGTGGACGTGGTGGGCGAGCTCATCGGCGGCACGGGCCCGGCCCTCGAGGTGACCCGTGCCGCGGTCGAGGCCGGCAAGTGCCTGGTCACGGGCAACAAGGCGCTGCTCGCGGCACACGGCGCCACGCTGGAGAGGATGGCCCGCGCCAGCGGCGCCCGGGTCCGCTTCGAGGCGGCCGTGGGTGGCGGGATCCCGGTCCTGCGACCGCTCGTGACGGACCTCGCCGCGGACCGGGTCGAGGCGGTGCGGGGCATCGTCAACGGCACCACGAACCACATCCTGAGTGCCATGGCGCGGGACGCCCGAGGCTATGCGGACGTGCTCGCCGAGGCCCAGGCGCGCGGGTACGCGGAGGCCGACCCCACCGCGGATGTGGAGGGCGACGATGCCGCCCACAAGCTGGCCGTGCTGGTGCGCCTCGCGTTCGGCGCATGGCCCGACCCCGGGGCCATCCGGAGGGCCACGGCTGCCACGTCCGGTGACGCCGCTCCCGGTATCACGGGAGTGCGGTCAGCGGACCTCTCGGGCGCGGCGCGCCTGGGCCTCGTGATCAAGCTCGTGGCGCGCGCGCAGCGTGATGCCGAGGGGGGCGTGCGCGCCGCGGTCACGCCCATGGGGGTGCGCGCGACCTCGCCCCTGGGGACCACGGACGGGGTCACCAACCTCATCGAGGTGGTGGCGGACCCCGTGGGGCGTGTCTCGTTCCGGGGGCCGGGCGCGGGTGGTCCCGCGACCGCGAGCGCGGTCCTGGGCGACCTGCTCGCCCTCGGGCGCGGCGAGGGCTCCACCTGGGACGGGCTCCTCCCGGCGCCCCCCACGCAGCTGCCCGTGGCCGATGACCTGGCGGCCGAGCACTCCTGGCTGTTCGTGGCGCCTGACGCGGCGCTGGCCCACGGCCTGGGGGAGCTGGAGCAGCACGTGCTGGCGCGCGACGATGACGCGGTCGTGGTGCGGCCCATGTCACTGGGGGCCATCCGTGGTCGGCTTGAGGCCCTGGGCATCGAGACCATCCTCTACCCGGTCCTCGCGGAGGCGTGACAACGTGCGCATGAGCCAGGTGCTCCAGCGACTGCGCGAGGAGGAGGCCCGGCACGGGCCACGGCCGCGCCTGATGCAGCGCTACGGCACCTTCCTGCCCATCACCCCGGACACGCCCCGCCTGTCCCTGGGGGAGGGCTTCACGCCCCTCATCCACGCCCGCAATCTGGGTCGGGCGATCGGTTGTCCCAGCCTGTACCTCAAGTTCGAGGGGGCGAACCCGACGGGCTCGTTCAAGGACCGGGGCATGGTGGTCGCGGTGGCCCGGGCCCTCGAGCAGGGGGCGCGCTCGATCATCTGTGCCTCGACCGGCAACACCTCGGCCGCCGCGGCGGCGTACGGCGCGGCATCGGGGCTGGAGGTGGTCGTCGTCCTCCCGGAGGGGAAGATCGCCGCCGGCAAGCTGCTCCAGGCCCAGGTGGCGGGCGCGCGCGTGCTGCAGGTCGCGGGCAACTTCGACGATGCGCTGCGCATCGTCCGGGAGCTCACCGACGAGCCCGACCCCGCGCACCCGGTCGCGCTCGTGAACTCGGTCAACCCCGATCGCCTCGAGGGCCAGAAGACGGCCGCGTTCGAGGTCTGCGAGGACCTGGGGGGCGCACCGGACTATCTGGCGATCCCGGTGGGCAACGCGGGCAACATCAGCGCCTACTGGATGGGGTTCACGGAGTACCGTGACGCCGGGTTCGTGGACTCGGTCCCGGTGCTCCTGGGGTTCCAGGCCGAGGGTGCCGCGCCGCTCGCCCTGGGGCGCCCGGTCGAGCGGCCCGAGACCGTGGCCACCGCGATCCGGATCGGCGCCCCGGCCAGCGCGGCCAAGGCCCTCCGAGCGCGCGACGAGTCCGGCGGTCGCATCGACACGGTGAGCGATGCGCAGATCCTGGACGCCCAGCGCGACCTGGCACGCATGGAGGGCGTGTTCTGCGAGCCCGCCTCCGCGGCGTCGGTGGCGGGTGTGCGCAAGCTCGCAGCCGAGGGGATCATCGACCCGGGCACTACCATCGTGTGCGTGCTCACAGGCCATGGCCTCAAGGACCCCGACACGGCGCAGCGGATGATCGAGCCGACGCTGAAGGCGGAGCCCACGGCGGCGGACGTCCGACGAGCCCTCGGATGGTGAGCCTGGGGACGGACGCCGACGCGGCTGCGACCCCCGACGCGTGGGGGCAACCCGCTCCGGGCGCATCGGGGCGAGCCGCCCCGGGCGGGCTCGACACGCGCGCGCGTGTGTCGGTGGACACGCCTGCCACCTCGGCCAACCTCGGCCCCGGGTTCGATGCCCTGGCCCTGGCGCTCGACCTGTCCAACCGGATGACCGTCGAGCTGGTCGACGGACCACCCGGGAGCCTCGACCTGGAGGTCGTGGGGGAGGGGACGGGCCTCCTTGTGCCGGACGGCACCGACCGCTTCACGACGGGCCTGCGCATCGGCCTCTCGGAGCTGGGCGCTGACCCTGGCTCGCTCGCCTTCCGGGTCACGATGCGCAACCAGGTCCCGCTCTCGCGAGGGCTGGGCTCGTCAGCGTCGGCCACGGTCGCAGGCCTCGTCGCGGCAGCCGCGCTCGTGGGCCGCGCCATCGCGCCGGAGCGGATGCTCGTGCTCGCGTGCCAGGCAGAGGGCCATGCGGACAATGCCGCGGCCGCGATCCTCGGCGGCTTCGTGGTGGTGAGCCACGTCCACGGGGAGGCGACGGCCGTCCGGATCGACCCGCCCTCGGACCTGGTCCTGGCGCTCTACGTGCCGGACCGTCCCCTGTCCACGGCGGCGATGCGCGCGGCGCTGCCCAGCACCGTGCCACTGCGCGACGCGGTGCACAACGTGGGGGCCGCCTCGACGCTCGTGGCGGCGTTCGCCACCGGTCGCCTGGGCCTGCTGCGCGGCGCCACCGAGGATCGGCTCCATGAGCCGTATCGAGCCCAGGCGGTCTTCCCCGAGCTGTCGGGTCTCATCGGGGCCGCGCGCGATGCCGGGGCGCTGGGCGCATCCATGTCGGGTGCGGGCTCGACGGTCATCGCGTTCACCGATGACGAGGAGCTGGCCGCCGAGGTGGGTGCTGCCATGGCTCGCTGGGCCATGGCCCATGGGCTCCCGGGCCGGGCTCGCCTGGCGCGGCCCCGGTCCCAGGGGGCGTTTGTCATCGATGAGGAGGAGGTGACCACATGAGCATCGGTTCGAGAGGTCGGCGGGTGGCCCGCCTGGGTCGTGGCGTCGTCATCCTGGGTGCGCTCGTGCTCCTGCCACCCTGGGGGGCACTGCCCGTCGGGGCGCAGGCCCCATCCGCTCCCGTGCCGGTGGCGTCCCCCTCGGCGCCCGTGGACCCATTCCGGGTCCCGCACGACGTGCCAGAGCTGGAGGCGCTGTTCCCGGCGTCGGTCGACGGGCGACCGCTGTTCATGCTGAGCATGGGCCGGCCCAGCCTCGAGGCGATGGGGGACGCGAGCCTTGGGGACCTCGACGCGCTGGTCACGGAGCTGGGCGTCCGACGGACCGACCTCGAGATGGCGTTCGCGAACGACCCGACCGCCAGCCCGGCGTTCAACTACCTCGCGTTCCGGGTCGCGGGCGTGGACGGCCCGACCCTGGTCGAGACCTATGAGCGGATGGTCCCCCAGACAGAGGTGGGCGCCTCCGCGCAGCGGATGACCATCGACGACCGCGAGGTGGTCTGGGTGGCCATCCCCAACAACCCCATCCCCAACCTCTGGTTCTGGGCACAGGGCGACACGCTCGTGGGGATCCAGGCGGCCGACCGGGCGACGCTCGAGCGGCTGTTCCGGCTGATGCCGCGCGCGGGTGACCCACCCGGCCCGAGCCCCGCTGCCAGCACGGGCGCATAGCGCTCAGTCGCCGACGTCGATGAGCACGTTGCCGACCTTCTGGCCTGACTCCACGTAGCGGGTCGCCTCCACGATCGCATCGAGCGGGTAGTGGCGGTCGATGACCGAGCGATAGCGACCCTCGGTCCAGAGCCGGCGCAGCTCCTCCACGTGGGACCGGCGATAGGTCGGGATGGGCAGCAGCGTCCGACGCGTGCCGAGCCTGCCCGTCAGCGCGGTCAGCAGCACCAGCGGCGGCACGTGCCAGAGGCGCCCGAGGTCGGTCGTGACATACGGGCCGCCCTTGACCACCGACCGATGGCACCTCGCGAACGACAGCTTGCCCACGGCGTCGAACACGATGTCGTACTGCCGGCCGTTGCGGGTGAAGTCGTCCCGGGTGCGGTCGATCACCTCGTCCGCGCCCAGCGAGCGCACGAGCTCCAGGGTCGCGGTGTCAGCGACCGCGGTCACATGGGCGCCCCAGGCGTGCGCCAGTTGGACGGCCGCGGTCCCGATCGACCCGGTCGCGCCGTACACCAGGATGCGCTGGCCGGCCCGCAGGCGCGCACCCGTCAGGCAAGAGTGGGCGAGGACGAAGCCGTCGCACATCGCGGCGCCGTCGTCGAAGGTCATCGACTCGGGCATGGTCGCGACGGGGGCCGCCTCCGCGGTGAGCATCAGCTCGGCGTTGGACCCGAAGCGCGTCTGGTCGACCCCGAACACCCGATCGCCGACCGCGAACCTCGTGACACCCGGGCCGACCGCCTCGATGACACCCGCGAACTCGTTGCCCAGGGTCCGCCGGCGGGGTCGCCGCGGCCCCGAGAACGCCCTGACGATGACCGGGCTGCCGGACCGGAAGCCGCAGTCGGTCCGGTTGACGCTCGAGCGGCGCACCCGCACCAGCAGCTCGCCCGGCCCGGGTGTCGGGTCAGGGGTCTGCTCGATGCGCAGCACCTCGGGCGGGCCGTATCGGTCGTGGACGGCTGCTCGCATGTGGTCTCCTCCGTTCAGGCGTGTGGCGGTCGGCGATGGATGGGGCTGCCCGTCAGCCAGGCGTCGCCCGGTCGAAAGCGCTCGGCGGGGCGACCGCCCACCGGCCCGGGGGCGCTCCGATGGCCGGTGGGCACCAACCAGCCGGCGTCGACGACGCTGCGCCGGAAGTTGGCGGCGTCGAGCCGGACGCCCCACACGGCCTCGTAGACGGTCCGCAGTTCCGCGAGCGTGAAGGTCGAGCCCAGGAAGCCGATCGCGAGACCCGACACGTCGAGCTCGAGGCGTATCCGGTCGACCGCGTCGCGCGCGATCCGGGCGTGGTCGAACGCCAGCTCGCGTCGCCCGTCGAAGACCTCGGCGACGGGCGCCAGTGCGGCGGCCGAGGCATCGGTCCCCGCCACCGGCGGCGGCACCCTCGGGACCACCGCGAGGTAGGCCACGGTGACCACGTCCATGCGCGGGTCGCGGCCAGGGTCGCCATAGGCGCCGAGCTGGCGCAGCCGCGGCGCGGCGGCGACCCCGGTCTCCTCGGTCAGCTCGCGGACGGCCGCCTGGTCGAGCGTCTCGTCCGGGCGCTTGAACCCGCCCGGGAGTGCCCATCCACCGCGGAACGGGTCCTCGCCACGCTGGACCAGCAGCACCTGGAGGATGCCGTCGCGGAGCGTCAGGACGACGATGTCGACGGTGACCGCGAAGGCCGGGTACGCGCGCGGGTCGTAGCCGTCGGGCCGGCGGGGCGGTGACGCTGGGTGGGCGTGATCGCGGATCGCCCGTGGCGTGGTTCTTGTCATGAGGACCCGAACTGTAGTCCAGGGGTTTTGGTCATGTCAACCCATACTGAGGTCAGGCCACCTCAGCCTGCCACCTCGACCGGTCGCGATCCGTGCCCGGTGCGGGCCCCTGGTGGCACACGCCGCACAGGGCTCATCCCCAGGCTCGATGGCTTGGACCAGTTCGCCCGGCGGATCGGTCGGCGGATCGGTCGGCGTCGCCCTGCGACCCGGCGCCGGGCACCGCCGGATCCCTTGGGTATGATCGGCACATGTCACAACTGGTCGTCCAGAAGTACGGCGGCTCGTCCCTCGCGGACGCCGACCGAATCCGTCACGTCGCCCGGCGCATCTCGCGGGAGCGCACCTCCGGCTCCGACCTGGTGGTGGTCGTGTCCGCGATGGGTGACACCACGGACCACCTGCTGGAGCTCGCCGGGAACATCACCGACGATCCCGACCCGCGCGAGATGGACCTCCTCCTCGCCACCGGCGAGCACATGAGCGGCACCCTCATGGCCATGGCGCTCCAGGCCATCGGGGTGCCGGCGATCTCGCTCACGGGAGCCCAGGCCGGCATCCGCACCGACTCCTCGCATGGCCGGGCGCGCATCGCCAACATCGACCCCGCGCGGGTCCGCGACGAGATCCGGGCGGGCAAGGTGGTCATCGTGGCCGGCTTCCAGGGCGCAACCGACGAGTCCCACCGGTCAGGCGAGGTGACCACCCTCGGCAGGGGCGGCTCGGACACCACCGCGGTCGCCCTCGCGGCCCGGCTGCATGCGGACCGCTGCGAGATCTACACCGATGTCGAGGGCATCTTCACGGCCGACCCGCGGGTCGTCGCGGACGCCCGCCTCATCCCCATCATCGGCTACGAGGAGATGCTGGAGCTCGCCCACCAGGGCGCCCAGGTGATGCAGACGCGCGCCGTCGAGCTCGGCTGGGTCAACGGCGTCGTCATCGCGGTGCGATCCACCTTCTCCGACCACCCCGGCACGCTCATCCAGGAGGCAGACCCCATGGAGATCCGCGACAAGGTCCGCGGCCTGGCAGTCGACCGCAAGGTCGCCAAGGTGACGCTCGTGGGGGTGCCGGACCGCCCGGGCATCGCCCGCGCCGTGTTCGACCCGATGGCGGAGGCGGGCGTCAACATCGACCTCATCGTCCAGAACGTGGGTCACGCGGGCGCCACGGACCTCTCGTTCACGGTGCCCGCGACCGACCTCGCCAAGGTGCGACGGCTGCTCGACCCCGTCGTGCGTGACCTGGGCTTCGCGGACATGACCACCGACTCCGCGGTGGCCAAGGTGTCCGTGGTGGGCTCGGGCATCAGCACGGCACCGGGGTATGCGGCGCGCATGTTCGGTGCGCTCGCGGATGCGGGCATCAACATCGAGATGATCTCCACGTCCGAGATCCGGATCACCTGCATCATCGCGGAGGACCAGGTGGACGAGGCCGCGCAGGCTCTGCATCGAGCCTTCGCGCTGGAGCAGCCGGACATGCCGGAGGGCGCCGCGCTCGCCTCCTGAGCCTCTGGCGCCCGGGGGTGGCGCCGCGAGGGCCGACCGGTGACTGGCTACCAGATGGCGATGGGCCTGGGCGCGGGGTGGTCGCGCAGTCGCCGGTCCTTGGTCACGAGCTGCCAGCCGTGCTCCATCGCGGTAGCGTAGATGATCCGGTCCGCTGCGTCGCCCGGGAACGTGTCCGGCAGCGAGACCGCCGCAGCGGCGATGGCAGGCGTCAGGCCCACGGTCCGCACATGCTCGGCGAGGCCGTCGAGCCATGCCCGCGATGATGTCGTCATCGCCAGTCGACCGCGCTCCGCCAGCCACGCGAGTTCGTACCACGTGATGGACGCCACCGCCAGCTCATCGGCTGCCGAGAGTGCCAGCGCCGCCGCGGGGCTGATCTGGTCGAGGTCTGACGTCCACCAGACCATCACGTGCGTGTCCAGGAGCACGGTGCGCTTCGGCTGTGCGCCGACATCGCGTGGCTGGCTCACCTCATCACGTCCCATTCCTCGCCCGTGCTGAACAGCTCCTCGTCACTGGCGACGCTTCTCACCTGTCCGACGAACAGCCCGCGCAGGCTTCGCGGACTCTTGGCCGGCACGAGCCGCGCCACCACCTTGCCGTGCCGGGTCAGCTCGATCTCCTCGCCCTGCTGCACCTGGTCGATGAGCGACAGGAGCTTCGCCTTGGCGTTCGTGACGGTCATCTGACTGGTCATATGGTCATGATAATGGTCATGTCACGGTTCGAGCAGGGACCTGGCCGACCGACGCTGCCGCCCCCTCACCCGCGCCGCTATCGTCTCGTGGTGGGCACCCCGTTCGTATCCAGGCTCGAGCGGTTCGCGAGCGTCCCGTCGACCCAGCCGATCATCCGGGGATGGCTGGACGCCGGCACGCCCGAGGTCGCCATCGCGGTCGCCGACGAGCAGACGGCGGGACGCGGCCGACTGGGACGCGCGTGGACGGCACCCGCGGGTGCGGCGCTGCTCGCGTCAGCGGGCTTCCGACCGGCTGACCTCCCGGCGGGCCAGGCATGGCGGCTGGCCGCGACGCTCTCGCTGGCGATGCTGGACGCCGCCGAGGACGTGGCCGGTCTGCGGGATGGCACGCTCGGCCTCAAGTGGCCCAACGACATCGTGGCCGACGGACCCGACGGCCTGCTGCGCAAGGTGGCGGGCGTGCTGGGCGAGGCGTCGCTCGACGACGACCGGGTGAGGACCGCGGTGGTGGGCATCGGCGTCAACGCCGACTGGCCGGCCGAGCTGTTCCCGGCGGACCTGGCGCCCTCGATGACCAGCCTGCGGGAGCTGTCGGGCGGCCGACCAATCGACCGGGACGCCCTGCTGGACGCGTGGCTCGACCGCCTCGAGCCTCGCTATGAGGCGCTCCGGCTGGGACGCTTCGACGCGGGCGGTTGGTCGACCCGCCAGCGCACGACCGGCCACACCGTCGAGGTGGACGGGGCGCAGGGACGTGTGACGGCCGAGGCCGTGGGCGTGGACCCGGAGACAGGGGCGCTGGTGGTGACCGGTCAGGACGGCGCCGTGCGGCGCATCGATACCGGCGATGTCACCCGCTGTCGTGTCGTCGCGCTGCCGGGCCGCCTACCGCGGTGAGCCGGCTGGCTCGGAGACGGCGAAGGCCATGTAACGGATAGACTGCCGCGGTGTTGATGAAGGGGAGGGAGGCACGACCGGGGACCCGGCCGGAGCCGCTCGACGTGGACCGCGGGGCCGTGGATGCGGCCCGCCGCGATCCGCTCCGGTTCGAACCGCTCTATCGCAAGTACGTTGCCCAGGTGTACAGCTTCGCCCTGTATGAGACCCGAGATCGACATGCGGCCGAGGACGTGACCGAGCAGGTATTCCTCCAGGCCCTGCGTGGGCTGCCCCGCTTCAGCGAGCGGGGTGTGGACGATGGCTCCACGTTCCGGGCGTGGCTGTTCCGGATCTGCCGCAACACCATCGCGAACGAGCGCCGCTATGGTCGCCGTCATCCGGTCGCCCCCCTCGACCAGGCCGCCGAGGTGGCCGCGCCCGACGACCCGGAGGCGGCCGTGGTGACCCGCGACGAGATGGCCCGTGCCTGGCGCGTCGTGGACGCGCTGCCGGAGGAGCGTCGGCAGGCCCTGGTGCTGCGATTCGTGGACGAGATGAGCGCGCGCGAGATCGGCGAGGTCATGGGCCGCAGCGAGGGCGCCGTGCGGGTGCTCATCCACCGCGCGCTCCGAGCGGTGGCGGACGAGCTGTCCAGGGTCCGAGGGTGACACGCGGCCCGGGGACCGGCGGCGAGGACGCGGCCGCGCTCGATCGCTCCCTCGACGACCTGATCGACGACGGACCGGACGGGCGGACGCCCCTGGCCCGGGGTGACGACGGCGCCATCGACCCCGCAGTCGCCCATGCCGCTCGGGTGGTGGCCGTCGCCCTGGCGCGGTTCCATCCCTCGTTCCGGTTCGAGGAGCGCCTGGCGGCGCGCCTGCGGGTGATGGCCCAAGGGGATGACCCAGACCCGGTCGTGGGGCGGGAGGCGACGGGCGTCCTCATCCCGTTCCTGCCCGCCGGGACGCACCATCGGGGCCGCTCGCGGAGGGTGAACGGCGCGCTCATCGGGGGTGCCATCTCGGCCGGTGTGTCGCTCGCCTCGATCGCCGCAGGGGCGCTCGTGGCCCGACGGCGCGCCCGGGGTGAGGCACCCTGGGAGCGGCTGTCCTGATGCCCGTCAACCTGCCCTTCCGGCCCCGCCGTGACACCTTCCCCGCGGACCTGTGGACGCAGTGCCCGTCCTGCGGGGAGATGCTGTACAACAAACAGCTCGAGAAGGGCCTCCGCGTGTGCGGGCGATGCGGCCACCATTTCCGCCTGCGCGCCGATGCTCGGCTGGCACTCCTGCTCGACCCGGGGACGTGGGAGGAGCGGGACGCGGACCTCGTCTCGGTCGACGTCCTGGGGTTCGTGGACACCAAGGCCTATCCCGACCGCCTGGCGGCCGCACGGGTCTCGACCGGCGCTCGGGACGCGGCCGTCCGGGGCACTGGTCGGATCGGTGGCGAGCCGGTCTCGGTGTGCGTCATGGACTTCGCCTTCATGGGTGGCTCCATGGGAGCGGTCGTGGGCGAGAAGGTGACCCGGGCTGCTGAGGACGCACTGCGGGAGCGGCATGCGCTGCTCGTGGTGAGCGCGTCGGGTGGTGCCCGGATGCAGGAGGGCACGCTCGCCCTGATGCAGTTGGTGCGCACGTGTGCCGCGATCGCGCGCCTGGCGGAGGCCGGCGTGCCATACATCAGCCTCATGACGGACCCCACCACAGGCGGGGTGTTCGCGTCCTTCGCGGCGCTGGGGGACGTCAACCTCGCGGAGCCGGGCGCCCTCATTGGCTTCGCCGGCACGCGCGTCGCCGCGGGGACCACCGGCGAGACACTGCCCGATGGCTTCCAGCGCGCCGAGTTCCTGTTCCGCCACGGCTTCGTCGACCGCGTGGTGCAGCGGGCGCAGCTCCGCGACGAGCTCACCACCCTGCTGCGGTACCTGCGGCCGCTCGAGCGGCGCCGGCCCGCCGTGGCGGAGGCCATCGCCGCCGGTGAGCCCGCGCCCATCGCGGCGGCCGTGAGCCATGCCAACGGCAGGGCGCACGCTGGCCCCGGCGATCCGCCCCCGCAGCGTCGGGTTGGCGACCGTCCCGATGGTGACCCAGGGGCCTTGGCCCATGGTTGAGGCGACTGCCACCCCGCTCCCGCCCGCCGCGCCGGTCAAGGTCTCCCCGGAGCAGAGGGCACGCGTGTGGGCACGGGTCCAGCTGGCTCGCAACGTCCGTCGGCCGCACACCCTGGACCTCCTCGGCCTCATGGCGAGCGACGTCATGGAGTTGCACGGGGACCGGGCGTTCGGCGACGACGAGGCGATCGCGGCCGGCTTCGCGACCATCGCCGGGCATCGTGTGCTGTTCGTGGGCCATCAGAAGGGCGCCGAGGTGGAGGAGAACATCCGCCGGGCGTTCGGCATGCCCCACCCCGAGGGGTATCGCAAGGCGATGCGTGTCATGCGCCTCGCGGAGCGACTGGGCCTGCCCATCGTGACCTTCATCGACACGCCGGGGGCCTCGCCGGACGCAGCGTCGGAGGAGCGTGGCCAGGCGGAGGCCATCGCGCGCTCGATCATGACCATGACCACGCTCCGGGTGCCCATCGTGACCGTCATCACGGGTGAGGGCGGGTCGGGCGGGGCCCTCGCCATCGCGGTGGGCGACGTGGTGCTGGCGCTCGAGAACGCGATCTACTCGGTCATCTCACCGGAGGGCTGCGCGAGCATCCTGTGGCGGACACCGGAGGCTGCCCAGGACGCCGCCGTTGCGATGCGCCTGACGGCCGCCGACCAGCATGCGCTGGGTGTCGTGGACGAGGTGGTCCCCGAGCCGGGCGAGGGCGCCCACACGGACCCCGAGGGCACGGCCCGGGTGCTCCGTGACGCCATCGTGCGTCATCTCGACGTGCTCACGGGGCGTGACATCGGAGCCTTGGTCGCGGAGCGGCATGCCCGCTACCGTCGGATGGGCGAGGTCGCGTCGCTGGTGCCGACGGGTCGGCCGCGGCGTGAGCGCCGAGGCATGGCGGAGCGCCTCCGGGAGCTGTTGGTCCCGCCCCGCCGTGAGGGCGTGGCGACAGATGGCGCGCAGCCGTCGGTGACGCCCGGCCAGGTCGCCGAGGACGCCACGGAGGCCCAGGGGCGGCTGCCGCTCCAGGAGGAGGTCTGACCGATGCGTGATGTCATCCGCGTCGAGCGACTCACGGGCACGGTCGAGGGCACCACCGACCAGGGTCGGGCGCTCGCGGGCGCATGGGAGGGCCCCTCCATCGATGCCGATGCGCTCGCCGCGATCGGCCGCGTCGTGGACGAGGTCCTGCCCTCGATCGTGGCGCGCCTGGCGGTGAGCGGTCTGGGCGAGATCGAGGTGCGTCATGGCGACTGGCGTGTCCGCGCGCGCCGAGCGACGCCGGACGCCGCGCACGCGATGGGCTTGGGAGACGTGCACGCGATGGCCCCGGGTGGCGTCAGGACCGCAGCGGACGATGCGCATGGCGATGCCGTGACGGCCCCATCGTCGGAGCGCCCGTCGGACGTCGCGACGTCCCCCGCCGTGGGCTACTTCGTGCCTCGCCCCGACCTGGCCGTCGGGTCGAGCGTCCGGCAGGGGGACGTGATCGGCTGGGTCGACGTGCTGGGGGTGCGTCAGGAGGTTGTGGCGCAGGGGGACGGTCTCGTGGGCAAGCTGGTCGTGGGGCCCGGCGAGCCGGTCGAGTACGGTCAGGACCTCGTGCAGTTGGCACCCGGGGGTCGGCTCGGGCAGGACGCACGGGAGGCCGGATGAGCGGGCGCGACCCCGACCGTGGGCAGGGGGTGGGTGGATGTTCGGGCGCATCCTGATCGCGAACCGGGGCGAGATCGCGCTGCGCATCCTGCGCGCCTGCCGGCGCATGGGCATCTCGGCCGTGGTCGCGTACAGCGAGGCGGACCGCGGCAGCCGCGCGGTCCAGCTGGCGGACGAGGCGATCTGCGTGGGCCCCGCCGAATCGCGTCGGAGCTACCTGTCGGCGGCATCGATACTGTCAGCCGCGCTCGTCACCGGCTGCGAGGCGATCCATCCGGGGTACGGCTTCCTGTCCGAGGACGATGCCTTCGCGGAGATGACCCGGGCCCACGGGCTCACCTTCATCGGCCCACCGCCCGAGGTGCTCGAGCGGTTCGCCTCCAAGTCAGGCACACGCGAGCTGCTGGGTCGCCATGGGTTGCCCACCATCCCGGGCTCGCTGGGCATGCTCCGTGACGACGCGCACGCGCTGTCCGAGGCCGAGCGCATCGGCTACCCCGTGCTCGTCAAGCCATCCGCCGGGGGTGGGGGCAAGGGGATGCGCATGGTGCGCACCCCGCGTGAGCTCCAGCAGGCGATCACGGTGTGCCGCTCCGAGGCGCGCGCGGCGTTCGGCGACGACTCCCTGTACCTGGAGAAGTGGCTCCAGGACAACAGGCACGTGGAGGTCCAGGTCGTCGTGGACCGCTACGGCAACGGCGTGCACGTGGGCGATCGTGACTGCTCGGTCCAGCGGCGGCACCAGAAGATCGTGGAGGAGGCGCCCACCCCGGCGCTCGACGAGGCCAGCCGCCGGGGTCTCGCGGAGCAGGCGGTGCGCGCCGTGGTGGCGGCGGGCTACGAGAACCTGGGCACGCTCGAGTTCCTGGTGGACCAGGACGGGAGTCACTACTTCATCGAGATCAACTGTCGCATCCAGGTGGAGCACCCGGTGACCGAGATGCTGTCGGGCCTCGACCTCGTCGCGGAGCAGATCCGCATCGCCGCAGGTGAGCCGTTGGGCTACACCCAGGCTGACATCCGGCTCCAGGGCCATGCCATCGAGCTGCGCATCAACGCCGAGGACGTGCGCCACGACTTCCGGCCAGGTGCCGGCAAGGTCGGGCGCTACCTCGCGCCGGGGGGCCCGGGCGTGCGCATGGACTCGCACCTGTACCCGGGGTACGAGGTGCCGCCGTACTACGATTCGCTCCTGGGCAAGCTCGTGGTCTGGGGCGCGGACCGTACCGCGGCGATCGAGCGGGCCCGCGTCGCGCTCGAGGAGCTGGTGCTTGACGGGGTCGTCACGAACATCGACTTCCACCGGGCGCTCATGGACAGCCGGCCCTTCCTCGACGGCGTGTTCACCACGAACCTCATCGACCGGGTGGGCAGCGCCGCCTTCCTGCCACCTGCCAGCTGACGGGCGACCGGCCCGCACGGGGGACCCATGACCGACCAGCCGCCGCCAGTGCTGCTCACGACCAGCCAGATCGAGGGCCTCATCCCGCATCGCTGGCCGTTCCTGCTCGTTGATCGGATCGTGGAGGAGGACCGCGGGCGGGGATACATCCGGGGCGAGAAGGGGGTCACCGCGACGGAGTGGTTCTTCCAAGGGCACTTCCCGGGGCTGCCGGTGATGCCCGGCGTCCTCCAGGTGGAGGCGCTGGCCCAGACGATGGCGGTGTACGTGGCGCGGACCGAGGGGTTCGGCGACCGCATGGGCCTGTTCGCTGCCATCGACGAGGTGCGCTTCAAGCGCCTCGTGCAGCCGGGCGACCGACTGACGCTCGAGGTCACCATGGAGAAGCTCGGCCGGCGCATGGGCCGGGGGCGCGCCGTCGCATCGGTCGATGGCGAGGTCGCCTGCGAGGGGATCCTGTCGTTCATCATCCCCCCGGAAGGAGCACTTCGCTGATGACTCTCATGATCGCCGTGCTGAGCGACATCCATGGCAACGTCACCGCCCTGGATGCCGCCTTGGCCGACATCGCCGTCCGGAGGCCCGACCGCCTGTGGGTGGCGGGCGACCTGCTGATGGGCGGCCCGCGCCCTGCCGAGGTCGTGGCCCGTCTCCAGGAGCTCGAGCGTGCCGGCGCCCAGGTGGTGGCCGGGAACACGGACATCGCGGTCACCGACGGCGACTTCACCGCGGCCTTCCCCTGGCTGGACGAGGTCCCGGGTGCTCACCGCGACGCCGCCGAGTGGGCCCGGGACCAGCTCGACGACGGGCAGTTGGACTGGGTCCGTCGTCTGCCCATCGAGCGACGCGTGTGGGCCGGCGACACTCTGGCGCTGCTGGTCCACGGCTCGCCCGGCAGCCAGACCGCGGGTCTGCCGGCCGACCTCGACCCGTCTACCACCGTCGAGCTCGTCACGCGCACCGATGCCCGGGTCATCTGCTGCGGCCACACGCATGTCGCCGACGTCCGTGAGCTGGGCCGCAAGCTCATCGTCAACCCCGGGTCCTGTGGCTTCGCGCATGACGGCGACCCGAGGGCCGGCTGGGCACTGGTGCAACTGCCGGACGAGGGCGAGCCATCGGCCACCCTCCAGCGCACCGGCTATGACGCGCAGGCCGTGGCCGAGGAGATCTCCGCCCGTGGCCTGGTCGGCGACGTGTATCGCGCGGCCACGGTGCGGACGGGCCGGTTCGTCCGATGAGCGAGGGACGGCGGGTCGTCATCACGGGCTATGGCGCGGTCACCCCTCTGGGTGCCGACGCCGAGACGTTCTGGCAGGGTCTGGTGGCCGGTCGGTCCGGGGTGCGACCCATCTCCTCCTTCGACGCCTCCCGAGTGCCCTCCCGCATCGCCGGCGAGGTGCCCGACTTCGACCCAGCCGTCGTGCTGGACCGCAAGGAGGTGCGACGCAACGACCGGACGACGCAGATGGCCCTCGTCGCCACGCGCGCCGCGCTGGACGTGGCCGGTCTGCCGCCGCGCCTGGGCGACGCCGAGTCGCTGGGCACGGCGGTCATCATCGGCAGCGGCCTGGGCGGCACAGGCACCCTCATCGACCAGATCGCCACCAACGCCACGCGCGGGCCCGATCGGCTCTCGCCGTTCTTCATCCCCATGGCCATCGGCAACATGGCGGCGGGCCAGGTCGCTATCACCTTCAACGCCCGGGGTCCGAACTTCTCGACCACGAGCGCCTGCGCGAGCGCCGGCCATGCCATCGGCGAGGCGGCCGAGATGATCCTGCGGGGCGACGCCGAGACCGCCTGGGCGGGCGGCGCGGAGGCCACCGTCTACGAGGCGACCCTGGGTGGCTTCGCGGCCATGCGCGCCCTGTCCACGCGCAACGACGACCCCGCGGGCGCGAGCAGGCCCTTCGACAGCGGGCGCGACGGGTTCGTGCTCGCCGAGGGCTGTGGGATGGTGGTGCTGGAGGAGCTGGGGCACGCCCGAGCGCGTGGCGCGCGACCGCTGGCCGAGCTGTGCGGCTACGCCGCGTCCGCGGACGCGAGCCACATCACGGCCCCTGCGCCGGGTGGCGAGGGCGCGCTGCGCGCCGCCCGGCGCGCGCTCCAGAAGGCGGGCATCGGGCCTGACGAGATCGATGTCGTCTCGGCGCACGCGACGAGCACACCCGCGGGGGACATGGAGGAGCTCGCTGCCATCCGATCGCTGCTGGGCGATCGCGCGCCCCATGTGCCCGTGACGGCGACCAAGAGCTCCATCGGCCACACCCTGGGCGCGGCGGGCGGCATCGCGCTGGTGTCCATGCTCCTCGCGATGCGTGATGGCACGGTGCCCCCCACGCTCAACCTGACCGAGCCCGACCCGGGTGTGGGCGACATGGACCTGACCCCGCTCGTGGCCCGCGAGCGTGATGTCCGGGTGGCGCTCGTCAACGCCTTCGGCTTTGGCGGCCAGAACGCGGCCATCGTGATCCGGCGCTGGGACGAGTCGTGACCGACGCCCCCGGACCCGAGGAGGGTGCGCCCACGCCGCCACCGCCCGACCCGCCGGACCAGGGGCCGGCACCGACGGGCGTGAGCGAGCTCATCGCGCTCATCGACCGACTCGAGCCGATGCTCGGCGCATCGGGTCTCGATGAGATCGAGGTCGCGGCGGGCGCCACCACGCTGCTGCTCCGGGCACCGGTCGCACCGCGCGCCTCGCCGGTGACCGCGCTGGCCGCGCCACCGCCTGGCGCGCCGGCTCCCCCGCCAGGTGCCGACGCCCAGCCATCGATGGCGGCCCAGGACGGACTGCGCCAGGTTGCCGCGCCCCTGACGGGCGTCTTCTACCTGTCGCCCTCGCCTGGGGCCGCGCCGTACATCAAGGTCGGCGGCGAGGTCATCGCGGGCCAGGTCATCGGGCTGCTCGAGGCGATGAAGCTGTTCAACGAGATCAAGAGCGACGTCACCGGTGTGGTGCGCGCCATCCTCGCGGAGGACGGGGCGCTGGTGAAGACGCATCAGGTGCTCATCGAGGTGGAGCCCACATGAGCCAGCCACGCAGCGCCCGTATCACCGGCTGGGGTGCCTACACCCCTCCGAACGTGCTCACCAACGACGACCTGTCGCGCATCGTGGACACATCCGACGACTGGATCGCCAGTCGCACCGGGATCCGCGAGCGGCGGGTCGCAGGGCCCGACGAGACCACCGCGAGCATGGCGGCCGAGGCGGGCCTCAGGGCCGTGACCGTGGCGGGCCTCCAGCCCGATGACATCGACGTCATCATCGTCGCGACCCTCACCCCCGACCACCTCACCCCCGCGACCTCGGTGCTGGTCAAGGAGGCGCTGGGCGCGCAGCGCGCGGCCGCGTTCGACGTCGGGGCAGCCTGCTCGGGCTTCGTGTACGGCTACGCCACGGCGCACGCGTACGTCATGAGCGGTCTCGCCCGGCACGCCCTGATCATCGGCTCGGAGCTCCTCACGCGGTTCCTCGACTGGACCGACCGGAACACCTGCGTCCTCTTCGGCGATGGTGCGGGCGCCGTGGTCGTCTCTGCCTCGGACCAGCCAGGTGGGGGCATGAGCGGCCTGGAGCTGACCGCGGACCCAGCGGGCGCGTGGAGCATCTGGATCCCCGCGGGCGGGGCGCGACGCCCCTCGACACCCGAGGTCCTCGCGGGCGCGGAGCAGTACCTGCGCATGAACGGGCGCGACACCTATCGCTACGCCACGAAGACCATCGCGTCGACGGCGTTGGCGGCCATCGCGCAGGCGGGCTGGACCGCCGACCAGGTGGACCTGTTCGTCCCCCACCAGGCGAACGCCCGCATCATCGAGTCGGTCGCGGCAGGCCTGGGCATCCCCATGGAGCGCATCTACCTCGACCTCGAGCGGTACGGCAACACCTCGGCGGCGTCAGTGCCCATCGCGCTCGCGGAGGCCGTGCAGGAGGGCCGTGTGCGTCCGGGTGACCGGGTCCTGTTCGTCGCCTTTGGCGCCGGCTTCACGAGCGGCGCGGCGGCCGTCACCTGGACCGCGGACCCCGCGGACGGCCTGCGGGCCGCGGAGGCGCCGCGCCTGACGCCCATCCACCAGCCGGCCGGCTGGGACGCCGGCAACCCGGTCCCGGAGGTGGTGGCACGCGTCCTGGCACGCAAGCAGGAGTTGACGGAGGTACCCGCATGATCGACCTGACCGGGAAGGGCGCCGTGGTCACCGGCGGCTCGCGAGGCATCGGTCGTGCCATCGTGCTGCGTCTGGCCACGCAGGGCGCGGACGTGGTGTTCAGCTACAAGGGCAACGCAGCCGCGGCCGAGGCCACGGCGGACGAGGTGCGGGACATGGGCCGCAAGGCCGTGCCCGTGGCTGCCGATGTGTCCCAGCCCGAATCGGCCGAGGCGCTCATCAAGGCGGCCCTCGATGCCCTGGGCAAGGTGGACATCCTGGTCAACAACGCGGGCATCACCCGCGACGACCTCATCAT
>DAOTUX010000339.1:0-5652 GCA_034436475.1 Chloroflexota bacterium | reverse complement strand
GGAGGATGTCCGGGTCCCGGAGCCGGACCTCGCGACCAACGAGCGGTACCTCGCGAACAGCGCGACGATGGCTGCCATCCACGGCGCCGACGAGCTGGCCGAGCGGCTCGCCCTCATCGAGCTCGATGGCCAGACCTATGGCCTCGGCCTCACGCTGCTCCGATACGGCGACGCCTGGAAGGTCTCGAGCCAGAGCTCGGCCCTCGCCAACACGACTTCCCTGGGCACGGCCGTCCCCATGACGCGCGCGGAGTTCGAGTCGATCACCGGGGGCTGACCGGGGCACCTGGGCAGTGCGCGGGCTGGTGGCTCCCGGCACGATGGCCGGCTATCGGGGCCTCAATCACCGAGTGTCGCGCCCGATGGTCGAATGCCACCCGATCGGAGATCACGAGCGCCGGGCGGTGGCGTGCGGCCGGGCCGTCGATGAATGGGAACGGCACGCGCACCACGTCGAACCTGTCATAGGCCACGGTAGGCCTCGTCGTCCTCGGGGCTGCTCCATTCGCCGAGCGTGGTCTCGATCGCGCGGAGGTACTCCACGTCGACCGCCTCGACGCGGCGCACACGGACGAGACCGTCAGGGTCGACATCCCAGGCGATGAGGTCGCCCGGCTCGACCGACATGGCCGCCCTGACCTCGCGCGGGATGGTGGTCTGGCCCTTGGCGGTGACCTTGCCGATGCCGGTCATCGGGTCGTCTGGAAGGAATGCATTACATCCTTACGATACCAGCACGCATCGCACTGGTCCCGTCAGGCCGCGGAGGGCGGCCGCCCGGCGCGAGTGGCGCCTATCGCACCGAGTTGCCGCTGAAGGTCCAGTCGTCGCCCAGGAAGAACGTGTCGGGGCGGTTGTCGAAGGTCGAGCCCGTGTTGGACCGGAACGTCGAGTCGCGGATGACCACATCGCCCGAGCGGTCGTTGCTCACGAAGAAGATGGCGCTTCCGCCCTCGCCGTTGGAGCGGTTGTGGAGGATGCGTGTGCGCGTGACGCGGAGGGTCATGCGGTTGCCGTCGTTGTAGATGGCGCCGCCGTTGCCGCCGCCCGGCAGGCCGTTCTTGGGTGGGTTGGCGCCCGTGCCGGTCGCGCGGTTGTACGCGAACAGGCTGTCGGTGATGGTCCACGACACCCCGATGCTGCCGATGGCACCACCGTTGGAGCAGCGGTTCCCCTTCCACCCGTCGCCACCGAACGTGCTCCTGCTCACGGTCACCGGGCGGTCGTGGTACTGGTCGAACACCTGGACCGCGCCGCCCGCCACATCGGGACCCACCGTCGCGCAGTGGTTGCCGTAGAACCGGGCGTCGCTGATGCTCAGGCGACCACCGCGCACGAACACCGCGCCGCCACCGTCCTCCGTCTCGCCGCCCCTCGAGCGCCCGTTGCGGAGCGTGATGTCCCGGATGGTGAGCGTCGGATGCGCCTGGTCGCTGCAATGCGGGGTCGTCCAGACCAGGGCCTGGTCACAGGTGTTCATGTAGATGATCCGTCGGTCGCCCCCACCGTCGAGGGTCACCTTGCCACCGCCGTCGATGACCACGTCAGGTCGGTCGTTGTGGACCTTGGCGGTGGCCCGCATCCGGATGACCACGGGCTTGCGCCCGCACCGGAAGCGGACGATGCCGCCACGCCGCACGGCCGCGACCACCTTGGCGGAGGTGCAGCTGGACGCCCGGCCTGTGCCCACCCAGCGTGTCGGGAGCGAGGCCGCGGCCGTCGATGGGACCACGAGGGCAGTCGTGGTCAGGACGAGCGACGCCGCGAGCGCTGACAGGCGGATGCGGAGCCCTTGGTGCATCGCCCGACCCTAGCCTGCCGCGGCCGGCCGTCACAGTCATCCATGGGTACTGGCGGGTGGCGTCGGGTCCGGGTCGCTGCCGATGGCTCCGGCGGGGTCAGACGCAGCCCAGGGCACGCTGGAGCACGCGGCAGACGTCCTCCATCCGATGCTCGGGCAGTCCACCAGGCGTCGCCGCCAACCAGACCTCGCCCCTCACCACGCGGGCGTGCCGCTCCAGGCCTCCGGGTCGTCCGCGAGGGTCATCTCGTCGTCGGCCATGGGTGCGTCTGCGTAGCGGGCGGCATCCTGCCCACACGCCCGGCGGTACAGGCACAGCTCGATGGAGCGTCGCACCGCGTCCGACCGCGATGCGTGCGTGGATGGGACGAGCACATCCAGTTGCCGGACCAACTCGGCCGGAAGCCGGACCGTGACCCGGGACGTCATGTCCCGAAGCATGCCATGCGGCCCCACGCTTCACGCCGCTTCGGGCCCCCGGCGGAGGGTCGCGCATCTGTGGCAATGGGCTCCATGGCACCATCGGCCGCGTGGAGGGCTTCGAACTGGTCCTGGCCATGGCGGTCGTGTGCGCCGTCGTGGTCACCATCTCGCGACGGGTCAACATCGCGTGGCCCATCCTGCTCACGATCTGTGGCCTGGGCCTGGGGTTGCTGCCCGGACTCGGCCACCTTGAGCTGGCGCCGGAACTGGTGCTGGTCGTGTTCCTGCCGCCGCTCCTGTTCTACGCGGCGTGGTGGACCCCGGTCCGGGACCTGCGGCGGTATCGACGGCCCATCCTGCTGCTGTCGGTGGGCCTGGTGCTGTTCACGACCCTCGTCGTCGGTGTCGTCGGATCCATCGTCATCGCCGGCATCCCCATCGCCGCCGCGTTCGCGCTGGGCGCCATCGTGGCGCCACCCGACGCCATCGCCGCGACCGCCGTCCTGCGCCAGCTGACGGTGCCCCGTCGGGTCCTGGTCATCCTGGAGGGGGAGAGCCTCGTCAACGACGCGACGGCACTGACCGCGTACCGCATCGCCATCGTGACCGTCGCCTCCGGGTCATTCGTGCTCACCACCGCGGTCGCCGACTTCGCCTACGTGGTCCTCGTGGGTCTGCTCGTGGGCATCGTGGTGGCCGTCGCCGTGGGGTGGCTGTGGGCGCGGCTGTTCGACCCGCCCGTGGAGGTCACGCTGTCACTGGTCATCCCGTACGCCGCGTACCTGCCGGCGGAGCAGCTCCACGGCTCCGGGGTCATCGCGGTCGTCACCGCCGGGCTGTACCTGGGGTTCCGATCGTCGCGCATCCTCGCCGCGGATGCCCGACTGCTGGGCGCCGGGGTGTGGGAGATCGTGACGTTCCTGCTCAACGGCTTCGCGTTCCTGCTCATCGGGCTCCAGATGCCCGTCATCCTCGGGGAGCTGGGCGACCGCCCGGCCGGTGAGCTGGCGTTCCAGGCGGTCGTCATCTGCCTGGCCGTGATCCTGGCTCGCTTCGCGTGGGTGTACTCGACCGCCCACCTGCCGCGTGCCATCCGGCGGCACGGGCTCGCCGAGCCACGGCCTTCCCGGGCCTCGGCGTTCATCGTCGCGTGGACCGGGATGCGCGGTGCCGTGTCGCTGGCGGCGGCGCTCGCGCTGCCCCTGTGGTTCCCGGAGCGTTCGCTGCTCATCTTCCTCACCTTCTGCGTCATCATCGTCACGCTCGTGGGACAGGGGCTGCCGCTGCCCTGGATGCTGCGTCGGATGGGCGTGTCGAGCACCGGTGGGGATGCCGGCGAGGAGGCCGTCGCGCGACGGGCGACCGTGGACGCGGCCCTCGAGGAGATCGACCGACTGCGGGAGCGATGGCCGGAGCATCTGCCGCTGCTCGACCGGCTCCAGGCGAACTTCGAGCATCGCGCCGAGCACCTGGCACCCGAGACCGAGGACGGCACGGTCGACCAGGAGCGCATGGAGCACCAGGCCATCCTCGCGTCCATCAACGCCGTCGAACGCGAGGCGGTGATCGAGCTGCGCGATCGGGGTGTCATCGAGGATGGGGTGCTCCGACGCATCGAGCGTGAGCTGGACCTGGAGGCATTGCGCCTGTCATCCCAGGCGTGACCCCGGTCCGGCTTGGGCCCTACGATCGGCGCGGTGAGCGGTGTCACCGACGGTCCCTGGCGACACCGCGACGCCAGCCACGCCTCGCGACGCCAGCCACGCCTCGCGACGCCAGCCACAAGGAGAGCCGTATGCAGCCGACCCTGCGCCAGATCCAGCAGCCCATCAAGGAGCACTACCAGACGACCCCTGGCGACGCGCGGGTCACGCTGCGCGCCACCGGCAGCACCACGGACGGTGCCATGAGCTGTTCCGTGGACATCGGGCGTGCCCTCGTGGCGGCCGGTGCGCACGCCGGGGTCGGTGGCGCGGGCACGTCCGCCTGTTCCGGGGACCTGCTCCTGGGCGCGCTCGCTGCGTGTGCCCAGATCACCTGCCAGATGGTCGCCGCCAACATGGGTCTGGAGGGCGTCACCATCAACGTCACGGTGGAGGGCGACCTGGACCTGCGCGGGACCCTCGGCGTACCCGACGTGCCGGTGGGCTTCGCCGCCGTCCGGGTTCGCTTCGACCTGCAGGGTGCGGAGGTGCCAGCGGAGCGCCTGGAGCGACTCCAGGAACGCACGGAGCGCTACTGCGTGGTGCTCCAGACCCTGCTGGCGCCGCCACGCATCGACGCGACCTGGTCGGTCGGCTGAGGGCGAGTGCCCGCGTCGGCGGCCGTGCCCGCGTCGGCGGCCGTGGCCGCGTCGGCGGCCGTGCCGCCTGACCCACGGGGTGTGGTCATGTCGGCGTCCGCTGTGCGCACGGGGTGTGGCAACGGGCGGAGGAACCGGTGGGAATTCACACCGGCCGGGCCCACAGGCTCCGTCCTCACCGGGATCCACGCTCGGATCGTGTCTGCGACTGGTTCGTGGGGCCCGTGGCGCGGCGTCTCGACCGTTCCGTCGTAAGTAGCCCCACCCGGCGGGCGATCCGGGGTGCCCATCAGGCGGCGGCTCCGGGCGTCGGTCCCGGAGGACACGACGTCACTCGGGTGTTTCAGCCACGACCGCTATACTCCACCACCCGTGCAGCGCCCGGCGCGCGCGGTCCTCGGTCGGGGCGTGGCGCAGTTTGGCTAGCGCGCAGCGTTCGGGACGCTGAGGTCGGAGGTTCAAATCCTCTCGCCCCGACCAGTTCCATCACTCGTTGCGTGTGCAACCGTTCCTGACGGACCGCCACGAGACCCAGCAGCCACGCGTTCTCGTTCGGCTGCGGGTGAGCGGCGACGATCTCCGGGCCGTCCACGTCGAAGCGCTCGAAGATCTCCCTGATCGCTTCCTCCCGCAGACGGTCTGGCACCGCCGGGTTGCGCCACAGGGTGCCGAACTCAGCCAGCACGTTCCGTGCCCGGGCGAGGCGCAGCTCGTCGGGTCGGGCCTCCATTCGGATGACCGGTCGCTCGATCCGCCGCCACTCACGGCTGAACATGTCGAGCGTGATCCTCCCCTCGTTGAGGTCGCGCTGCAGCCGCTCCCGGGCCAGCGCCAGCAGCGTCGGGTCGGGCTGGGCCGGCTGGGACCCTTGCGCTCGCATCACACCCAGCACCAGCCGGACATCCGAGTCGTCGAGCGTCGCGCCATCGAACAGCGTCGCGACCTGGTCCTCGTAGCGCTCCGCGCGATAGGTCGCCGAAGGACTGCAGACGGGCCGACGGGCGTGGCGGATGCGCCGGTAGCCGTTGCCACTGTCGCCCTGGAAGGTGCTGTCGCAATGGACGCAGCGCATCAGCCGGACGAGCGGGTAGGGACGTCGGAGCACCGTCCGGCCCGGATGGCGGGT
>DAOTUX010000338.1:0-13653 GCA_034436475.1 Chloroflexota bacterium | reverse complement strand
CCCTGGGGTGACGGGGCGGCGCGCGCACCCAGCGCGCGCGGGTTCCATGACAGACCGGCTGCCCTGAGGGACGCGCCGGGGCCCGCGGCCTAGATCCCCGTCAGACCCGCGTGCAGCGGGTGATCGTCATGGTGCGGCGCCGGTCCGCGAGCGTGGGGCCCGCCCCTGGGGCCGTGGATGACCCCGGCAAGGCCGGCCTGCACGCCCCAGGCGCCGGATCGTCAGGGATCCCGCGGGGTGCCGGAGGCCCTGGCGCGAGCAGTCGGGTGGAGAGGTGCCGCGACCAGGGCCGCCCCCACGATGCCGGCCAGGTCGCCCAGAGCCGCGGGCACCAGTGGGCAGGGCGGTGTGAGCTGATCCCGGAACGCGTCGAACGCGTTCACGATGCCACCGCCCAGGACGATGAGGTCGGGTCGCAGCAACAGGTCCACCGCCTCGAGGTAGCGTGTCGCCTCCGCGGCCCAGGCTGCCCAGGTCTGACCGCGACGCTCCCGTGCGACCGCGCTGATGCTGCGCTCGGCGGGCCTCCCACGGAAGGACAGTTGCCCCAGGCCGGAGTTGGGCAGGAGCCGGCCGTCGAGCAGGATGCCGCTGCCGATGCCTGTGCCGAAGGTGAGCACGACGACCACGCCCGACACGCCGGCCGCGGCGCCCCGCGTGGCCTCGCCGACGGCCGCCGCGTCCGCGTCATTGCAGATGGCCACCGGACGCCCCAGCGCGGCTTCGATGAGCGACCTGGCTGGTGCGCCCACCCAGCTGGGATGGAGGTTGACCCCCGTGGTGTGCTGCCCATCCCGCACATCGCCGGACAGGGCCACCCCGATCGGGAGCGGCCCCTCCGTGCTCGTCATCAGCCGGGCCGCGACCTCCGCGATGACGCTCACCACCTCACCGACCCGCGCTGGCGACGGGGTCGCAAGCCGCACGATGGGCACGAGCGGTCGCTGGGCCGAGTCCAGGAGCGCCCCCTTGACGCTCGTGCCACCCACGTCGATGCCCATGGCCCAGGTCGTCCGCGCAGACGCTCGTGTCATGCGGTCCCCCTCCGTGGTGGTCGCCGAGTGGTGGTCCCCGATCGACAAAAGATGAGAAGATCATTGACGGACGCTCGTGCAATGATAATAATTCACGACATGGCCGTCACCACCGTCACCCGCCCCAGCCTGAGGGACAGCGGCACCATCCGGGCGCGGCTGGGCTCCGATGTGGGTGCACTGGCGCCGGCGCAGCGCCGGCTCGCGCAGTACCTGCTGGAACACTTCGGGAGCGCATCGGACCTGGGCATCACGGACCTCGCCGAGGAGGCAGGGGTGTCGGTGGGCACCATCTCCCAACTGTGCCGTCGCCTCGGTCTGCGCGGCTATCAGGACCTGCGTCTGGGGCTGGCGCGTGAGGCCGTGAGCCTGGCCCCTGAGGGAGGATATCCCGGCGCCACCCTCGAGGACGCCGACCAGGACATCGGGCGCGTGTTCGCGGCCGGCATCGAGGCACTCGCCGAGACCCGCCGCAACCTGGATGGCGCTGCGGTCCGGGAGGCGATCGACCGGATCGTGGACGCTCGCCGCGTGGAATGGGTGGGTGTCGGGTCGGCTGGGCTGGTGGCGGCCGAGGGTGCCCTGAAGCTGCGCAAGCTGGGCGTGGACGCGACCGCCCATTTCGATGGTCATCAGCAGGCGATGTCCGCTGCGCTGCTCGACGAGCGCGACGTGCTGGTGGCGGTGTCCCACAGCGGCCGCACCACCGACGTCCTGGAGAGCGTCCGCGTGGCACGGGCGCCGGGGGCGCACATCGTGGCCATCACGGGCGTCGCGGCGTCACCCCTTGCGCGCGCGGCCCACGTCGTGCTGGGCACGGTGTCCTACGACACCGGCTTCCAGGTGGAGCCGATGGCGTCCACGCTGGCCCAGCTGGCGGTGGTGCAGGTGCTGTTCCTGGCGTACCTGGAGCAGGTCGGCGACCCTGCGCAGGCGTCGCTGGCGCGCACCCAGGCCGCCCTGGAATCGCGTCATGTCAAGGGGCGCCTCGCATGACCCCGTTCGAGCGCGACATCGCCGCCCAGCCGGAGGCCGTGGCACGGGTCGCGGCTCACTACGCAGCAGGCGGGGCTGCCGCCCTCCGCGCGGCGGCCCGCCTCGCCGATGGCGCATCGCAGGTGGTCATCGTGGGCATGGGCAGCTCCAGGTCGGCCGCCCTGCCCGCGGTCGGCATCCTCAGCCGGCGACTGCCGGCGGCGGTGCTGGAGGCCGGCGAGACGCTCCACTACGACGGCGGCGCGATCGGGCCGGGTGCGCTCGTGGTGCTGGTCAGCCAGTCCGGTCGGAGCGCCGAGACCGTGGCGGTCGCCGAGCGCCTCCATCGTGCCGGGCATCCGCGCCTGGTCGGCGTCACCAATGACCCGGCGAGCGCCATGGCGGCGCGATCGGGCGTGGTGCTGCCCATCCTGGCGGGCGACGAGGCGACCGTCGCGACCAAGACCTGGGCCACCACCTTCGCCGTGCTCGCCCTCCTGGCCCGATCGGTGGCCGAGAGCGACCCGGTCGACCCGATGGTGGCCCTGCCCGGTTCGATGCTCGGGTCGCTGCATGACGTCGCCAGCGGCCCGGACCCGGCCACGGCGGCCATCGCGGGTCTGGGTGCCTGCACCGCCCTGATGGTGGTCGGCCGGGGACCGGCACTGGCCGCGGCGGACTACGGCGCGCTCATCCTCAAGGAGACGGCCGCGCTGCCGGCCGAGGCGTTCGCGGGTGGCTCGTTCCGCCACGGCCCGCTCGAGGTCGCTGGGCCCGACGTGGGGGTCGTGGTCCTGGCGCCCAGCGGCCCGACCCGGGACCTGTGCACCCGGCTCGCGGCCGATACCGCCGCCCTTGGCAGCCCCACCTGGCTCATCACCGACGACGGCTCACCGTCTCCCAACACAACGCATCGATCGTGGGTCACGACGCTCCCCGCGGTCGACGAGGCCTTGTCGCCACTGACCATGAGCGTCCCCATCCAGCGCCTGGCGGCGGGACTCGCTCGCGGGCGTGGTCGAACACCCGGCATCCTCCTGCGCTCGCAGAAGGTCACCGACCGGGAGTAGGCGGTCGCCGTCGAGACGGCGCCCAGTGCCTCGGCTGAGGCAACACAGGAGGAGTCGAGATGACGAGACGAGGAAGGCGTGGCGGACTGCTGGCGAGCGGTCTCGCCTTGGCGATGGTCGCCGGGCTCGCCGGTGGCGCCATGGCCCAGGACGAGCCGATCGACCTGA
This sequence comes from Chloroflexota bacterium, assembly GCA_034436475.1. GTDB lineage: Bacteria > Chloroflexota > Limnocylindria > Limnocylindrales > CSP1-4 > JAFMJV01. The sequence goes on along the minus strand of DAOTUX010000338.1, from coordinate 10,406 downwards.
ACATGATCGCGATGGCCCAGGCCGGCATGACACCGGACGAGATGAACGCGGTCATCGCGGAGTTCACGGCACTCCACCCCAACATCACTGTGACACCCGAGTACGTCGCCTATGACGCGCTCCACGACAAGATCGCGACCGGCATGGCCGCCGGCCAGTCGCCGTTCGACATCATGCTCGTGGACGACATCTGGTTCCCGGAGTTCGCCCAAGCGGGTTGGCTCAAGGATGTCAGTGCCGAGATCCCGGCGGACATGAAGGCCGATTCCAGCCAGGCCGCCTGGGACATCGTGAGCTACGATGGCGAGCAGTACGGGCTGCCGTGGCTGCTCGATCAGCTGTACTTCTACTACAACGACGACATGCTCCAGCGCGCCGGCTTCACAGCACCGCCGACCACGTATGAGGAGATGATGTCGATGGCCCAGGTGATGCGCGAGAAGGGCATCGTGGATGCCCCCATCGTCACCGCGTGGGGCCAGATCGAGGCCGTCATCACCGAGTTCGTGGCGTTCCTGTACGGCAACGGCGGCCAGTTCTTCGATGACGCAGGCACACCCGTGTTCAACAGCCCCGAGGCTGTGGCCGTCCTCCAATGGATGGTGGACGGCGTCACGTCCGGGCTCGTCAACCCTGCCTCGACCACCTACGGCGAGGAGGACATCCGCAACACGATGTCTGCGGGCAAGGCCGCCTTCGGCATCAACTGGGCTTACATGCTTGACCTGGCCAACGACCCCAAGGAGTCGACGGTCGCCGGGAACATCAAGATGGCGCTCATGCCCGTGTTCCAGGCAGGGAAGGACGCAGGCATCGTGAGCTCCAGCAACAACGGCTCCATGGGCTTCGCGGTGAGCGCCGGCTCGGAGCACGCGGACGCCGCCTTCCAGTTCATCGAGTACCTCACCAGCAAGGATGTCCAGAAGCGATACGCGGCGCATGTGACGCCGCTGTGGACGTCGCTGTACTCGGACCCGGAGCTGCTGGCCGCCCAGCCGGTGCTCCTGGACATGTTCGCGAAGCAGTGGCCGTACGCGCACGTGCGCCCCAAGGTCCCCTACTACCTGGAGATGTCGCAGGCGCTCCAGGTGGCCATCCAGGAGGCGCTGACGGGCGCCAAGACGCCGCAGCAGGCGCTTGATGATGCCGTGAAGACGGCATCGGACCTGGCCGCGGAGCAGTAGCCAGGGATCGCCCTCGGGGGCGGACCTGACGGCCCACTCCCGAGGCACCCCCGCACCTCGATGACCCCGGCCCCGACCGGACCGGCTGGCACCCCGCCGCGTGGGCGTGGCCGGGGCCTGCGACCCGATACGCTCGTCGGGTGGGCGATGGTCGCGCCCACCCTCATCGTCCTGGCCACGGTCTTCGCCTATCCGCTGGTCAGCACCGCGCTGACCAGCCTGTCACGGGTCAAGCTCCAGACCCCGGGCAAGAGCCGGTTCGTGGGGCTCGACAACTACCTGGACATCCTGTCCGACGACCTGTTCTGGCGATCGGTGGGTCGGACGATCTACTTCACGGTCGTGTCCGTGGGCGTCGAGCTGGCCCTCGGCATCGTCATCGCCGCCTTCATCGGTCGACGCTACGCAGGCTGGCGAGTGCTCCGACTGGCAATCATCATCCCCTGGGCCGTGCCCACCATCGCGGTCGCCACGATGTTCCGCTGGATCTACAACGCGGACTACGGGGCGCTCAACGGGCTGCTGTTCCAACTGGGTGCCATCGACCGCTACGTGCCCTGGCTCAACGACCCGCTGGCGGCCATGAACTGGGTCATCGTCGCGGACGTGTGGCATTCCACCCCGTTCGTGGTGCTCATCGTGATGGCGGCCATGGCGGGCATCCCGGGAGAGCTGTACGAGGCCGCCCGCATGGACGGCGCCAGCCGCTGGCAGAGCTTCTGGCGCATCACCCTCCCGTCCCTGCGGGGCGCGCTGCTGGTGATCCTCGTGGTCCGGACCGTGGAGGCCTTCCGGGTCTTCGACATCATCTACGTCCTGACCGGCGGGGGTCCCGCCAACGGCACCCAGGTCATCAGCTACCTCGCGTACCAGGAGACGTTCCGCTTCTTCGACCTGGGCAGGGGCGCCGCGCTCAGCTTCCTCATCTCGCTGTTCGTGGTGCTCGCGGCCCTGGTCTACCTGCGACTTCTCGCGGACCGTCAGGGTCAGGCAGCCTGATGCGCCCGTCGTTGCTGGAGCGGAGCCTCGCCGCGCTGGGCACGCTGGTCATCCTGCTGGCGATCTTCCTGCCAGTCGCGTGGATGGTCATCAGCTCGGTCTCGCCGCGCGAGGAGCTGCTGGCCACCCCGCCCCACTGGATCCCGGAGCACATCGACCTCCACCACTACTCGGACATCCTGGTGCCGACCTCCGACACCGACGATGTGGCGCTGACGTTCCGGGCGGCCATCCTCAACAGCATCGTGGTCGGCGCCCTGGTGACGGGTCTTGGCCTGCTGTTCGCGATCCCCGCCGGGTATGCCCTCGCGCGCATCCCGTTGCGTGGCGCACGCACCGTGGTCACGCTCATCCTCGCGACGCGGATGCTGCCCGCCATCTCCACGGTCATCCCGCTGTACCTCGTGGCGGCCACCCTGGGTCTGCTGGACACCAAGGCCGTGCTGGTGGTGCTGTATCTGTCGTTCGTGCTGCCGTTCGCGGTCTGGATCCTGAGCGGCTTCTTCGCGTCAGTGCCGCGCGAGGTGGAGGAGGCGGCGATGCTGGACGGCGCCGGACGGGTGCGGACGCTCCGGTCGGTCGTGCTGCCGGTGGCCCTGCCGGGGGTCGCGGCCACGGCCATCTTCAGCTTCCTGCTCGCCTGGGACGAGTTCTTCTTCCCGCTCATCTTCACCTCCACCCGTGACGCGAAGATGGTGCCCGTGGCGATCTCGGAGTTCACCGGCCGACACGCGGTCGACTTCGGGGCGATGGCCACGGGCGGGGTGCTCGCGGCCATCCCGGTCGTGGTGGTGGCGCTGCTGTTCAATCGGCTCATCGTGTCCGGTCTGACGGCCGGCTCGGTCAAGTGAGCGTCGGAGCAGGCTGGGGCCCGCCCGGCGCGGGTAGGGCTAGCGAACGGGCCAGCGCGTCTTCCGCGAGGACGTCGGGGTCAGGAAGCCGATGTCACAGGAGAACGACCCGATGGCCACGGGCAGGTTGGCACCGCTCGAGCAGCTCGACCTCTCGACGGCCCGGAGGCCCACCTGATCCGGCGCCTGGCCCCCAGCCCTGAGCCAGGTGGTCGACTCAGGCGAGGCACGCGACGGACCGAGCGAGGTAGCGTCCGTGGCCCCGGATGCCCAGGAAGCGACCGTCTCGCACGATCACCCGGCCCCGGCTGATCACCTGCCGCACCACCCCTGCGACCTCCATCCCCTCGTACGGGGTGAAGTCGCTGGTGTGATGCAGGCCCGTCTGTGTGATGACGCGCCGTGCCGTGGGGTCGAACAGGACCAGGTCGGCGTCCCGACCCACCTCGACGGCGCCCTTGGCGGGCATCCCGAGCAGGTGCGCGGGTTGGGTGGCGAGCAGGCCCACGAGGCGCTCGACGGTGATCCGCCCGCCCGCCATGCCCATGCCGTAAAGGACGGCCAGGAGCGTCTCAACGCCGGGTGCCCCGTTGGAGACCTCCGTGAAGGGCTGGCCGCGGTCGAGCTTCTCGATGGCCAGGCGGTCTGGCACGTGGTCCGAGGCGACCAGGTCGAGTCGGCCGTCGCCGAGCGCGTCCCATAGGTGGTCGCGGTCGGCGCTGGGGCGCAGGGGCGGTGAGATGACCGCGGTCATCGCCTCCGACCGCGAGAGCAGGTACCGACCCTCGTCCAGCGACAGGTAGTGGGGGCAGGTCTCGCCCTACACGCGCTGGCCATCCTCGCGGGCGGTCGCGATCGCGTGGGCCGCATCGGCGCAGGACACATGGACCAGGTAGATGGGTGCGCCCGTCTGCCGTGCCAGCTCGATCGCGCGGCGTGTCCCGCTCGCCTCGCACGCGGGTGGTCGCGAGCGGGCGTGCCCCCGTGGGCCGTCCTCGCCCGCCGCCAGCTGGTCCGCGACGCCCGTCTCGAGCATCGTGCGGTCCTCGCCGTGGACCTGGATGAGGACCCCGGCCGCCACCGATGCCCGGAGCAGGGCAGCAAGGCGCGTGTCATCCACCCCGAAGTCGTAGACCATGAAGCACTTGGCGGACGCGATGCCCAGGTCCGCGAGCGCGGGTAGCTCCGCGACCGGGTCGTCCTGCCGCCCCGTGATGACCGCGGACAGGCCCACGTCGATCGCCGCATCACCTCGGGTGCGGTCCAACCACTCCCGGGCGGCCGCGACCGCCGACCCGGCCACGCCCTCGCTGATCCCCGTCCCCGGGTTGTCGAACGCCAGCAGCGTGGTCGTGCCCCCGAAGGCCGCCGCCTGCGTGTCCTGGAAGAACCGGTCGGGCTCCGCATCGCTCGCGAGGCGCGTGTGGGTGTGGGCATCGATGACACCCGGCAGGACGAGCAGCCCGGTGGCATCGACGGTGGCGGCCGCCGCCGCCCCCGGGATCCCGGGCTCCACCGCCGCGATGCGCCCGTCCACGATGGCCACGTCCGCCATGAGCGACCCCTGGGCCCGGACGACGCGGCCACCTCGCACCAGGAGGTCGAAGCGCGATGCGCCCTCGATCACCCTTGAGCCCTACCCGAGCTCCTCGACCCGGATGGGCTGGGCACCCTCCCAGAGGCACCTCCGCCCGACCTCCGGGAGTTGGTCCAGACCGGTCGTGAGCGATGCGAAATGGTTGCCTGCCAGTTGGCCCACCTTGCTGGCGAAGTCGACCGAGCCGTAGGCGAGCAGAATCTCGCACTCGGAGATGCCACCGGGGTACACGATGAGCTGCCCGGGTGCCGGATGGCTGGTGGCGTTCTCCCATGGCACGTCGAGGCGCTCGTCCCCGAAGGGGATCCAGCACCCCTCGCCGCTCCAGCGCACGTGGATGAGCCGCCGCTCCAGGGGCAGCAGGGCGCGGACGGCCGCCACGGTCCGGGGTGCGCCGTCCGCCCAGCGCCCGGTAAAGTGCAGGTCGCCCACCGTGATGGCCAACGCTCCCATAGGCCGGGCAGGATAGCGTCGACGCCGCGCGTGCGGGCAGGGAGGTCGCATGGAACGTGCTCGTCCCACCATCTCGACCCACGTCCTGGACACGACGACGGGTCGGCCGGCCGTGGGGGTGCCGGTGCGACTCGCAGGCCTCCTCGACGATGGCGCGCTGCGAGCCATCGGGGAGGGCGTCACCGATGCGGACGGGCGGATACACGCGCTCGTGGGGGACCTGTTGCCAGGCGTCTACCGGGTCACCTTCGAGCTGCACCTGTGGCGACCCGGGTTCCTGCGCGAGGTGGCGCTCGAGTTCGAGGTGGATGACGCCTCGCGGTCGTGGCACCTGCCGCTCCTGGTGGCGCCCTACGGGGCCACCACGTACCGCGGGAGCTGACGCGTGTCCGTGCCGCGCATGGCCGACTTGGACGCCGCGCCCCGGGACGAGTTCCTGGACACCGTCCGGCCCCTGTTCGAGCGGGCACCCCGGTTCCTGGACCGGCTGGCCGATGCGCGACCCTTCGGCACGTGGGCCGAGCTATTCCGCGAGGCCCTCGCCATCGCGCTCGCGGCACCGCCCGAGGTGCAGGACGAGCTGCTGGGCGCGCACCCACCCATCGGCGCGAGCCCCGACAGCATGTCCGCCCTCTCGTATCACGAGCAGGGCTATGACGAGGACCAGCGCGATGCGATCGAGACGCTCGGCCCGCTCAACGAGGAGTACGAGCGACGGTTCGGGTTCCGATACGTGGTCCTCGTGGCCGGGCGGCCACGCTCCGAGATGGTGCCGCTGCTGCGGGACGCGCTCGACGCGGATCCCGACGCGGAGCGGCAGCGGGGGCTGACGGACGTGGTGGCCATCGCTCGGGCCCGTGCGAGGGACCTGGGGTTGCAGGAGGACGACCGATGAGGCTGGAGACCCACTACGGCAAGGCCGACGTCTCGACCTATCGGACCTTTGGGACGCCGCTGGCGGGCGTGCGGCGGATACCCGAATCGGCGTTCGAGGGCCGACCCAACACCCTGCTCGCGGCATCCATCGATGTGCAGGTCATGGGCGAGGCGTTCACGGCGGCCTACACCGATGGTGACAACACCAACGTGGTGGCCACCGACAGCATGAAGAACTTCATCCACCGCGAGTCGCTCGCCTTCCGGGGGCCCACCCTCGAAGGCTGGCTGTGGTTCTTGGGGCGGCGGTTCCTGGACACGTACCCACAGATGGAGCGCCTCCGTGTCAGTGGGGAGGAGCTACGCTTCGATGCCCAGATGGTGCCTCATGGCGCGGGTGGCTTCGGCCCCTCGGACGTGCTGTTCCATCGACGTCACGACGACCGGTCCGTGTCCATGGTGGAGGTCGGTCGGGCTGATGACGGGACTGTCGTGCTCGGGGACCTGCGCTCGGGGCGAGTGGGCCTGGAGCTCATCAAGGTCACCGGGTCCTCGTTCGCGGCCTTCGCGCGCGACGACTACACGACCCTGCCTGAGCGTCGCGACCGGATGCTGTTCACGTGCATCGACATCTCCTGGCGGTACGTCGACCCATCGGTCGCGGTGACCCCAGAGCCGGCTCGCTATGTCGACGGCCAGCAGGTGGCCGACCTGGCGGCGGTGGTGTTCCATCGGTTCGTCAGCCTGTCCATCCAGCACCTGGTCCACGAGATCGGCATGGTGATGCTGGAGCGCTTCCCGGAGTTGAGCGAGGTCGCGTTCGAGGCGCAGAACCGGACCTTCGATCCGTCCGGCGAGGACGCCACCGACCCGCGAGTGAAGGTCCACACGGACCCGCGTCCGCCCTACGGTCGCATCGGGCTCACGATGCGCCGCGAGTAGTCGTCGGCGGGCGCCCCCACCGACGCCCGCGGCTGGAACTCGGTCGGCAGGGTCACCGAGCGGGGGCCGACCGCTAGGGGTAGCATGACTCACCCCTAACTGGATCGTACCCTTGTGGTGGCGCATGGATCGACCCGTCGTCGTCTTCGATCGTGAGCATGAGTGGGATGCGCTCGCGGCATTCGTCGCGACGCCCCCGACCCATCCCTCGATCGCGCTGGTCTATGGTCGTCGCCGCCAGGGCAAGAGCTTCCTGCTCGACCACCTCGCACGTCTGGCGGGCGGTGCCTACTACCCTGCCCTCGAGGAGGAGCGCGCACCCGCGCTGGCCCGGATCACTGGCGTCGTCGCTCAGCTAGCTGGGCGTCCGAACCTCCCCGGTGCCAGGTTCGATGATTGGCAGACGGCATTCGACGCCATCGTGGAGGCTGCCGCAGGACGCACGCTCATCGTCGATGAGTTCCCGTACCTCCTTCGGACGTCACCCGAGCTGCCGTCGATCATCCAGCACGCCTTCGACGCGGCGCGCAGTGGTCGGCGGCCCTCATTTCACCTCATCCTGTGCGGGTCGGCGCCGTCCGTCATGTCCACGCTGCTGTCGGGTCAGCGGGCGCTCCGCGGCCGGGTCACGACGGAGTTGTTGGTACGGCCCTTCGACTTCCGCACGGCGCGTGAGTTCTGGGGGATCGGCGACACCGCCACCGCGTTTCTGGTCCACGCCGTGGTGGGCGGTACGCCCGGGTACCGCGACCTGCTGACGGGCCCTCCGCCGCGATCGACTCGGGCCTTTGCCGGCTGGCTCGCGTCCGGTGTGCTCGATCCGTCGCATGCCCTGTTCCGCGAGGCGGAGTATCTCCTGACAGAAGATCCGGGCATGAGCGATCGGGCGCTCTACCAGTCGGTCGTGGCCGCGATCGCGTCCGGTAGCTCCACGCGGACAGGGATCGCGAATGACCTGCGTCGACCCCAGGCATCGCTCGACCATCCGCTGCGACAGTTGGCGCGCAGCGGCTTCGTGAGGCGCGACCACGACCTCCTCCGGCCGAACCGTCCGCTGCTGCGCATCGACGAACCGCTGGTCCGGTTCCAGTTCGCGGTGGTTCGGCCCGACGCGGCCCGGTTCGAGGCTCGTCGGACCGCGGAGGCATGGGCCGCCGGCGCCGAGCGGTTCCGATCGCAGGTCCTTGGTCCGCACTTCGAACAGATGGCGCGTGACTGGACCGCGAGCCACGCGGCAGAAGCCACGCTCGGTGGGACACCGCGGCGGGTGGGCTTCGCCCATGTCAATGATCGGGACGCCCGGGCGCAGTACGAGCTGGATGTCGTCGTCGAGGGATTCGGACCCAAGGCGGGCGAGCGGCAGAGGATCATCGCCATCGGGGAGGCCAAGGGTGGCGACCGACAGCGCACGAGGGCCGACCTCGCTCGTCTGGTGCGCCTGCGATCGGAGCTAGCAACCCGGACAGAGGCCCAGGACGCCAGGTTGCTGCTGTTCGGCCGGTCAGGCTTCCATCGGGACCTGCGTGCGACCGCGGCTGCGCGCGGAGACGTCGAGCTGATCGACCTCGACCGGATGTACGAGGGCGAGTAGCCAGGCCCCAAGGGACTCGAGGCATCGGCACCAGCGCAAGTTACGCTTGCCTCGAGATACACACCGAGGGGGACATGTCGCACACCATCGAGATCCGCGGGCCCATCGGCACCGACGACGCGCACATCCTGAGCGCGGATGCGCTCGCGTTCGTGGCGGACCTGGAGCGGGGGTTCGGGGAGCGGCGTCGGACGCTGCTCGCACGCCGGGCCGAGCGTCGGGCCGCCCTGGCGGCCGGTGGCACGCTCGGCTTCCCGACCGAGACTGCCGCCGTGCGCTCCCGTGACTGGCGCGTGGCGGACGCCCCGGCCGACCTGCGCGACCGGCGTGTCGAGATCACCGGGCCCGCCGAGCGCAAGATGCTCATCAACGCCCTCAACAGCGGTGCGCGCGTGTTCATGGCCGACCTCGAGGACGCGCTCTCGCCGACGTGGTCGAACGTGGTCGGTGGCCAGGCGGACCTGCTCCGGGCGGTGCGTCGGGAGCTCGACTTCACGAGCCCCGAGGGGAAGCGCTACGCGCTCAACGCCCAGACGGGCACGCTCGTGGTGCGACCGCGTGGCTGGCATCTCGAGGAGCGTCACGCGACGCTGGATGGCGCGCCGGTGGCGGCCAGCCTGTTCGACTTCGGGCTCCACCTGTTCCACGCGGGCCGCGCGGCCCTCGAGCGGGGGTCGGGTCCTGCGCTCGGTCCCTACTACTACCTGCCCAAGCTGGAGAGCCATCTCGAGGCACGCCTGTGGGATGACGTGTTTCGGTTCGGCCAGGAGCGTCTGGGCATCCCGAGCGGCACCATCCGAGCGACCGTGCTCATCGAGACCATCTGGGCGGCGTTCGAGATGGACGAGATCCTGCACGAGCTGCGCGAGCACGCGGCGGGGCTCAACGCGGGTCGCTGGGACTACATCTTCAGCATCATCAAGGCGTTCCGGGAGCGGTCGGACATGGTCCTGCCCGACCGGGCACAGGTGACCATGGCGGTGCCCTTCATGCGCGCCTACACCCAGCTGCTGGTGCGGACGTGTCACACGCGTGGCGCCCACGCCATCGGTGGCATGAGCGCGTTCATCCCCAACCGGCGCCAGCCTGAGGTCACCGAGCGGGCGCTGGCCAAGGTGCGCGAGGACAAGGAGCGCGAGGCGGGCGACGGCTTCGACGGCACCTGGGTCGCCCATCCCGACCTGGTGCCCGTGGCGACGGAGGTCTTCGATCGGGCGTTCGGCGATCGCGTCGATCAGAGGCATCGCCTGCGTGAGGACGTCGTCATCGCGGCCGGCCAGCTCACGGACGTGGCCATCGATGGTGGTCGCATCACCGAGGCTGGCCTGCGCGCCAACGTCAGCGTGGGGCTCCAGTACCTCGACAACTGGCTGCGAGGCAACGGCGCGGCGGCCATCAACGACCTGATGGAGGACGTGGCGACCGCCGAGATCTCCCGCTCGCAGCTGTGGCAGTGGCGCCGGCACGGCGTGACACTCGACGATGGACGCACGGTGGATGCCGGCCTGCTGCGCGCGACCCTGGGACAGGAGCTCGCGGCGCTCGGCGGCCCGTCGACCGGCCGACTGGGAGAGGCAGCCGAACTCCTGGAGGGGCTCGTCGTGGCGGACGGGTTCAGCGACTTCCTCACGCTCGTGGCGTATCCGCGGCTCGACACCCGACGGTCTCCCGGCGTCGCGTGCGCATGGCGTACCCTGCGAGGCACGCGACGGAGCGGGACCTGTCGTCACCCGTGACTGCCAGAGGAGATGCACATGGCCCTGCCATCGCTGGTCGATGCCGGCTTCGATCCCGCCCCCTCGATTGCGCGTTACGCCGTGGCGACCCTGACGGTCACGTCGTCCGTGCCCGCGGACGCCCGGGTCGTGGGGATCCTCGTGCCGGCGGATGGCCCGGTGCCGTCGGCCATCGGC